>NZ_JADYXC010000009.1:0-174255 GCF_015864505.1 Pseudoalteromonas sp. SWYJ118 | reverse complement strand
GACCGCAAATTCATCATAGCGGCGCTGCTTTTTTACTGCCTGGTGATAAAGAGTTTTTAGCGATAAAGCACGATGGCTTTTGGATACATAAGTTTAATGGTGAAATAGTACGCAAAGTTAACTTTGGTTTTCCACGTAAGTGGGAAATGAAAAACCACCGTATTTCACCCGATGGTAAGTACTTAGCGTTTATGACGTATGGTAGAGAAGATTTTCACTTCCATTGGGTGAATATAGCAAACCCTGAAATAGAGCACTCAGAAAAAGGGGAGGGAAATGGCGTAATCTTTTCACTTGATGAAGATGTTACCCTTAAATTTGGCTATAACCCTAGAGGTGAAGTTGATGAAAACAACAAGGCAGTTACTTATAGTATTATTACCCAAACTAATATTTTAACCGGTGAACAGCAGGTAATACGCACTAAAGAAATGAGAATGTGGGGGCTTAGAAGCATAGCACCTATAGCTATTACCAACCAAAAAGCACAGAGTAACTAGTTATGCATGACATTAGCAAAGGAAGTGCCAGCCCAATCGTGTATTTATTAACTGGTTATGTTAAAAACAATACACCCGTGGGTAAATTAACGCCGGTAGCAAACCGAATTGTTATTGCTGAACAATCAAAGTCAGCCACTTATGATACAAAAAAACCTGTTGTATTAAAAACAAATAGCTCCGGTATTTTATCGACAATAAATAGTGACTCATTAGAAGTACGTCAGCCGTTTCATGCCTACATTGCTAATAATCAACGGCCTATTATTATTCCGCCAATGGAATCCATTGGTCTCATTGCCAATAATAACCCTAGTGGATGGGCGAAAGAGTTTGTTGATAACTTAAAAAATTACAGTAGCTCAAATACGCCGTTATTAGAGTTACAAACAGTCCCTGTTACAAATTTAAAACAGCCTGCAGAAAATAGCGAAGACGACACTTACAATAAGTGGTACGCAAAAGAAATAACTCAAAAAAACGTACAAACTATTCAAGCGTATGTGTTGGCTAAAACGCGAGCAATAATTTTAAGTATTAATCCAAACATTCCGCTTCTTTCTCCCGGCGCAAATATTGTTTTGTCAACACCAGAGGGAAGGGATATACCAGCTACTTTCGACCGCGAAACTAAATTAGCAGTGATATCAGGTACTAACAAGATACTACCCAAAGGGTTGTATAGAATCAAAGTAAGGCTTGATCAAGATACCTACCTAGCTAATATTTCAAACTGGTGTGCCAAATCAGTTCAGTCAGATGATAACTACGATTACTATGAACTCGCCGAAATGATCCACTTTGATATAAAAAATGAGGCAGGTGAGTTTGATGTAATTAATTGCGACCCGCTTTCGGTTGAAGAGGCAATAATAAAGCAATTTCCTCGCTTTTATAGCCACTTAATAAGCTATGCCAAAGATTTAAAAACCGAGCATGCCACGTATGACCCTAAAAATATTAGTGTTAAAGATGAAAACGGTAAAGAAATTGGTCGCGCTAAAGTTAGCGATGAACCAATAAAAATAGCCAGTGGCTTTGAGAGTTTTTGCCATGGCTGAGCGGTGGCTAAAGGCCGTGCACAATTAGCCGCAGGGTTAATAAATACCGATATAACCGCCAGTGCTAGTAACGGTAATTTTACCACTAATGGTAAATTTGTTTTAGGGAGTAAAATTGCTAAAGCAATACATACTCACTTAAATAAAACAGAAGATACAACTATTCAAACAACGCTAGATGCTGTGTTCGCTATGCAAGATGGGCAGGATGCTTGGAAAAAACTACGTGAAGCTCGCGCTGCCTTTACAACCGATGCTTGGCGGCAAGCACTTGCAGAAAATTTGTGGCGTTTACCAGCTAACACACCAGCAGCAATGGAAAGCTATAATAATAGTTTAGGTAAAAAGCTTGGCATTCCTAAGGTAGCAATGGATGCAGCAGGTAATGCACTCAATATAGCTGATTTAACCACAAATATTGCAGCACTTGGGCAAACTACGTTGCAGCAATTTGGTACAAATATCCCTAATTTAGCGCAAGCTAAACGGCACTATAAAACGGTTGCTAACGATTATTTTGAGCATTTAAGTGCCAAAGAAATTGTAAAAGATGTCGTAATTGAAGGGACGTTTTCGCTTAATAGCGAGCAAGTAACCGATGATTACCGCAATATCATTTTGCAGCAAAGCGAGGCCGTTATAAAAGCGCTTAAGCAAAATGAGAGCCTTAAAGTAACCGTGGCAGGTCACACCTGCGATATAGGTAATTACGATTATAATATTGCGTTATCTGAGCGACGAGCAGAGGCTGTTAAGCACATTTTAGTTACCCAAGCAGGCATTGATGAGGCGCGTATTGAAGTGCTAGGGCTGGGTTATGCTCAACCACTTATAAATAATAAAGATGAGGCAAGCCGAGCACAAAACCGCCGTGTACATATTGCGGCGTATGCTATTAGCCAAATAAATGTTTGCCCGTCTCGTGAAGGTATGGATAGCCTAGAGCGCTTTCGTAATTTAACCGTAGCCAATGATATAAAAGTAGATGAAACAGGCGACGATATGGCGTGGCAAATGATTAACATTGCTCTGGGTGTTATGGCATTTATCCCAATAACAGCTCCCATTGCCGCGGCAGTAGCGGTAATAAAAGCGGGTGGCGCTATTGCTACGTCGGCTGCGAATTTAATGGATGAAGCACTCCTCGATAACGCCTGTAAACATTATTACGCAGAAATTCAGCGAGATAAACGCCTAGGCCAAGAGTGTGCAGCTAATCAAGGTATGATGCATGAGCTATTAAGTGAATATAATAAAGACGGAAAAACGCAGCAAAGTACACAATGGGCAGCTCAATTTAGGTTGCGCTCAGAGGCCATATCGGGCCTTATGGGGTTACTACTTAGGGCTCAGCGTGAAGGTGATAAAAGCCAATATTATTCAAATTTAGAACGCTATAAAGTAAAACAATACATAGAAAACTTTTTATTAGGTGATAGCTGGGCACTGCCTAATTTACCTGGTGCATCAATTAGGATGGATACGTTTTGGGTGTTTTTAATTGATAGCATTACCAATCAAAAGCAAAGTAAAAATGGTGATAAAAAAGCACTTTACGGCTTTAGTGACAACTACAGCTTGCTAGATAAAGCGGCACGTAAAGCCGCAGTTACAGATCCTGAAAACACGCTTTATTTGCAATCGCAATCTAATCCGTATGGTTTTTATATGATGACGGTGCCGACAGTAGCGCGTGAGCATAATTATATTACGGCTGAATTTCAAAATTACTTCCCCATTCACACATTTGCCACGCAAGAAAAAGAAGGCAGTAAATACCTCGAAAGCTTTGCAAACACATTTGAACCGGTATTTTCTGAATATGGTGAGGCGAGCTATCATCACAGCGCTATATATTATCAAGATCAAACTACAAAAAAGTGGTTGCCAATTATTGCCAATAAACTAAAGCGGCTAACACCATTCACCCCGGTTCGTGTTCTCGTGGTGTTTAACGACACGATGACCGGTATTGCACCTATTACGTTTGAAGTAACGCGCTGTGATGGCGTAATAAATAACGAACTTGCTTATAAAGAGCTTGTAAGGCCGCTTGTAGAGTCTGAGCTATTAGAGAATGAAAAGCACTTTGCCGGAAAGTTTGGTTGTGTATTTACACCGTTTTTTCAATTAGGGCCAAAAACGTATTTAGGTACCAAGCCTATGGTGCACGAAGAAGCCTTTTACTCGATTATAAACGACTCTGCACTTGAATATTATCAAGATGACAATTTTTCTGATATGCGTTATTACATTGGTGCACAAGTTGGTAGTAGCAGTAATGTTGTATTGCCACTAATGGGGGAGCGTAAAGATAATAGTGATGAGATGATTTTTGAGTCTGACACTGCGGAGGTCCTCTATGCCTTAGGCTTAAAAAATAAGTTTGTGGCGAATGAGTTTTATGTTGATTTAAATACAAAGCGTAATGGTGGTAATGAAGAGTCACTATTAATAAAAGATTTTTTAACGAGTAGTAGCTCAAGCTTTGTATATCCAGAGCTTTTTGCTGGGGAAAAAAGCATTAGAATTTTGGTGCGCTTTGGTGGTGAGGGTAAACCTTATTTAATAACCAGTAAAATACAAAGGCAAGGGCAAGTTGTTCGTTTGTTTAAGAGTGAATTTGCTGCCGCACAAAGTTTAGGGTTTAAAGTACGCCAGTTTGGCGATGACATAATATTTGATGACTTTGATTGGAATACCCAAGTCGATATTATGGTTGTAGCGACCTGTACAGAGCTAGAGTCTGATAATTATACCAAAAAACTCATTGGTTTAGATTGGCGTAGTGTGCCATGTGATTTAATACTGCAGCAAACTATTGGTATTAATGATATAGGCCCGAAGTATCAGTCAAAACTTTGCTATTTAGGCAAGGCTACACGTAATGCAAATAAAGGTTATAAAACAGAACGTATTTTAAATAAAATGGTGGACACGTGGCATGACGATGACTATCAATTCGAGGATAAGTGGTATGACAACCAGTGCCAAATTGATGAGCAGGTAGGCCCAGAGTATGAAGAGTTAATTGAATTATTGAATAACGCAGGCCCTTATAACGAAAAAGGTAAACAGGGTCGAGCGCTGCTTAATTGGCATAACAAAGACGCTAAAGCATTTGCCGGTGAAGAGCAGGTTTTTGTTTTTGCTGCAAATTTTAGTTTGAAATATGACTCACCTAAGCGTGTTAAAGTAAACGGCTTAAGGCCTTTTGGAGACATATTTACAAGCCAATTTGGTGATATATTTACTGACAAAGAAGACAGGCAATATACGATGGAGCTAGGTATTGCTAGCTTTAACTCGGCGGGAAATTCGGGCTTTAATTTTAATGATATCGGTTCGATGACCGATAAAATTAGCAACCATGGCTTGCAGTTAAAGTTACCACTACCGAACCCTACAAATAGCAATTTGCCTTGGGGTAAAACACTACCAGAGGCTGATTTAGAAGAATTAGCCGCTGAGCTAAATAGCGATCATTCAACCCCATCACAAAAAGACCTATATAAGCGCTTGTCAGAGGAAGGGTTGACTGAAGATGAAGTGAAACAGTGGTTTGTTGAAGATGCTACAAAGAGGAAAGTAAGGCCGCTAGGAGCTTTTAAAAGCGAATAAATTTATTCGTAATTTAAGTAGTTACTACCAACATAACTGAGCGCAACAGCGCAATTATAGTAAGAATAAAAAAGCTCATGAATATGAGCTTTTTATTTATTAGGGTATGGACATAGTGTGCAGAACGGCTCAGTACTTTAACTGCTTAAAAGGACTTTAATAATGACGGTTTTAAAAAATAACAGCATGCTTTGCGCCCTCAGCGTTTGTTTTAGCTTATTGCTAAGCGGTTGCTCAGAGCCCTCATCGCAAAGCTCAACAAACACAACCGCCGTTGATGTTGCTAAATACCCATGGGCTAAAGAGCATAAAAACCACCCAGAATGGCCACTAGAAATACGCGAAGAGGTGTACGGAGATGCAGATACATTTTCAACCCCGCGGTTAATGTTCTGGAATAAATATAAATACAGCGAGGTTTATACGCTTTGGTCATCAAGGTTAGATGGCTCAGACAGACGTCGTATTATTCCAGAAGAAATTTTTACCCAAATGGAGCCTGCGGGATTGCATCCACCAGCACGCTCACCAGATAACCGTTATATTGCTATTTCGGGTTATATAAATGACCGAGCGACTCGCCAGTTATATGATACTAAAGAAAAAAAACTAATCACTATGTCTGGCGGGGGCGGCTACCCGTGGTTTAATTGGACCTCAGACAGTGAAAACGTCATTTTTTACTCAGATGGCAAACACTTTAATTACCATGTACCAACAGGGGAACTCACCTCTCGACCGCAAATTCATCATAGCGGCGCTGCTTTTTTACTGCCTGGTGATAAAGAGTTTTTAGCGATAAAGCACGATGGCTTTTGGATACATAAGTTTAATGGTGAAATAGTACGCAAAGTTAATTTTGATTTTCCACGTCAATGGGAGATGAGAAATCACCGTATTTCACCAGACGGCAAATATCTAGCATTTATGACGCATGGTAGAGAAGATTTTCACTTCCACTGGGTGAATATTGCAAACCCTGAAATAGAGCACTCAGAAAAAGGGGAGGGTGGTGGAGTGATATTTTCATTGGATGAAAATGTCACGCTTAAATTTGGTTTTAACCCGATGGGCGAGGTTGATGAGCTTGGTAAACCTGTTACTTATAGCATTATCACTAGAGCCAATATTTTAACGGGAGAGAAACGTATTACGCGTACTAAAGAAATGAATATTTTGGGGCTTAACGTTTTAGCACCTGTCGCTATTACCAACCAAAAAGCACAGAGTAACTAGTTATGCATGACATGAGCAAAGGATCTGCAAGCCCATTGGTTTATTTACTAACTGGATATGTTGAAAATAACACACCGTTGGGTAAGTTAACCCCGGTAGCAAATCGAATTGTTATGCTGAGCAGCCTAACAGGGATGCGAGCTTAAAACACTGGTTGATAGTGCCCGTAGCTTTGGCCCACAAAGTGATGCTTGGCAGGCTTTATACAAAGATTACATCCACCACAGTGTTAAATATTCAGCAATGATTGATGCGATTGCTCATGGCCCAGAAGAAGACGCTGAATTCACTACCCAAAACCAACTGCGCGAGCTTTTTTATAACCAGCCAGAGCAAGCTGAAACAAGTGAGCAATGGCAATCACAATTAATAAATGGATATAGATTATGGACAACCTCATAAAATCACTCATCACACTCGCTTTTACATTATTTGTAATGGGTTGCTCGTCAACAGGTAAAATTGATTACATGGTTGCAGGCGGTGCGACACAAAAAGGCAATGAGATCTGGGTGCAATCAATCACTTTTGATAATAGTTGGGGTATTCCTATGGGGAGCCTTGGTTGTTGCTGGCAAAGTGCCGGTAAAACAAGTGGTGTTTACGATCAAAAATTCCCAGAAAAAGTCGCGGTTGAATGGTTAGATAAATCAGAAAATAGAATTTACTTTGGTGAAGTGGCAATAGATAAAAATGGTTATCAATTAGCTAAAACCTTACCTTCATACACAGCGCATACAGGTAAGGTTTTTAAAGATGTAAAACCATATTTAATAGTAGGAATGGGTGAATCAGGTGAGATAAAGGTTTGGATTTCAAATACACCATACGCAGGATTTACAGGTCGTGTATTACACGAACTAGCCTCAGGGCAAGCACGGTGGCGTAAGAATAAGTAACTAAGCTATTTCCCAAGCATAGTCGATCAAAATGGCTATACCAATGTATCAGGGCCCGACTTTGAAAACGCTAAAGTCAGCTTTTTTGAACTCGATAGCGAAGATTGGTTTGTAGGCAAAGTTTAAGGATACACAATGGCCCAACAACACACGGTAGCCCAAGGTGAAACGCTATTGCGCATAGTAAGGCAATACGGTTACCAAACATCTAAAGCGCTTCACAACCACCCGTATATACTAGGATTACCCATGTCATTAATCTCACAAAACACAGCCCTACTTAAACCGCTTTTAACGACAAGTCTTTTAACTAAGTCACTTTCACGCCGTGTAGTAATAATGTTACTAAGTGTCGCTACATTGCTATTAACAGGCTGTGGTGAGGAGCCTAATCCACCTGCTAAACAAGTTGCTGAAGAGCAGCCAAGCCGATTTAGTAAAGATAAAATAGCGTACCGTCATAGTTATCACCCTGAGTGGCCCAAAGAGGTGCGCAATGAGGTGTATGGCGATGAAGAAACATTTTCAACCCCGCGTATTTTATTTAACGCGAAAGTCGAATGGATGAAAAAGAAAACGCTGTTTTCGGCTCGGATGGATGGCTCAGATAGGCGCCGCATAATCCCCGAAACAGCCTTTGAAGGTAGGGGGCTTATTGGTAGCCACACACCCAAGCGCTCTCCGGATAATCGCTATATTGCTTTATCTATGGATACAACAGAGCACGGTTTTACCCGCGAGCTGTGGGATACCAAAACCCAACAGTTTATTTTAATGAGTGAAGGTTATGGCCATGCCCATTTTAACTGGACCAAAGACAGTGAGAATGTGATTTTTTACGCCAGTGGTAAGCATTATAACTACCATGTGCCTACAAAAAAGCTCACTGAGCGGCCAATTATTTACTCTAATGGTTTGTTTTTATTGCCAGGTGGCAAAACCTTTTTAGCCGATAAAAAAAATAAATACTGGTTACATGACTTTAATGGCGACGTGATAGAAAAGGTTGATTTAGGTTTTAATACTCAGTTTACAATGCGGCACTTGGCTGTATCACCTTTCGGCGATTATATCTATTTTGTATCAGAAGGGCTTGGAGCCGCGCAAAATTATTGGATTAACTTATCCGACCCCAGTAAGCGCATTATATTGCCGAAAAAAACATGGAGTTATTTTTTCTCAGATAAAAAATAAAGTGTTAAGTCAAGGGTTTAAAGATTCGACTGATTTAATGGGGAATGGTCGGTCTTATTCAGATTATTTTTTTTATGAGTTTGATTTAAATACTCAGCAAACAAAAGAGATACCGATTAAAGAAAGTAATATTTGGGGCATGACCGGAATATTTATTTTTGGCGTGTTTAATATCAAGGATGAATAATGACAGAGCAATTGAATACAGGGATATGTAGCTTCCCTAAAGCATATTTACTCACGGGTTATGTTAATAGAGGGGAGCCAATTAGTAAGCTCACCCCACTGTTTAATCGTGTGGTGGCTGTTCAAGAAATTTAAAACTAAAAGCTTTAACGTGCAAATAGGTAACCTAGACCCAATATACTTGGGTTTAATTATAGTACGGTTGATGGTGTTATGGGTAAAAATAAAATTTACTAATATCCTCCAAAGCGGCAGCTTTGATTTAATGCAAGATCCAAATGATGGCTAGCCTGCTACTTATCGTATTATGTCTAAAACCAATATTTTAAACGGGTATGAGCAAAGAAAGTACTAACCCCTATGCATACTTATTATCAGAGTCTTTCGAAAAAAGCGTTGACCTATTAACAATAGGCCAACGTTTTTTATGATCTTCTACATGTCATATCGAACAACATCGAAGGGCATACTATCCATATGTACCCATTGAAATAAATTGTCTTTTGTACCTTGAAATAATGAATAGAAACCTATTTCAGGAATATTTATAAAAGAGAGATAAATCCATTGATTCTCAATAATGGGTAGGTTACTTATATCAATAGAATGACTATATATGCCTGAGCGTTGGTAAAGTGAAAGCATATTATATCTTTTGACACTAGCAGGATTAATACTTAACTTTATCGTATCAGTGGCTGGTTCTATATTTAGCTGACTTTCTCTTTTTTTATTTGCAGGGTTTATATGCAGGTAGCTGGCATAATATTGCTTAGAAAGTTCTTTGTTTTTGCTTACCCCAATACCATTTTCGTACATGTTAGCTAAATTGACCTTTGCAGAGTTATGCCCGGCGTCAGCTGCTGCTTTATATAGCTGTGAAGCTTTTTTTAAGTTTTTATCTACACCTGTGCCTAAGTGATATAAAACGGCTAAATTAAACTGAGATACTTGATCTTCTAAATTAGCTGATTTTTCATACCAGTGAGCGGCTGCTTTATTATCGTTATAGTGAGAGTGATATATCCACCCTAAACTGCGATATGCACGAATATCAGCTAACTCGGCTGCTTTTTTATACCAGTAAATCGCTTTAGCGATATCTTTATCCAACAATGAGCCAAATTGGTGCAACCAACCTAAAAAATAAGCAGCGTCTACAGACCCCGATTCTGCGAGTTTTTTGGCTAAGGCAATTGCGCTAGGGACGTTTTTTTCTCTGTTTGTATTAGCGGCTTCTAATTTTAGTTCCACCAGCTTAAACGTTGGTTTTTTTGCTTCGTATGCAATTAACTTTTTTAAAAATTTCTTAACGAAAGCAGGATCTTTTACTGCGCTAAAGTTTACAGGGTAGTATTTCATCAATGTGTCATAGCTGATAGTCGACCCACTTTCGGCTTCCGTTAAGTTAGTTTGATATCTTTGTTTTATACTTTCGATTCTTGCTAGTTTATATTGCTCATTTTTTTTTGCTTCTGCTATTTTTTCCTGTTGTAAGATTTTTTGCTCAAACGCGATTAAAGCTGACTTTCCACTAGTGCCGATTTGTGCTGCTTGTTGATACCAAAATAAGGCGCGTTTTTGTTTATTATCTTTTTCATACATATTTGCTAATGCGATTTGGGCCGAAGGGTCATCCGCTATTGCCTTTAAAATAAGCGCTTCTTCTTGTTTCGCCTTTTCAGTTGTCAATTTTGGCTTGGCAAATAAATCAAGTAGCGGCTGTTTAGCTTGTTGTGGTTGTGTTTTTGGGGTTGTTTGATCTTGCGCTTCATCCATGCATCCGGTCAAGCTAAAGCAAATGGTCAATAAACCTATTATGGTAAGTTTCATTTGCTATCCTTTTGTAAATGGTTTTTACTCAAAGCATTAATGTTGTGCTTTTTTACTTGTTCTACACGTACACATTCCCCTTGTGGGGCGACTTGAACAAAAGTGACGTTATTTTCTAAATAAGTGATTTTTTTATTAATAGAAAACCTTCCAGTATAAATACAGACATTAGTGTAGATAGCTTTATCTTCTATATAATCAATATCTTGGTATATAATAGTTCCCTCACTGATTTTTCCATCTTGCCAATTACCTTCAACAGTAACTGCGTGAAACCCTTGTCTATTTATTTTTAACTTACCTACTCCATGAGCGAGACCATCTTTCCAGTGCCCCTCAAATACTCTATTTTTTCCATAGCCATTAGGTTTGTTTTTTAGCCACATTCCTTCATAAGTTAAAAAGCCATAAGCTTCCTGTAGTAAGCCTTGTCCGTTGAATAGCCCATGTTCAAATTGACCTATATAGGTATAGTTACCTTTACTAAAAAATGATCCTTGCCCATGGGGTACATTATTTTTAAGCTCGCCAATGTAATCACCAAAAGTGCCCTTTGAATTATTATAGCTTAGAGATTGTTGGGATTTTGTATAGCCATCACGTATATTATTTAGCTTATAACCACCAAAGTATTGGCATGGGTACTCCTCTGAATTCTCGTAACAAACACCTTCACCATGCTTTTTATCATTTATCCAATCGCCATCATAAAAGTCACTATTTACTAAAGTTAACTTGCCTTTGCCTGACTTCATGCCGGATATCCACTGGCCGTTGTATTGATCACCATTTGCGTAGTTTAGTACTCCATATCCATGGAAATAGGAATATTTAAACTCTCCGTTATAGGAGTTTCCGTTTTTGTCTTTACGTGTACCCTGACCATAAAGCTGACCAGCTTCGAATATGCCAGTGTAAACATTTCCATTCCTAGTTAAGACCCCATGGCCACTAAAGAAGTTATTAAGCCACATACCTTCGTAATGAGTGTTTTCATCAGTCTGCGTGCCTTTACCGTGGCGTTTATCAGCTTTCCATTGACCTACATACTGAGCTTTACCCTTCGTTTGCGTGCCTTTGCCATGGCGCTTATCGGCTTTCCATTGCCCTTCGTAATGAGCACCCTCACCAATTTGCGTGCCTTGTCCGTGGCGCAGGCCCAATTGCCACTGTCCTTTGTAAACACGATTTTTATAACTATTTTCAGTTAGCACGCCTTGACCATGAAATAAATCATTTTTGAAGTTACCTTTATAAATGCTTTCTTTTCTGTATTTATTTGTCCAACTAAAAGTACCTGTACCGTTACGCATGCCATTGTCGTCTAACTCACCCTCATAAGTAACTATTGCATCGTAGTAGTATTCACATGGAGTTGGTTTGCGGTAGGTAAGGCAGACGCCACGGCCATGTTTTTGTCCTTTGTACCAGCTTCCATCAAAGCCGTTTCCGTCTTTATCAGTAAAACGTCCTTGGCCATGATGAAGGTAAGAAGAAAACTCTCCTTTATAGTGACTACCGTTTGTATAAATAACCTCGCCATTCCCCTCAAATTTGTCTGCTTTCCAATTTCCCTTATAGTGAAGCGGTATAAGAACATCGCTTTTTTCTTGATATTGCCAAAGGTGAGTATAACGTTGATACATTTCCCCATAACCTTCTGCTTTTCCATCAACCTTTGCTCCAAAATAATAATTTTCATCGACTTTACGGTCTCCGTAAATATACCCTTTTGGTAAGTTAGAGAGTTTAGGTAAAAAGGAGGGCTTTTCTTGATTGTAGGTACTTGCTTTAAGTGGGCTTATTGCGCTTAATCTGTTGCCTGAGATAAAAATGTTTTTTGTTATTTTTGTCGTAACATCATAAACGATTAATTGTTTATGTTCTTTGTCGGTCCCTACTAATTGACTATTAGCATGGTTAATATGCCACGGTACAAAAGAGTTTTTATCGAAGGTGCTGAGCATTTTTCCGGTTATGATATTAAAGTAAAAAGACTTTTCTTTAGCGCGCAATAGCCCATGTGTTTGTTCATTATTAAGATATAGTCCATTAAGTTTATCGTACCCAGTTAGATCTATTCTAAATAGCTTTTTATCTTCTCTGTATTTACTCATGTGAAACTCGTGAAAAGAGAGTGTTGAACCATCTTTTAAATAGACCGTATCACTTTTTTCTTTCTTCTCGGTTATTGTTAGGTTGTTCAGGTCAACATATAAGTTTTTTGACTGACCTCTAAACTCAGGCATGTAAATATTGAAAGCATTATCTTCCCAAGATATTAGTTGCGCCCAGAACCTTAATGCCTCGCCAATGATAAAATACTCTCGAGTTAAGAGGTCATGTACGATGATCTCTTTGTTTATAACTAAAGCTAAATAGCGGTTATTTGGTGAGCGAGAGATGGCGCTAATATAATAGGTGTTTACGTCTGGTAAAATGGTCGCGTAGAGTTCTTTCTCATCAAGCACCTGGCGAAGATCTGTTCCATCTATTTTGATACTCCATATCGTTCTTTTTTCTTGCTGAGGTGCTTGCCACAAAAACTGGATACGCTCTTGATCAAATTGCGCAGCGTCGGTGATATCTTCTTTTAAAGCTATGGGTTGGGTTGCTTTGGATTCGTTTTTTTGTGTGTCAGGGGCTGTTTTTTCACAACCAAGTAAAGTTACTAAAATGAGGTATGTAATGATCTTAAAAGCAGCACGCTTTTGCATAAATAATCCTTTATAATAATTTCTGTGCCATACATGACATTAAAATATATGCATATTTTAATGCCTAATAATACACTATGAAATTGTGTTAAAGAAGGAATTACTACGACACATAATATATTGATAAACTCTAAATTAAATTTATTTAAAATAGAGTTATTATGAGTTTTCGCTGTATATAATTCATTTAAGCACTCAAGCAATTTACACAATAATTTAATAACAATGTTAAGGAACAACAAATGAAAGTATTATTTTTAAGATTGATATTACCGCTCATTTTGGTGGTTGCAAGCTACTCCTATTATAAAAAAAATAACCCTGAATATTATCAGCGTGTTTTAGATGAAGAGCTTAGAATAGGGGAAGAAAAAATTACTCCTCGATTACAAGAGTTTATAGACGACGAAAAAGTTGTTTTAAGCTGCCCTTCTCTTAAAAAAGCAATTTCTTATAATAATTTTACTTTAGTAAAATATATGGTTGATTCAGGTGTTGATGTTAATTGTAAAAATTATAATTTAGATCTACCAGTATGTATGATGACCCTTGCTAATAAAGAATCTCCAAATTTAAAACTAATTAACTATCTTAAGAATAAAGGCTGTAATTATTCGTTTGAAAATAATGAAGGAGAAAATGCTTTCCATATTTTATATAACTTACGATCAGCAGAAAATATGGGTTACAGGGTGCTTAGGTTATATATTGCTAAATTGATAAGGCTTGGGGTTGATATTAATCACCAGAATAATAAAGGTGAAACGCCATTAATGTACTCAGTATTAAAAAGTGCTGATCCAAAGAATGTAACGACCTTTATAAAAAAAGGTGCGAATACCGATTTAAAAACATCGAGCGGAAGTAGTGCGCTTGGGCTTGCTATTAGTAACAGAAAAACCGAAATAGTCACTTTACTTCAAGCTGAAGGCGCCAAAGGGTACATAGATGGTGAATATATAGATGAAGAAATGCTGCAAACCTTAAACCGTAACCGTAATAAAGCGTTATTGGAAAAACGAAAAAAACGACAACTATCTTGGTCTAACAGTGTTTTTCATTGGAAAAGCTACATTAACGCTTACAAGCTCGATTTAACGTGTTCGTTTCGTTTAATGGGTGGGCCAGGGAATGGTGGTGAAGATATTCATACCAATGAGCAGATGAACAGTTCTGTAAGTATGTTTTCACAAACAGATGCATTTGTTTTTGGCGATTGTCCTGATTGGAAATATTATCACTATCGCATAGTGAGTCGTACCGGAAAAACTTACTCTCAAGGTCATAATCTATTTTGGCATGAACCAGAATCACCTATAGGCTCGAAAGAAGCCCTTTATATAGCGCTCCCCTTTGACGATGAATTTGAAGGTACTGTTAAATGGTACGGATCTCATGAGCAAGTAAGTGATCTAGATTTAGAAAAAGCAAAATTAAAGTTAGTAAAACAATATGCCATTTACGTACAAAATCGGCACTTTTAAAAGTAATGAGATAGGTTATTTTTATTAAAAATTGAGAGATTATTTATTTTAGTATTTACTGATAATAAATAATCTCCAATAACCCACAGTTATTACACTAAATGGATACTATTTTTGTAAACGCTCGAGAACATTTAAGTTTCCCGTGTGCCACAAATATAAAGAGTGAAAGGATTACTCAACAACAATGTTTTTAAAAAATCACAGCGTGCTTTGCGCCCTCAGCGTTTGTTTTAGCTTATTGCTAAGCGGTTGCTCAGAGCCCTCATCGCAAAGTTCAGCAAATACAACAGCCGTTAACGTTGCTAAATACCCATGGGCAAAAGAGCATAAAACCCACCCTGAGTGGCCACTCGAAATACGCGAAGAGGTGTATGGCGATGCAGATACATTTTCAACTCCAAGGTTAATGTTTTGGAATAAATATAAAGGCAGTGAAGTACGCACGCTGTGGTCATCACGGTTAGATGGCTCAGACAGGCGCCGTATTATTCCAGAAAAGGTATTTCAAAAGCTTGAATCTATTAGTATACATGCACCAGCACGCTCACCAGATAACCGTTATATCGCTATTTCGGGCTATATAAATGACCGAGCGACTCGCCAGTTATACGATACTAAAGAGAAAAAGCTAATCACCATGTCAGCTGGAGGAGGTTACCCTTCGTTTAATTGGACTTCAGACAGTGACAACGTTATTTTTTATGCAAATGGTAAACATTACAATTACAACGTATCCACAGCAACACTTACACAACGCAAAATAATTTATTCAGATGAGCTGTTTTTACTCCCGGGCGATAAAGAGTTTTTAGCCATAAAGCACGATGGCTTTTGGATACATAAGTTTAATGGTGAAGTGGTGCGTAAAGTGAACTTTGGTTTTCCGAGAGCGTGGGAAATGAAAAACCACCGTATTTCACCAGAAGGCAAGTATTTAGCGTTTATGACCCACGCTAGACCAAAAGCGCACTTTCACTGGGTGAATATTGCTAATCCTGAAATAGAAAATTCGGAAGAAGGAACTGGCGGCGGGATAATTTTCTCTCCAGAGGAAGATTATCAATTAGAGTATAGAATAAAGCACTCGCAAGAACGTGATGAAAATGGGTTTTATCTTTCTGAGCGTGTCATCAGAACAAAAAACATACTAACAGGTGTGCAAACTGAAGAGTTAGTTAAAGAAAAAGGAATCTGGGGCATGAGAACTTTAGTCCCTGTAGCAATTACTAACTTAGCAGTTCAAGATGTGAGACGTTAACAATGCATGAATTAAGCAAAGGATCTGCAAGCCCATTAGTTTACTTATTAACTGGTTATGTTGAAAACAATAAACCTGTTGGTAAGTTAACCCCAGTAGCAAACCGAATCGTGGTGGCTGAACAGCCTAAGTTAGCCACATATGATGCAAAAAAGCCTATTGTATTAAAAACAAATAGTGCTGGTATTTTATCGACAATAAATAGTGACTCATTAGAAGTACGTCAGCCGTTTCATGCCTACACGGCTAATAATAATCAACGGCCTATTATTATTCCGCCAATGGAGTCCATTGGCCTCATTGCCAATAATAACCCAAGTGGATGGGCTAAAGAGTTTGTTGATAACTTAAAAAATTATAGTAGCTCAAATACACCGTTTACTTATCAGTAATTTAACACTCTCGATTGAAGTGGCAGAAATAGTAGAAGAGTAAGTGCAAGCACTTTGACTCAATAACACAAGTTTTAATGAGAGCGCTTATTTGTATTACCTAGTAAATAAGTTCATGTAGTAAAGGATAATTTTAATGACGTTTTTAAAAAATCACAGCATGCTTTGCGCCCTCAGCGTTTGTTTTAGCTTATTGCTGAGCAGTTGCTCAGAGCCCTCATCTCAAAGCTCACCACAAGTAGAGGTTGATGTTGCTAAACACCCATGGGCTAAAGAGCACAAAAACCATCCAGAGTGGCCACTAGAAATACGCGAAGAGGTGTATGGCGATGCGGATACATTTTCAACCCCGCGGTTAATGTTCTGGAATAAATACAAATACAGTGAAGTACGCACGCTGTGGTCATCACGGTTAGATGGCTCAGACAGGCGCCGTATTATACCTGAAGAAATTTTTACCCAAATGGAGCCTGCGGGATTGCATCCACCAGCACGCTCACCAGATAACCGTTATATCGCTATTTCGGATTATATAAATGACCGAGCGACTCGCCAGTTATACGACACCAAAGAGAAAAAGCTAATTACCATGTCAGGCGGGGGTGGCTACCCTTGGTTTAACTGGACCTCAGACAGTGAAAACGTCATTTTTTACTCAGATGGCAAACACTTTAATTACCATGTACCAACAGGGGACCTCACCTCTCGACCGCAAATTCATCATAGCGGCGCTGCTTTTTTACTGCCTGGTGATAAAGAGTTTTTAGCGATAAAGCACGATGGCTTTTGGATACATAAGTTTAATGGTGAAATAGTACGCAAAGTTAATTTTGATTTTCCACGTCAATGGGAGATGAGAAATCACCGTATTTCACCAGGCGGCAAATATCTAGCATTTATGACGCATGGTAGAGAAGATTTTCACTTCCACTGGGTGAATATTGCAAACCCTGAAATAGAGCACTCAGAAAAAGGGGAGGGAAATGGTGTTATTTTCTCTCCAGAAGAAGATTACCTATTAGAGTATGCAATAAAACATTCAAAAGAGCGTGATGAAAAAGGTTTCTATCTTTCAGAGCGCGTCATAAAAACAAAAAACATTGTGACAGGTAAGCAGTTAGAGAAGTTAATAAAAGAAAAATATATATGGGGTATGAGATCTTTAACTCCTATCGCTATTACAAACTTAGTAGCTCAAGAAAGGTAGTATTGATTATGCACGATATTAGCAAAGGATCTGCAAGCCCAGTAGTTTACTTATTAACAGGATACTTTGAACAGAATGAATCGATTATATCGATATGAAAGTAGGTTCAATGTAACTCAAATCACTTTGACTATTTTGTCGATAAAGTGAGTAATGGCACTTTTTAATTATTAAACATGGGATTACTTTATAAGCCCAGATAAAAATAATAAAACTTATCTAATCGGGGATCACTTTAAAGCCGATTTGATTATGGTGACAAGAAGCGTGTTTTGTATTTTTAATCTTTTTATTTAAGGTTTATTGGTTTTTATTTTCTTTGTGGTTGTGTTTTAAAGGTGTTTTGTGGAATTTTTATGCTTGCTTCCGTCGCTTTGTAATGTTAAAAATGGGTTTCGCTGAACACACACACAAGAAAACAAGATGCATATTATTCGTTTAATTACACTAAAACTTAACCTCTTACTGCTATGGCAAGTAAGCGGGGATTAGTGTGTTTGCATCGAGTTGAACACTAAAAACCCCGCAATTGCGGGGTTTTTTTTATCTCGCGGCTGGGATTAATTGAAATTTGGGTAACATAGGAATGAGGGGCAGTTATGCAAGAGCAAGATAAAGTATGGATTTTTGATACCACCTTACGTGATGGCGAACAGGCGCTTAAAGCAAGCCTTACTGAAGATGATAAAATTCAATTAGCACATACAATTAGCCGCTTGAATGTGGATGTGATGGAAGTGGGTTTTCCGGTTTCGAGCCCTGCTGATTTTCGCTCGGTGCAACGTATTGCAACCGAAGTAAAAGGCCCGATTATTTGTGGTTTAGCACGCTCAGTTGCTAAAGACATTGAAGCCTGTGGCGAAGCACTTCGCACAGCTCAGCAAAGCCGTATTCATACTTTTATTGCTACAAGCCCTTTGCACCTTGAACATAAATTACGTATGAGCCTAGACGATGCAACAGCAATGGCCGTTAAATCAATTAAATTGGCACGTAACTACACTGATGATGTTGAATTTTCGTGTGAAGATGCCGGTCGTACGCCGCATTGGGATTTATGTAAAATTGTTGAGCAGGCAATTAATGCCGGAGCTTCAACTATTAACTTGCCAGATACCGTTGGTTTTGTAACGCCAGACGAATACGCCGCGATGATCCGCCATTTAATGAATAACGTGCCAAATATTGATAAAGCGCGTTTAAGTGTGCATTGCCACAACGATTTAGGTTTAGCAGTAGCAAACTCGGTGGCTGCAGTGCAAGCAGGCGCACGCCAAATTGAGTGTACTATTAATGGCATTGGTGAGCGTGCTGGTAACTGCTCGCTTGAAGAAGTGGCGATGATCATGAAAATGCGCCACGACCACTTAAAAGTATACACCGATATTAAAAGTGAAGAAATTTACCGCGCATCTCGTCAAGTGGCTAAAATTTGTAATATGCCAGTACAACCAAATAAAGCAATTGTTGGCGAAAACGCATTTGCACATAGTTCTGGCATTCACCAAGACGGTGTATTAAAAGCGCAAAATACTTATGAGATTATGTCGCCAGAAAGCGTTGGTGTGCCAAGTAACCAATTAAATATGACTTCGCGTTCGGGTCGCCATGTTATTGAGCATCGCCTAGAAGAATTAGGCTATCAAAAATCTGATTACGATATGGATGGCTTATATAAAAGCTTTATCGAGTTGGCTGACCAAAAAGGCACCGTATACGATTACGACCTTGAGGCGATGATTTACTTTAATCAAATTAACGACAAAGACGAAAAATACCAATTAGAATTTGTTAACTCAGCCTCTAACTCGCAATCGGTAGCAAGCTCTACTATTGGAATGCGCATTGATGGCGAAGCTAAACAAGAAGCCGCGACAGGTAATGGCCCAGTAGAAGCCTCGTTTGCAGCTATTGAGCGCTTAACCGGTATGAGCGTTGAAATGATTGAATATAACTTAGAAGCGACAGGCCAAGGTGCAAGCTCATTAGGCCAAGTAAATATTATAGCTAAATACGATGGCCGACCTTATCACGGTGCGGGCATTGCAGCGGATGTGGTTGAAGCGTCGGTACGCGCCATGATCCGCGTTTATAACTTAATTTATCGTGCACAAAAAGTGTCTGATTTAAAACAACAAAGGAAAGCAGGATGAGTAAAACAAACTACAGCGTTGCAGTATTAGCTGGCGACGGTATTGGTCCAGAAGTAATGGCAGCAGCAGAGCAAGTACTTGATGCTGTGAGCAATAAGTTTGGTTTTACCCTAAACCGTGAGCATTATGCAATTGGCGGCGCAGCCATTGACGAATTTGGTAAAGCATTACCAGAGAGTACACTTACTGCGTGTGAAAACTCAGACGCTATTTTATTTGGTTCCGTTGGTGGTCCTAAATGGGAAAACTTACCACCAAACGAGCAGCCTGAGCGCGCATCGTTATTGCCGCTTCGTAAGCACTTTGGTTTGTTTTGTAATTTACGCCCTGCACAGTTATTACCTGCATTAAGTGCAGCATCGCCACTTCGCGCTGATATTAGTGAAAAAGGCTTTGATATTTTATGTGTGCGCGAACTAACTGGCGGCATTTACTTTGGCGAAAAAGGCCGTAGCGGCGAAGGTGCTGAAGAGTTTGCATTTGATACGCAAACATACTCACGAAAAGAAATTGAACGTATTGCCCGCTTTGCTTTTGAAGCGGCAAAACTACGTAGTAACCATGTTACCTCTGTTGATAAAGCCAATGTATTAGCATCAAGCGTATTATGGCGCGAAGTAGTAACCGAAGTAAGCAAAGGCTACCCAGAAGTAAGCTTAGATTACATTTACGTAGATAACGCAGCTATGCAGTTAGTTAAGCAGCCTAGCCAGTTTGACGTACTACTTTGCGATAACTTATTTGGCGATATTTTGTCAGATGAGTGCGCCATGATCACAGGCTCAATGGGCTTATTACCATCGGCAAGCTTGAACCAATCGGGCTTTGGCTTATACGAGCCAGCAGGCGGCTCAGCACCAGATATTGCAGGTAAAGGCGTTGCAAACCCAATAGCACAAATTTTAAGTGCCGCATTAATGCTACGTTACTCGCTAGGGCAAGACGAAGCGGCTCGCACCATTGAAAAAGCAGTAGCCGAAGCTGTAGAAGCAGGCGTTGGCACACCAGATATATATCCAAATGCAGGTTACAGCACAAGCGATGTGGCAGCAGCCATCGTTTCACGCATTTAATAACATATTAAAGTTGCAGCACCGTTATGCTGCAACTCAAACAGATTAGGGAATTAGCAAGTGGCCCAAACGTTATACGAAAAAATTTGGCAAGCACACACCGTTGCCAGCATAAACGAGCAAACCGACTTACTTTATATTGACCGCCATTTAGTGCATGAAGTTACTTCTCCGCAGGCTTTTGCAGGCTTGCGTGAAAAAAACCGTACTGTACGTTGCCCAGAAAAAACCTTTGCAACCATGGATCATAACGTATCGACTAAAAGCCGATCGCTCGATGCAGCAAGCGAAGTATCTAAAAACCAATTAATGGCGCTTGATAAAAACTGTAAAGAGTTTGGTATTGTGCTTTATGATTTAAACTCAATTAACCAAGGCATTGTGCATGTAATGGGGCCAGAGCAGGGTATTACTTTGCCAGGCACAACCATTGTATGTGGCGACAGCCATACCTCTACTCATGGTGCGTTTGGCGCATTGGCGCATGGTATTGGCACATCTGAAGTTGAACACGTATTAGCAACGCAAACGCTACAGCAAAAAAAGGCGAAATCGTTAAAAATTCAAATTAACGGTGTATTGCGTCCAACGGTTACTGCTAAAGATTTAATTATGGCGGTTATTGGCAAGTTAGGTACCGCTGGTGGCACAGGTTATGTAGCAGAGTTTTGTGGTGAAGGCATTGAAGCGCTTTCAATGGAAGCCCGTATGACGCTATGTAATATGAGCATAGAAATGGGTGCAAAGGCGGGTTTGATTGCCTCAGACCAAATTACTTATGACTACTTAAAAGGTCGCCCGTTTGCACCTAAAGGCACAGATTTTGATGCAGCCGTTGAATATTGGGAAACATTAAGAACAGATGAAGGCGCACACTTTGATTTAGTTGTTGAGCTAAATGCCGACGACATTCAGCCGCAAATTACCTGGGGCACAAGCCCAGAGCAAGTAATTGGTGTTGATGAGTGCATACCCGATCCAGACCAAGAACCTGATTTAATTAAAGCGGACGCTATTCGCAGCGCACTTAAATACATGGACTTAAAAGCGGGCGATAAATTATCAAGCGCGAAAGTAGACACGGTATTTATTGGCTCATGTACAAATAGCCGCATTGAAGACTTGCGCGCAGCTGCAAAAATTGTAGAAGGCAAACATGTTGTAGCCGGCATTGAAGCGTTAATTGTACCGGGCTCTGGCTTAGTTAAAAAACAAGCCGAAGACGAAGGCTTAGCCGATATTTTTAAAGCCGCTGGCTTTGAATGGCGCGAACCAGGTTGTTCTATGTGTTTAGCGATGAACGATGACCGCCTAGGAGCAGGCAAGCGTTGTGCATCTACTTCTAACCGTAACTTTGAAGGTCGCCAAGGACGTGGCGGGCGTACTCATTTAGTAAGTCCTGCAATGGCCGCAGCTGCTGCAATACATGGTCACTTTGTTGATATTAGAGGAGAAGCCTAATGAGCGTATTTTTTAGTGGCTTAATGGCCCCACTTGATAAAAACAATGTAGATACAGATCAAATTATTCCTAAGCAGTTTTTAACATCAACTAGCCGTGAAGGTTTTGATGCTGCATTGTTTTATGATTGGCGTTACCTAGATAACGACGAGCCAAACCCTGATTTTATTTTAAATCGCCCGTGTTACCAAGGCGCGCAAATATTATTAACGCGCGATAACTTTGGTTGTGGCTCATCTCGTGAGCATGCACCATGGGCACTTAAGCAATATGGTTTTGAAGTTATTTTGGCTGAAAGCTTTGCAGATATTTTCTTTAATAACTGTGGTAACAATCAAATGTTAGCCATAGCGTTACCTGCCGACACGCTTGAGCAGTTGTTTGTACTGAGTGAGCAACATGACGATATAAACATTGAAATCGACCTTGAAAATCAAACACTAACAAGCAGTAAGTTTGCACCAATTAGTTTTGATATTAGTAAAGAGGTAAAAGAGCGCTTATTAAGTGGCTTAGATTTTATTGGTGTAACCGAAACGCTAAACCCACAAATTGATGCGTTTGAAAAACAACTAGCGACTGAGCGTTCTTGGCAGTAATTGCTTAACCGTGTGTATTAAAAATCACGTATTAAAAATCACGGCAATTGCCGTGCTTTTTTGTGGGTAAATATGAGATGTGGTAGCTAAAGGTTAATGCCTAAAGTCAGCCATTAACGCAGGTATACCGGGTAACATGCCTACAATTGCCATTACAGTGGTAAGTAACACAAACATAATAAGTGGAATCACCCAGCGGCTCATTTTAGTTAGCTCAGCGCTGCGCTCTTTACAGCCAATCAGCCCTAAGTTATCAAGTAACATAGTAAGTGACCAACCAAAAGCAGGATTAACCAAGGTCGAAGCAAACACCACAATAGCGGCTGATTGCGTTGTTTTACCTTCGCGCGTCATTTCCATGCCAGCTTCAAGTAGCGGGATAAACACCCCAACAATAAGCGCTACACACAATACAGGCTGCCAAATTGCTAAATCCATAGGGTAGCCCCATAAACCAGCAATAATACAAAATAATGCAGTTAAAATAGCGCCAGCAGGGATAGGGCGTTTAGCAATAGCGGCAGGCACAATATAAGTACCCCAAGAGGAGGCAAAGTTAGCACCACCGGCAAGTGAGCCGAATGTTTGTCTAACCGATGCACTTAGCATGGTGTCGTCTATATTCATTTGTACTTTTCCAGTGCGTTGCGGATAGCTTATTTTTTGAAATACTTGATGGCCTAAAAAATCAGGAGACCACATAGCAACGGCGAGCACTGCAAATGGGAGTACAACAACAAAGCTTTCAAGTGTTGGTAAACCTAGCATCCAACCCGTGTTTTCGCCCCACCAGTAAGCTGGGTTCATATTTGGTAAACCCGGTGCAGTATGAAACTCAAACGGTGCACCTAAGGCAAAGGCAACCACGCCACCAATAAGGCAGCTTAACGGCACGGCTAACCAACGTTTTTTAAAGTGCTCTAACAGTGCATATAGTAAAATGGTGGCTAAAATAACAATAAACGCAATGTGTGCCATATCAATAGCTTCAGCCCAAGCAAACAGCTTTTTAACTTGCGAAATAGTACCAATAAAGCCTAAATAAATAAGTAGCCCGCCACATACACCTTTACTGGTTAGGCGCGCGAGCATACTTCCTCCCTTGGTTATGGCTAAAATAAAACCAAAGGCACCAATGAGTAAGCCAAACGCCATAGGATGGCCGCCAGCAGCAACAACAATAGGAATTAACGGAATAAGCGGGCCGTGAGTACCAGCCAAGTTGGCTGTAGGTAAAATAAAGCCTGAGAATAAGATGATAAAAATAGAAACAATGAGTAATTCGTAGCGCACATTTTCTAAAACAAAGGCATCGCTTAATCCAAGAGGCGCCGCAAAGGTTGCTGCAATAGCCCCCACCATAACGACTTTACCAATAGTGCCCGCCATTGCAGGTATAGTGTCTTCAAATTCAAATCGGTAATCTCTAAACGGTAAATTAGGACGCCAGCGCTTAGGCTGCATAATTTGTAATTCATGTTCGAGGTACTCGTCGCGAGTATTAAACTCTGAACTCGGCTTGTGAAGTTGCTCGTAGCTTTGAGCATCCTTGTGCGTGTTTGATGGTGCATCACCGGGTGGTGTAGTTTGCATGCGTTCTCCTGCAACATTGTTGCTTAATCAAATAAATACGGCTTTTGTTAAAGCAAATGAATATTGAACATGCAGGGTAAATCAGCTTTTAGGCTGGGATGTATAGGCAAAAGGTCGTGCATGGTTGTTTTTAATACAGTTAATCTGACAGTCAGCTTTACGTTAAAAATTATAAAATTACACAAAATGATTTAAAGTTATTACAAATCAATGGTTTGTTTTTTATTTCAAGGAGTTTGATCACTGTTTATAGCGGGAAGTAGTGTTAATGGCAGGTTATTATCCTTTAGTCTTAGTGGCTGTAAAAGCCGCTTTGTTTGAAAAGCTTATTGGTAGCAGCCGTTAATTTCGTTTTATTTGTGGTGAAATAATACTTCTGTTACTTTCGGATTGTTAATAACAACAATAAAGAATAGAGATGCAACTCAACTCCCCTAAATCAATTGGTATTTTACTTGGTACGCTTTACGGCATATTTATGCGGCTGTTTGTAGAGCTAGTCAATGCTTACAATTTAGGTAGCTTAGTCTCTATATCATTTATGTTTTTAGTGCCTGTTGCTATTGGCTATATTCGTATTCACTTTGAGTACAACGAATCAAAAACATTAACTAAAAGGCAAATGATCACGATTGCTTGGCAGCCTATTTTTGTTTTTTTATTTGTAAGTATAATTACTTTGCTTGAAGGGAGCATTTGTGTGGCAATGGCTTTGCCTGCTTTTATGTTTTTTGCCAGCATTGGTGGGTTACTTGCGGGCTTTGTTAGAAAACGTAAAATAAAAAAAGCGAATAGTTCTTTATTATCAATCGCGTTGTTACCTATATTGCTCTCACCTATTGAAGTTAACTTTTTACATTTATCAAAAACATACGAAGTAACAAATTCAATAGCTATTAACGCGCCCATCAATGTTGTGTGGCAGCAGTTAGCTAATGTGAGTGACATAAAACCACAGGAAGTGCCTTTTTCACTCACTCAATTAATTGGTGTACCAAAGCCATTAAAGGCAAGTATGAATGCTAGCGGTATAGGCGCTGTTCGCACAAGTACTTGGCAAAAAGGCGTTGTGTTTAAAGAAGTAATAACCGACTGGCAACCAAATAAACAGATGCATTATAGATTTGATATAGACCCTGATGCTATCCCCGATGACGCACTCGATAAACACGTAAAACTAGGCGGTGAATACTTTTCACCTCTTTACGGTGGATATGAGTTAAGTGAAGATAAAAGCGGGAATACGATTTTAACGTTAAAAACGACCGTGCAAGATAATACAAATTTTGGTGTTTATTCGCGAATATGGGGTGAGGTGATATTTCAAGATTTTCATTACACACTTTTAACGTTGATGAAAAACAGAGCTGAAAAATCACTTATCGCAGCTGTTTCTTATAATTAGCTTAAACCATTGTGACTATAAAAAATATTACACGCTAAAAGGTAAAGCCTTTGCATTTGCAAAGGCTTTTGTTTTAACTGCTAACTTTTACCAGATCATTTCTACAAATTCAGGGTGGTCGATATACGGGTTACGATTACCTTGAAATTCAAACGCTGCTTGGTTACGGTCAAGTTCCATTTGGCTTACAGGATCGCTGTTATGCCAGTTAAGCAGCATGGCTACAACCCAGTTCTCAAATACTTGGTTGCTTGAACCATTAAGTACAGCATTACTTGAGGTCGTTTTGGTTTGCCAAGTGCCTATTACATTTTCGTAGCGCGTTGCCATGTAAAAATAAGCGCGAGCAAAGTCACCTTTAAATTCGTCAATTGGCTCAAATACAGTACCTGAGTAATTTAATGAACTTGCGGCAGAACCTAATTTACTACCGTTGGTTGATGTAAATGAAGCGCTTGCTACTTCACCAAATGGGAAGTTACTACGTTTTGAGTTTACATAACCGTCGGTTGCGTAAATATGATGCACATCTGAGTTCATTGGCTCAATAGTGCCGCCAAACCAGCTTTTAGGAAATGAATGCTCACGGTTGTAACAGCCGCCTTCTCCACTATAGTTACCACATTGATCGCTCACCGCAGCATAATTGTAGCTGTCAGAGCCGTTTGGTTTTTCGCTATACATATCTAAAATGCTGTTATCGTTTTCAAAGTATGTATCACGTGCTGATGAGTCGTAAAAATTCCAAATAGCCGAGTAACCCTGTGCATTATGATCTTTAATAATATTATAAAGCTCAGTTTTTAGTGCATAACCCGATAGCCCTTGAGCTGTAACATAGTAGCCAGTGGGTGTTGGGTTAGTCCCGCCTCCATCACCAGAGCCACTGCCTAAAGTAAATGCCGTGCTGTCTGTATTATTAAAACTTGCACCGCTAGCAAGTGTGGTAGAGCCTTGCTTAAGCGCATAACTGCCATTACCTGTTGAACAACACATGCCATCGCCGTAGCTGTCGTTAATAACAAGTGTGTAAGTTCCATCAGTTAGGCATATTTGCTCATCATACTGAGTGTTTGATGCGTAACCACTGCCGTTAGCAACAGCGCTACCTTGATTGTTATTAACGGCCCAGCTAGTTTCGCTACCGTAATTATCGGTATTAAGCGTTAGTGTAAGGCTATTGTCGGTACAACTTGTTGATGCGCTGCCATCAGCATTTGGTAAAAAGTTATCTACGTATACGGTTTCGCTGCCATCAAATCCACTTACATCATAAAACCTAAGCCCTACGCTAATTGTTTTATCACTATTTGCTGTATAGCTATGGCTAACTGTTTGCCATTGGTTAGTTTGTGCTTGATTTGAATAGCCTTGATAACCATCTACATACAAGCGAGCTTTAATTTTACCTTCGGTGTGGTAAACATCAGCCGAAAAGTTATAGGTTTTACCTGCTTTTACAGCAACTTGTTGTAGTAAATCAGTGTTACTTTGCGATCCTGTAGTTACATTTACAGCAGCAGAGCTACTACCGCTTTTAACTGTACTGGTTGAGCGCGTTAAGCTGATTCCGCTATCAATAGTGCTCCAAGAACTAGGTGTATTACCTGACCATTGTTCAAAGCCGCCATTAGCTACATTGGCCATTACAGGTAATGAGCCAAGTAATAATGCGGTACTAAGTAGTTTATTTTTATATTTCCCGTGTAACATAGTTGTTCCTATTTTTATTTTGAATGAGGAATATACCCTACATTAGTTAGGTTACAAAATTGTTAATTTAAAGTGCTGTAAAAGGCAATAATCGCCCTTTAATCTGTTTTTGAAGGTATTTTTATAAATTAATAACTAAATGGAATATCAAAGCAGATTCTATTCTTTTTTTATCTATGCAGAGCCCGTTATCCTAGATACTTAGAAAACCTCAACAGATACGCTCTGGATGAGGTAAAACTCATTTTTAACAATACACAAAGTGTGTTGTGTTTAATTTTCAGGGTTATGGGGAATCGATTCATGTTGTTAGGTCAACTAAATGCTGCGGCAAGCCCGCTATCGCAAGATCAAGTACAAAAGCTGCAAGGTTTAGTGGCTGAACTTAATCCAATTCAACAAGCGTGGGTAAGTGGTTACTTAGCTGCAAATGCTAATTCGGCTGCGTTAGGTGCTCCTACGGCAGGCGTACCGACTGCGGGTGATGCAGCAGCGCTAACTATTTTATATGGTTCGCAAACAGGTAACGCAAAAGGTGTAGCTACCAAAATGAAAGAGCAGGCTGAGTCGCGAGGCTTAGCAGTTAAGCTTGTTAGCATGTCAGATTACAAACCAACAGCCCTGAAAAAAGAAAAGTTTTTAACTATCGTTGTATCTACTTACGGCGAAGGTGAGCCACCTGAAGACGCAGAAACACTTCACGAATTTTTAGCCACTAAAAAAGCGCCAAAACTAGACGATGTAAAAATAGCGGTTATTGGCTTAGGTGATTCTAGCTATGAGTTTTTCTGCCAAACAGCAAAAGACTTTGAAGAGCGTTTAAATAAACTCGGTGCGCAAACCATATATCAACGTGCTGATTTAGATGTAGATTACGAAGATGAAGCTGCAACATGGATTGCCGGTGCAGTTGATGCATTCGAACCTGATTTAAAAGCGCAGCAAGAAGCCGCTGGTGGTCAAGTTGTATCAATGCCATTTGGCGCACCAACGACCGCTTCAAGCCAATACACAAAGCAAAATCCATTTGAAGCAGAGCTATTAACAGTTCAAAAAATTACCGGTCGCGACTCAACTAAAGATGTACGCCACGTTGAAATTTCGCTTGAAGGTTCAGACATTACTTACACACCTGGTGATTCATTAGGTGTGTACTTTTTAAATGATGATGTATTAGTTGATGAAGTACTTACACTTACTCAAATAGATGCAACAAGCATTGTAAAAGTAGGTGATGAAGAGCTAAGCGTACGTGATGCACTTATTGAAAAACTAGAGCTGACTCAGTCATACCCAGGTTTTGTAGAAAAATACGCAATAGCAACTGGTACGCCTGAATTATTAAAGCTTGTAGAAGATAAAGCTGCAATGCGTGCGTATATTGAACCTCGTCAAATATTTGATGTGATTCGCCAAAACCCTGCAAACATTGATGCGCAAACATTAGTAGATTGCCTACGTAAACTACAAGCTCGTTTGTACTCAATTGCATCTAGCCAAGCTGAGGTTGAAGACGAAGTGCATTTAACACTAGGTCTAGTGCAGTTTGATACATTTGATAGCGAGCATTTAGGTGGTTGTACGGGTTACTTAACTCGTCGTGCAGAAGAAGGTTGTAAAGTTAAAGTATTTAGCGAACACAACGACAATTTCCGCCTACCCACTAACGATGATACACCTGTGATTATGGTTGGTCCTGGTACGGGTATTGCGCCGTTCCGTGCATTTTTACAAGAACGTGATTCGCGTGAAGCGCAAGGCAAAAACTGGTTGTTTTTTGGTAACCCACATTTCACTCAAGACTTTTTATACCAAGTAGAAATACAGGGTTATTTAAAATCGGGTTTACTTAACAAAGTAGATGTTGCATTTAGCCGTGACCAAGCAGAAAAAGTATATGTGCAAGATAAGTTACGCAGTAACAGTAAAGACGTGTTTGAATGGTTAGAAGCTGGCGCTCACTTTTATATTTGTGGCGATGCAAATCGCATGGCAAAAGATGTACACAACGCCTTGCTTGATATTGTTAAAGAAAACACAGGCAAGAGCAATGAAGACGCAGAGCAATATTTAAAAGATTTGCGTAGCGCAAACCGCTATCAGAAAGACGTGTATTAATCACGTTTCTTATTTTATTTAGCAGCTAGCAGCCGTCACTGTAACAAATTTAGGATTTAAAATGAGCGAACAAGATAAAAACGTAAAACTTTCTGATAACGAACGTTTGAAAAGAGAAAGTAACTTTTTACGTGGCACCATAGAAAAAGATTTAACAGACGAAATTACCGGTGGCTTTACAGCCGATAACTTTCAGCTAATTCGTTTTCATGGCATGTATCAACAAGATGACCGCGATATACGTGGAGAGCGCGCTAAGCAAAAGCTAGAGCCGCTGCATAATGTGATGTTACGTGCACGTATGCCTGGCGGTATTATTAAGCCAGAGCAGTGGTTAGCAATCGACAAGTTTGCAGATGACAAAACAAGCTACGGCAGCATTCGTTTAACAACGCGTCAAACGTTTCAGTTTCATGGAGTGTTAAAGCCTAATATTAAAGGCATGCACCAAATGCTTGATAGCGTAGGTATAGACTCTATTGCTACAGCGGGTGACGTTAACCGTAATGTACTTTGTACCACTAATCCCGTTGAGTCTGAGTTACACCAAGAAGCTTACGACTGGGCTGCAAAAATTTCTGAACATTTATTACCAAAAACGAAAGCGTATGCCGAAATTTGGTTAAATGGCGAAAAAGCAGAAACCACAGAAGAGCCAATTTTAGGATCTAACTACTTACCGCGTAAGTTTAAAACCACGGTGACTATTCCACCTAACAACGAAGTTGATGTGCACGCTAACGATTTAAACTTTGTGGCAATTGCTGATAACGGCAAACTTGTTGGTTTTAACGTATTAGTGGGCGGTGGCCTTGCCATGACGCACGGCGATACAGCAACTTATCCGCGTAAGGCTGATGACTTTGGCTTTATTACGTTAGAAGATACCTTAAAAATTGCAGAGCATGTTGTATCTGTGCAGCGCGATTGGGGTAATCGTTCAAACCGTAAAAATGCTAAAACAAAATACACACTAGACCGTGTAGGCGTTGATGTATTTAAAGCCGAAGTAGAAAAACGCTCAGGCGTTACGTTTGCACCAAGCCGTCCGTTTGAGTTTACTCATCGTGGCGACCGCATTGGTTGGGTTGAAGGCATTGATGGTAAGCACCACTTAACGCTATTTATTCAAAGTGGTCGTATTTTAGACTACCCAGGCAAGCCGCTTAAAACAGGTTGTCGTAAAATCGCAGAAGTTCACCAAGGTGACATGCGTATGACGGCAAACCAAAACTTAATTATTGCTGGCGTACCTGCCGATCAAAAAGCAGTGATTGAAGAAATTGCCCGTAGTCATGGCTTAATTGATGACACAGATTCGCAGCAGCGTAAAGATTCAATGGCGTGTGTTTCACTGCCAACGTGCCCACTTGCAATGGCTGAGGCAGAGCGTTACTTACCAAGCTTAGTTGAAAAAACTGAAGCACTGCTTGCTAAGCACGGTATACCCGATGACAGCATTATTATGCGCGTTGTAGGTTGCCCGAACGGCTGTGGCCGCGCAATGCTTGCAGAAGCTGGTTTAGTAGGCAAAGGCCCAGGTAAATACAACGTTTACTTAGGTGGTAATTTAGAAGGCACACGTATTCCTAAATTGTACCTTGAGAACGTAGGCGAAGACGTTTACCTAGAAGCATTCGATAAGCTAATTGGCCAATGGGCTAAAGAGCGTAACGACGGTGAGTGTTTTGGTGACTTTGTTATACGCAAAGGCATTGTTGCTGAAGTAAAAGTATCAGTAACCGATTTTCACGCATAATTTAATACCAGCGCTTAGCGCTGGTGAGGCTTGGAATTTACCATGAGTGAATTTAAAAACATTTTACAGCTAGATAAACAAAGCCAAACGGCAATGTTAGCTGATGCTAATGGTTTACTAGCGGGTATGAGCGCTGAGCAGCGCGTTGCATGGGCGCTTGATAACTTGCCTAATACGGCATTTTTATCATCTAGCTTTGGTATTCAAGCAGCAGTGATGCTGCATTTAATGACCTCACAACGCCCAGATATTCCTGTTGTATTAACCGATACTGGTTATTTATTTCCTGAAACGTATCAGTTTATTGAACAAATGAGTGAGCGTTTATCGCTTAACTTAAAAGTGTATAAAGCGCAGTTGAGCCCAGCATGGCAAGAAGCCAAATTTGGTAAGCTATGGGAGCAAGGGGAGGACGGCATTAAGCAATATAATCAGCTTAATAAAGTAGAGCCGATGACCCGCGCGCTAAAAGAGATTGAAGCCGGTACTTGGTTTAGTGGCCTGCGCCGCGATCAATCATCATCGCGTGCTGATAAACAGTTTGTAGAAATTAGCCGTGGCACGGTTAAAGTGTACCCAATTATTGAATGGTCTAACCGCGACGTGTATCAGTACCTAACTAAGCACGATTTACCTTATCACCCATTATGGGAGCAAGGTTATGTGTCGATGGGCGACGTGCATACAACGCGTAAGTTAGAACCTGGAATGACAGAAGAAGAAACTCGCTTTTTTGGTTTAAACCGAGAATGCGGACTACACATGGATGGTGACGGTATTTAACGTTACTAAGTTGTAGTTAAATCAATAACAACAACGCAGCTTAGGCTGCGTTTTTATTTTCTTTAATTAGGGTACAAAAATTGCCTAATTAAGTATTTTTTATTAAACTCAAGGAAATAAAGGATTAATTAAAGCAGGAACGCTATGAAATACTTTACCTACTTAGCTATATCAATCATGGCTATTGCAGTCATCTCTTTGTTTTATTTAAAAAAGCCCGATGGTCAAACATGGCTTTCTGCATCATCTATTAGTAATGAATCTCAGCAAATTAAAGAAAAAATGGTCGCGCTTTCAAGCAATACTCTAGATCAAGCTGTGCAGGGTGTTAAGCAAGCGGGCGATAAAATTGCGAGCAGTATTTCTGATGAACCAATGCCTGCAAGTACTAACTCAAGTAGTAAAATTTTTAAGTGGCAAGACGAAACCGGTCAATGGCACTTTTCTGATACACCTAACCCGCATGCAAAAAGTATTGAAGTAAAACTCGATCCTAAAGATATTACTGTTATTGCTGCAGAAGACACGTCTATTTTAAATACCTCTTCAAGTACAAATACAATGTCGGCTGCACAAGAGGGGATCAGTATTTTGAACCCAGACTCTGTTAAAAAGCTATTTAATGACGCCGAAAATGTAAAAGACAAACTAGAAAAACGTAATAAAGAAATTAATAATTTAAGCGCACTTTAGCTATTCTGAGTTAGGGCTTTTATGGTTTTTTAAATAACGTTTTTCGGCTTCCATTAACAGTATGGTTAAATATATTTTAGTGGGAAGTGATAATAGCACCCCTATAGCGATAAATGCTGCCGCTGTAATTATTCCTTTAATACCATGATTAACAGTGAAATAACTCGACACAATTAAAGAGTGGCCAGTCACAATAAGGCATAATCCAAACACTATTGATGTTTTAAGCAGTCGAATAATCATTATTTGCGACATAGTCACCTCACTAAGAGTAACCCTAGTGTAGGCCGGCTTTAAATATTCGGCATTGATTTGAAACAATAAACGGCACACATAAAAAAGCCCAGCTTATTACTAAACTGGGCTTTTAAATGCACTAATTACAGCGCGTATTAATCGAGCATATTACGCAATACATATTGTAAAATGCCGCCGTGTTTGTAGTAATCCCACTCTTTAGGGGTATCAATACGTACATCAGCACTCAAGGTTACTTTTTTACCTTCGGCATTGGTTGCAATAACGGTTACTTCATCGGTTTTATCGTACAAGCCATCAATATCAAATTGTTCTTGCCCAGTTAACCCATGTGACTCGTAGCTTTCACCTTCTTTAAATTGCAGCGGTAATACACCCATACCAATTAAGTTAGAACGGTGAATACGCTCATAGCTTTGTGCTACAACGGCTTTTACACCAAGTAATAGTGAGCCTTTAGCCGCCCAGTCACGAGATGAACCTGTACCGTACTCTTTACCCGCTAAAATAATAAGTGGAGTATTATTTTTTTGATACTCCATAGCCGCATCGTAAATGCTTGCTAAATCGTTTTCTGGTTGCGTACGTGTTACGCCACCTTCAGTACCTGGAGCAAGTAAGTTTTTAAGACGAACATTGGCAAACGTTCCGCGCATCATTACTTCGTGATTACCACGGCGTGAGCCATACGAGTTAAACTGCGATTTTTCTACACCTTTCTCTTGCAAGTATAAACCTGCTGGCGCTTCTGCTTTAATAGCACCCGCTGGAGAAATATGGTCAGTGGTTACTGAATCCCCAAGCTTAGCTAAACAACGTGCACCTTCAATAGTAGGAATGCCCGGTGGTTCTACTTTCATACCATCAAAAAATGGTGCTTTTTTAATGTAGGTAGATGCGTCATCCCAATCGTAAAGTTTGCCATCCGGTATTTTAATTTGCTGCCAGCGGCTATCGCCTTCGTAAACGTTAGCGTAGCTTTTTTCGAACATTTCTTTAGTTACTGTTTCTTTAACTAGGTCGCTTACTTCTTTAACACTTGGCCAAATATTTTTAAGGTAAATGTCGTTACCGTTAGCATCTTGAGCAAGGGGTTCGTTGTATACGTCAATATCGGTTCTACCTGCAATAGCATAAGCTACAACAAGCGGAGGAGAGGCTAAAAAGTTCATTTTAACATCTTGGTGAATACGTCCTTCAAAGTTACGGTTACCCGATAAAATAGAACTAACCACTAATTTGTGCTTTTGAATGGCATCTGATATTTCAGTTGGAAGTGGGCCTGAGTTACCAATACAAGTTGTACAACCGTAGCCAACAAGGTTAAAGCCTAAGCTTTCTAAGTCATCCATTAGGCCTGCTTTTTCCAGGTAGTCGGTAACTACCTTAGAGCCTGGCGCAAGTGATGTTTTAACCCAAGGTTTTACATTAATGCCTAACTGTTTTGCTTTTTTAGCGACTAAGCCTGCGGCTAAAATAACACTAGGGTTAGAAGTATTAGTACAGCTGGTAATTGCAGCAATAACACAAGCGCCATCGTTAAGCTCAAACTCTTGGCCTTTAAATTTAACTTTAGCGGCGCCCATAAACTGTGCTTCGTCTACTGGCTCATCTGGATTTGTTGCTGGGCCTTCACTTTCAATACGAGCTTGTTCTTCATCGCTTTTATCGCGACGAGCCATACGCTCGTCTTGGAAGCCTTTTAAATGATCGCCAATAACTTTGCCAGCTTCGTTTAGGGCAATTCTATCTTGTGGACGTTTAGGGCCGGCAAGGCTTGGTACAACATCGTCTAATTTAAGCTCGAGTGTATCGGTATAGTTAGCTTCGTCGCCATCGTTACGCCATAGGCCTTGATGCTTAGCATAATCTTCAATCAGTTTTAAGTGGTTTTCGTCGCGGTTTGTTAAGCGAAGGTAGTTAATGGTTTCATCATCAATCGGAAAAATACCACATGTAGCACCGTACTCTGGTGCCATATTAGCAATGGTAGCTCTGTCTGCAAGTGGTAAGTCAGCAAGGCCGTCACCATAAAACTCTACAAATTTACCCACTACGCCGTGGTTACGCAGTATTTCGGTTACTGTTAACACTAAATCGGTTGCGGTCGTACCTTCAGGTAAGCGGCCGCTTAGCTTCATACCGACTACTTGTGGAATGAGTAAGCTAATTGGCTGACCAAGCATGGCTGCTTCAGCTTCAATGCCGCCTACACCCCAACCAAGCACACCTAAGCCATTAATCATGGTGGTGTGAGAGTCAGTCCCTACAAGCGTATCTGGGTAAGCGTATTTTTTGCCGTCACGGTCTTCATTAAAAACAACGCGCGCTAAGTATTCTAGGTTTACTTGGTGAACAATACCGGTTGCTGGTGGCACTACTTTTAAATTATCAAAAGCGGTTTGTCCCCAACGCAAAAATTCGTAACGTTCTTTATTTCGGTCGTATTCAAGTTTTGCATTTAAATCAAATGCACCATCATTGCCGTAACCATCTACTTGTACCGAATGGTCAATAACAAGTTCAGCAGGCGATAACGGGTTTATTTTTGCAGGATCACCACCTAGCTTTTCCATTGCGTCACGCATCGCGGCTAAATCAACAATAGCGGGTACGCCGGTAAAGTCTTGCATAACTACGCGAGCGGGGGTAAAGGCAACTTCAGATGCAGGTTTCGCTTGAGGGTCCCAATTAAGTAGGGCTTGAATGTCTTGTTCTTTAATATTTGCGCCGTCTTCGTTACGAAGAAGGTTTTCAAGTAATACTTTTAAGGAGAAGGGCAATCGTTTCGCTTTGTCGCCAAGTCCTTTTAGAGAATGAATATGATATTGCTCACCATTTATTGTGAGCTGATGTTGGGTATCGAAACTATTATTCATTATTTGCCCCTTTATGAATTATAAAAATATTTTGAAGAGTGACCTCTGTAGTGCTTGAGTTGCAAAGTACATACCAATGTAAAAAACCGTATTTATAGAACGAATTTTATACAGTTATTATAGTAGAGATAATGCTGAAAAATTTAATTTCAAGAGATGATTTAAATGAGGGATGAAGAGCCGAAAATTATTTCGACCCTTATTAATTACTGTAACCAATCTTGCTGCTTACCTTTAATACTCAAACAAAGTAAAGCTATGGCAATAATGATTACAAATATAGGCATAAATACAGCACTTGTACCAAGTAGCTCAATACTGTTTATGACCATAAAATTATAATATTGCTGAATTAAAATAGCGCCGAGCGATAGCGCAAAAGTAGGTGTTGCCAGCGCGTTTTTAGCAAGTAAAAAAATACAACCCAAAGTGCTTCCAAATACAGCTATAGCAAATGCAATGGTTGACCAAATAGGAACGTTAGAGTAGGCAGCTTGTTGATCTAGCGGAAGTTTACCTATCATTTCTGGTGTCATCATCATGTGCATAGCAAATGCAATAACGCCAAGTAAGTTCCATACGAGTGCCGCCCATACAACGGGCTTAAACCAATTTTTAGGTGTTTTAACAGACATTTTATAACCTTGTTTTTATTATTATTAACTAGGTTATTAAAGAGTAAAAAGGCCAACTATACAAGTTGACCTTTTTATATAAAAAGAGGGTTTTTAAATGCTTAACCAAACGAAATAGGACGACGACCTGTTTTATCATCTACTTTTGGCTTTTTAGTTCGCTTGCGCTTAGCTTTAGCTGGCTGATTTGTTGGTTGTGGTGCGGCTTGCTTTGACTCTGTTTGAGTGTGTACCGCAGGTTTTTCTGCAGGTACAGCATCTTCACTTAACGCAAGTTGAAAAAACTCACCATCGAATTCTAGTACATCGCCACTGTATAATTTTTTCCGCTTTATTGTACAAATTTCATGGTTAACACCCACATAGCCTTCAGTAATTAGGTTTTTAGCTTGGCCGCCACCTTCAACTAAGTTTAGTACTTTTAATAATTTACAAAGCTCAATCGGCTCTTCTTCTAACTCTATTTCTATATATTCTTCGTTCATATTTGCTCTCGGTGGGGTAACGCACAGGCTTTAGTATAAAGGCTTACAGCGACTTTTGCACCAAAGCAAGTAACTTTAGATAGCGGTAATACACAATTAGTTATGAAAGTTTTTAGGTATTTTATCTGTCTTTAAAAAAACTGAAGCAATTAAAAGTTAAGCTTCGTTGCAATCTTTTTTACGTATGGCTCGCTAATTGCTAAAACTCTGGCGGATTAATCAATGTGTAATGAATACATATAAAACGGAGTAGAAAATGGGCGTAAGATTAGCAATGAAAAAAGAGCTAATGGGCTTAGATAATTCAGATATGCTTACCGCAGACGATGTTAGGTCACATCTTACTAATCAAGTAAAAGAGCAAAAGGAAAATGCTGAACGTGGTTTTTCTGTGATTTCAAAATTTAACGATCACCATAGCCGCTTAGTGAGTGGCGATATGAAAAAAAAATCGGTACTTGAATTTCAACGCCATCGCTTATTTAAAGAAGTTTTATACACTCGTAAAAGTGTTGATGCGTGGTTAAATAGCCAAACAAATTAAATTGCTATAAATAGTTACCTTTAATAGACTACAAGCGTAATCAAAAGGGGTAACTATGAAAAATGGAATTTTAATATATGTGTTGGCATTACTATTAGCTGCGTGCCAACAACCTACCGTGTATGTATTTAGTGAAAACTTGCAAGATGAACAGCGCGATCAGCTCGATGCTGCGCTAAAAGCACAATCGCTCCCTTATGAATATGTACCGCTGGCAATCCCATCAGAGTTTGGTGAGGCTACATTACTCTTATCAAGTGACAAAATTTACCCAAAAGAGACTGAGCAGTTAGCTACTATTATGCAGGGGCTAGGTTACGAGCCACAAGTTAGCTATACAACGCGTTCAAATCATTTTTATGGTGATGGCAATATAGGCTTTTATCTAAAAAATGCAGTGGCGGGTACAACCTTTGTTATGCCTAAAAAGTTACGAACAACTCAATGCAGCGAAGACAAGTACAATGATTTACTCGTCACATTTACAGATAAATATGCTGACTTTACCTTACCAAGTGGTGCGGTTGTGAGGCTTAATTGGGAGTATTTGTATGGGTATGTTGTTATTTATTATAAAATCTATTCCCAGACATATAGCCACTCACAGCCGCTTGTAAATACTCCCTTTGGCGCCAAGCCATCCGATACTTACAGGTTTACAGCTCATGTTAATAACCCCAGCTGGCTTGATTGCTCACTACAAATTGTTTATATGGACTGAGTGATAGAGTTAACCGTGGGTTTCTATATGCTCGCTAAGTTTTGCAATACGCAGACTCATACCTTCTATAATTCGGTCTTTAATTTTTTCACGGATAACGTTAGGTAAACGGGTGAGTGCTTCAGGGGTAATGGCAAGGACGATACTGTCGGTTTTAGCGCGTGCGCTAGTGCTACGCTCTCGGTTATTTATAAAAGCGCCTTCACCTATAAATTCACCAGGTACTATCGTTCCAAGTTCTAGCAAATGATTATGTTTAAATACTAACAACGCACCGCTAAGTACAATATATAAGCGCTTGTCGTTATCGTATTGCTTAAATAAAAACTGATGCTGGCTTACTAAATATAACAGGCCGAACGACTCCAATAAGACTTGACGCTCGCTGAGCGTAAATTCTTTAAAAAAGTGCAGCCTGTTTATAATTTCCATTTGTTTGAATAAGGGAATATGTTCGATTAGCTTCATCAATAACCAAATGTGTTAAAAGCGTTTAATCAGCTAATATTGCGCTCTTTTAATTTTCGGGTCAACGTGTTGCGTCCCCAACCAATTTTTATAGCGGCATCTTGCTTATGGCCAGAGCAATTAGCGAGAGCTGTTTTTATTAAGCGGGTTTCTAGCTGAGCTTGAATGTCAGGCCAAATATTTTCTTTACCTTGTTTAAGCTCTTGATTAAGCCATTGCTGAAACGCATCTAACCAATCACCTTCTTCTTGAGTTGGTGTGGCATCAAGAATTTCAGGCGGTAAGTCTTGCTCGCTCACAAGCTCACCCGGTGCCATTACAGTAAGCCAGCGACAGGTATTTTCTAATTGGCGCACATTGCCTGGCCAATTAAATAAGCGTAATTGCTCAGTTGCCTTAGGGCTCAGCACTTTGCTTTCTACTTGTAGCTCTTTAGCGCTTTTATGTAAAAAGTGTTGCGACAAGCTTTCTATATCTTCAGTGCGTTCTCGAAGTGCAGGTAAGCGAAGGCGCACAACATTAAGACGATGGAATAAATCATCCCTAAATTTGCCCTGCTTAACTAAATCTTCAAGGTTTTGATGCGTAGCCGCAATAATACGTACATCCACTTTTATACTTTGATGCCCACCTACGCGATAAAACTCACCATCGGCAAGTACGCGCAATAAACGTGTTTGCACATCAAGAGGCATATCACCAATTTCATCTAAAAATAGTGTTCCGCCATTGGCTTGCTCAAAACGGCCTTTGCGTACGCTGTCGGCACCCGTAAATGCGCCTTTCTCGTGACCAAAAAGCTCTGACTCAACAAGCTCTTTTGGAATAGCTGCCATGTTAAGTGCAATAAATTGGTTTTCTTTACGTGGGCTATGGTTGTGCAGGGCACTGGCAACTAGTTCTTTACCTGTGCCAGATTCACCATTTATTAATACGCTCATGCTAGAGGCCGATAGTTTACCTATCGCTCTAAACACTTCCTGCATGGCGGGTGCTTCACCAATTATATGCGCACTTTTTGGTGGAGCTTGCTTACGCTTAGTTTTTTTAGTGGAGTTTGCCCTGCATGCGCTTTCGACTAGTGCTACCGCTTCGTTTAAATCAAACGGCTTAGCTAGGTATTCAAAAGCACCTTTTTGAAATGCATTTACAGCTGAGTCTAAATCTGAGTGCGCAGTCATTATAATAACGGGCAATCCAGGGTTCTGCTCTGCAATAAGTTCAAGCAACGCCATACCATCCATACCAGGCATTCGTACGTCCGAAACTAAAACAGTAGGTTGGCTAAACTTTAATGCGCTTAATACATCTTGCGCATTAGAAAAGCTTTCTGCGTTAAACCCTGCACGGGTTAGTGCTTTTTCGAGTACAAATCGAATAGAAGCATCATCATCTACAAGCCAAACTGTTTTCATGCAAACTCCAAACATTAATCTGCAAAGGGCAGATAGATATTAAATTCAGTATGTCCAGGCCAGCTATCACATTCTATATAGCCATCATGTTGATCAATCAGTGTTTGCGCTATTGAGAGTCCTAACCCGGAGCCACCTTCTTTATTGGTGATCATCGGGTAGAACAGTGTTTCGCGTACACTGGGATCAATACCTGGTCCGTTATCAGATATTTGGATCAACAAGGCTTTTTTAGGTGCTTTACCCGGGCGACGATGCTGATGATTTATGCGGGTTTTTATTGTTATTTCACCGCCATCCACAAGCGCCTGTTGGGCATTTCGAACAATGTTTAATACTACTTGCTGAATTTTACCTTGATCAATGTATACATCAGGAATACTTGGGTCGTAATCTTTAACCAAGTTAATGTTAGAGCAATTATCTAACGTACTTAGTCTTGCAACTGATTCAAGTGATTGATGTATGTTGCCATACGATTTTTGCGGAAGTTGATTAGGCCCTAAAAGCCTATCTACTAATTCGCGTAATCGGTCGGCTTGCTCAATGATGAGCTCAGCACATTGATCTCTTTCTTGTTGATCAACCTCATACTGCAATAACTGCGCCGCTCCGCGGATTCCACCTAAAGGATTTTTAATTTCGTGAGCTAACCCTCTAATTAGGTTTCGAGCAGCTTGGTATTGATGCATTTGATTAGACGCTTGGTCGTGCTTAATTTCGTCGTCGGTTTGGCGCCACTCAAATAAAATATAAAGCGAGCCATTAAACTTAATTTGTCGTGTACTTACGGCTACTTTTGCATGGCGAGAATCGCTAAAAACCACATCAGCTCTATGCTGCTGGCAATCTACGCCTTCAACTAATGAGTATTGCTCTATACGCTTTAAATCGATTGAATGGTAGTTAAAAAGGCTATCAAAAGGCTGATCTAATAGGCGCTTGTTACCAAGGCCAAGCAGTTCACTGGTACTGGTATTGGCATATACAACGGTGAAGTTTTTATCAAGCAACATGATGGCGGTTGTTTGATTTTGCCAAATGGCATCGAGTAGCTCAGGGCTAAAGTTTTTATTATTAATCATAGCTGCACCATTTTAGTGCGTGGATGTTTGCAAGCAAGTTATATGATTAAATACACTGCTGCACGTTTAGTAATGCCCCAATTTAGTTACCTAGGTTTAGCCCTTTTCGGTGCATAAAAAATATGCAGGGTTCGCTGGTAGCAATAACTTGGTTTTTACTATTAAAAAGCTTTAATTGTAGTGTGTGCTGACCACGTTCTACATCTCTAATTGCAAAGGTTGAGCTGTCACTGGCGGGGCCATGTGCTTTACCATCAATAAAAAGTTGTATAGTAAAACCAGTTTCAAAGCGTGGTTTTATTCGGCTAGTTACATAAACAGTGCCGGTATTTTCACGAATAGTCTGGTTATGATCAGGTGAGGAAATGGCAATACTAAAGGCCGCTTGTTGAGGCTGAGGTTGCTCGTCAAAAATGTCAGTATTTGTTGCAGGCATATTAAGATCTTGGCTGGTGAGCTTTACCTCTTGAGCCCCTTTATGAGGGGTGTCTGAGAACACTAATACGCCATTTTTATCTTTCCAAGCGTATATTTTTGTTTCACCTGCGTAACCATAATTACTTAATCCTAAAGTAATTATTAGTAATAAAATCTTGTTATTCACTCTGCAGCCCTGCATTTTTATCGGTAGCTTAACTTTAGTGGAGTTTGTTTAATTTTACCATTAAAAAAGCCCGCAAAGCGGGCTTGAGAACACACATATTTTAAACAGCTAAATTAACAGCTGTAGTACATTTCAAACTCAACTGGGTGAGTTGTCATGTTAAGCTTTTCAACTTCTTGAGACTTAAGTGTGATGTAAGCATCGATTAAATCGTCAGTGAATACGCCACCTTGAGTTAAGAATTCACGGTCTGCGCTAAGTGCAGATAGTGCTTCGTCAAGTGATGCTGCAACAGTTGGAATTTCTGCTGCTTCTTCAGCTGGTAGGTCGTATAAATCTTTGTCCATCGCATCGCCAGGGTGGATCTTGTTTTTGATACCATCAAGGCCAGCCATAAGCATTGCTGAGAAAGCAAGGTATGGGTTAGCTGTTGGATCCGGGAAGCGTACTTCAATACGACGACCTTTTTCAGATGGAACCACTGGGATACGGATTGATGCAGAACGGTTACGTGCAGAGTATGCAAGCATAACTGGTGCTTCAAAACCTGGTACTAAACGTTTGTACGAGTTAGTAGAGGCATTTGCAAAAGCGTTAATTGCTTTAGCATGCTTGATGATACCGCCAATGTAGTAAAGCGCATCTTCAGAAAGGCCGCCGTACTTATCACCAGCAAAAAGGTTTACACCATCTTTAGCAAGTGACTGGTGACAATGCATACCAGAACCGTTATCACCAACAACTGGCTTAGGCATAAACGTTGCCGTTTTACCGTATAAGTGAGCCATGTTGTGGATAACATATTTCATTTCTTGGATTTCATCCGCTTTTAATACCATTGTATTAAAGCGAGTAGCAATTTCGTTTTGACCTGCTGTTGCTACTTCGTGGTGATGTGCTTCTACTACTTGGCCCATTTCTTCTAGAACTAGACACGTAGCTGAACGCCAATCTTGGAAGTCATCAACTGGAGCAACAGGGAAGTAACCGCCTTTAACACCTGGACGGTGACCAGTGTTGCCATCTGCATATTCTTTATCTGAGTTCCAAGCAGCTTGCTTAGAATCAATTTTGTACATAGAACCAGACATATCTGATTTGTATTTAACGTCGTCAAATACGAAAAATTCTGGCTCTGGGCCAAATAAAACTGTATCTGCAATACCTGTAGAGCGCATGTAGTCTTCAGCACGCTTAGCAACAGAACGCGGGTCGCGCTCATAGCCTTGTAGTGTAGAAGGCTCTACTACGTCACAACGTAAAATTAATGTCGCTTCTTCAGTGAAAGGGTCTAGTTTGATTGACTCAGGAACTGGCATTAATACCATGTCTGATTCGTTTATGCCTTTCCAGCCTGCAATTGAAGAACCGTCGAACATTTTACCGTCTTCGAAAAAATCTTCATCAACTTGGTGATGAGGAATCGATACATGTTGCTCTTTACCCTTAGTGTCAGTAAAGCGTAAATCAATGAACTTGACGTCATTTTCTTTAATAAAATCTAAAACCGATTGTGACATGTGTCCTCCAACTATTGGGTTTTGTTATTGCTGCATAATTGCTTTGGTATTTACTAAGCTGATTTTGTGCCATTATTGTAACTGGCTGTTTATAAATTAAAAAAATATCATTGCATCAAAATGGAATATATAAACGCACCATATTGGTGCGTAAATATTCCATTTCGGTGCAAAATTTACAGAGCGTAATTTGTTGTTAATTTAATCAGCTGAAATTAGCATAACCTAAATGCAAAAGAGTAACAAAAAGATCGGAAAAATAGCCAAAAAGACTGTTTTTCAAAAAAATATTGAAATTTAATTCATATAATTGTCATATATAAAACAGATACTTAGTAAAAGTATTGAGAAAGTTTTAAAATATGTATTGGATAAACTTTCATCCATGTCATTAATGAGGGATAATATGCGCCCTTTTAAATCCTATGCTGGGACATCTCGCGAAAGCGTGGATGAGTGCGTAGATCTTGCAGGATCATTGAGAATTTAATTTCTCTGAGTAAATATATGAGCATCGAAAAGTTAAGAAATATAGCGATTATCGCGCACGTTGACCACGGTAAAACAACTCTGGTTGACAAACTACTTGAGCAATCAGGTACATTAGAAACACGCGGCGGTAACGAAGAGCGCGTGATGGACTCAAACGACATTGAGAAAGAACGTGGTATTACCATTTTGGCTAAAAACACAGCCATCTCTTGGAACGACTACCATATCAATATCGTAGATACTCCGGGACACGCCGATTTCGGTGGTGAAGTTGAACGCGTACTTTCGATGGCTGACTCAGTATTATTACTTGTTGATGCTCAAGAAGGTCCAATGCCACAAACGCGTTTCGTTACGCAAAAGGCATTCGCGCAAGGCTTAAAGCCAATCGTAGTTATCAATAAAATTGATAAGCCAGGTTCACGTCCTGATTGGGTTATGGATCAAATCTTTGATTTATTCGACAACCTTGGCGCAACTGACGAACAGTTAGACTTTAAAGTAATCTACGCTTCAGCTATCAACGGCTGGGCAACACTAGATTTAGACGAGCCATCAGACAACATGGAACCTATGTTCAAGATGATCGTTGACGAAGTATCACCACCGGATGCAGATCCTGAAGGTGACTTCCAAATGCAAATTTCTCAACTAGATTACAACTCTTATGTTGGTGTAGTTGGTATTGGTCGTATTAAACGTGGTTCTGTTGCTCCTAACCAACAAGTTACTATTATCAGTGCTGATGGCACTACACGTAATGGTAAAATTGGCGCAGTACAAAGCTACCTAGGTCTTGAACGTATCGAAACTGATAGAGCTTACGCTGGTAACATCGTAACTGTAACAGGTATTGGTGAGCTTAAGATTTCTGATACAGTTTGTTTCCCAGGAAACGTTGAAGCATTACCACCTCTAAGTGTTGATGAGCCAACTGTAACAATGACATTCTCTGTAAATAACTCACCTTTCTGTGGTAAAGAAGGTAAGTTTGTAACGTCACGTAATATCCGTGAGCGTTTAGACAAAGAATTAGTACACAACGTAGCACTTCGCGTTGAAGATACTGGTAGCCCAGATAGCTTCCGTGTTTCTGGTCGTGGTGAATTACACCTAGGTATCTTAATCGAGAACATGCGTCGTGAAGGTTACGAGCTTTCAGTTTCTCGTCCAGAAGTTATCTTACGTACTGTAGATGGCGTTCTAGAAGAACCGTTTGAAACAGTAACTATTGACTGTCAAGACGAGCATCAGGGTTCTGTTATGGAACAAGTTGGCCTACGTAAAGGTGAACTTACTAACATGACTCCAGATGGCAAAGGCCGTATGCGTTTAGATTTCATGATCCCTAGCCGTGGTTTAATTGGTTTCCAAACTGATTTCATGACGCTTACTTCGGGTTCTGGTCTTATGTACCATACGTTCGATCATTACGGTCCTCACAAAGGTGGCGACATCGGTGTTCGTAAGAACGGCGTAATGATTGCAAACGCAACGGGTAAAGCACTTACTAACGCATTATTCAACTTACAAGAACGCGGCCGTTTATTCATCGGTCACGGTGTTGAAGTATACGAAGGTATGGTTATCGGTATTCATAACCGTGATAACGACCTTACAGTTAACGCCCTTAAAGGCAAGCAGTTAACTAACGTACGTGCATCTGGTACTGATGAAGCGCAAACGCTTTCTCCACACCTTAACTACTCACTTGAGCAAGCGCTTGAGTTCATCGATGATGACGAGCTAGTTGAAGTAACTCCACTAAACATTCGTATCCGTAAGCGTTACCTTACAGAAAACGAACGTAAACGTGCAGGTCGTGGACCTAAAGCATAATCTATTAATTTAGAATTGTGATTTTAAAAGCCGCTGTATTGAAAAATACAGCGGCTTTTTTGTGTTTGTTAGGGTTTGAGAAAAATTCAGCTTTTAGATTGAATGATGTTACTTGGGAAGTTGAAGGTTTTAGATGAAAGTTAGAATATGGGATCTTTACCACCAAGAACAGTGAGAAACTAAATGTTATATAATGACGGGAATACGAGCAACGCGACTGTTGAAATATGCCTTTTTTATTATTAGTTAGCATAAAAATTAATAATTATAATCTTTGATGTTTGGCAGTTATAAGTTTTTAATATTATTAAAAATTACTATATATTAAAAAAGTAGATGTAGTTTATTAGTATTTCATCATCAAACATCTTATGGAGCTAAATATGAATCGTAGTTTACGTAAAGGAACAACAAGTATTTTTTTTCAACACCTAAATACTGGGAACGATATTAGGGTAAAGCTTGTAGAGTCGGAGTTGAAAGATAATCTAGCTATTTTGAGATTTACGTTAGCGCCAGCAAGTGACGATCAGAAACATGATGAAAGTTATCTTCATGATACTCAATTAGAATTAGTTTCGATTAACGATAATAAAATTATCGACGGCTTCAGAGAGTATATGAAGTATAGCTCTATAAAAATAACTAAATATAAATTGGAATTATTATCCCGAAGTAAAAAACTAGAGTTTTTTGTTTCCCCAAAATTAGCTAAGCAAGGTGATCAACGAACATTGCATTTAACGATTATCGATCATTAGTAAAATGAATATTCTCGTACCTTTTCTGTTTTTCTCTAAAAGCGCAGCGCCTCTTAACCTCTTTGTGAATAATTTACTTAAAGATTTTTTGCACAAGGAGAAGGGAATGAGAAGTGAAAGAGGGAGAGCTGAAACAGCCGATAATGCGAAGTATCAATGTTTGTTGGTGGGATGTTTTTGCGTTGGGTTTCGCTTGTGCTCAACCCAACCGACTTCAATTATTTTATTGGTAGTTACTCACTATTTAGGGAGTAGGGTGATTTTGCCAAATACATCTGCGTCTATAAATCCACGGTTTCTGTCGCCGTTTACTGGCTGTACTTCGTGTGAACCCATAAAGTGTTCGCGCACTTTGCTGCCATCGTTATCGCAATACGCTAACATAAAGCCAATGACTTGTTTTTCGCTCAGTGTAATTGGTGTATTTACAGCGCCTTCTTTGTAGTCGTTAGGGTAGAGCTTTATGGCTACTTCCCACGTGATGTTAAAAGGTGCAGTGGTGTTGCGCTTCCAGTTACTGACTAAGTGGTCGGTATACAAATGGGCTTTTTTATCAGGGCCGTAATCGGCGGCTTGGTTATCAAGGCCAATGTGATACGCCAAAGCAGTGTGATTAAATTGGTGGTTTCCGCCCGATGCATCGCTATCTATAAATACCTCAAGCGCATCGTCATCCCAATATTTATAGGTTGGATCGGCGTGTGTATCAATTAAAACATCATCCACAATATCGGCTTGTAGGTATAAATAGTTTTGATCCCACAGTAAACGATAACGCCCTTTAAAGTCAGCATCGTTTGATGGCAATGTGCCATCCATTAAATAAGGCATATCGTGCCAAGCGGCTTTATCCCATGCGCTTTCTGATACGCCATCGACAGTAATTGGGGTTGATGTATGTTCAACATCAATCGCCATTGCAGGAGCGCTTAATAAAAAGCTTAAGGCGAGTGCTAATTTTTTCATTAATCTCTCAATTTTATTGTGTATTTATATTGGTGTAACACACATCCTAAAACAGTTGAGTAATTAGTTACAGTGAAATACTTTCGCCTTCGTTTAAAATATACAAAGGTGTTTTAGCATCCATTTTTGTGTGCATGTGCAATAAGCGCAGTAAGGCTGAATGACTAGTGCGGTCGCCCATTTTCCACGTTGAGTTACCATAACCCCAAGGTATCATTACTTTACAGTTAAGATCATTCGCGGCGTTTAGTGCATCCTCTGGTGTTGTGTGCACGTAACGATACCAATTGGGGCTCTCTTCACTGTAATAAGACGCTATTGGCATTAAGCATATATCTATATCACTATATTTTTGCTGAATGTCCTTAAAGTGCTTTGAGTAGCCGGTATCGCCTGCAAAAAATAAGGTCTTGCCGTTTTGCTCAAGGAGCCAGCCGTTCCATAGGTCTTTATCGTTATCTTCATAAATAAAGGGTATCATTACTCGGCTACTAAAGTGATGAGCAGGTAAGGCATGAATAGCTAAATCGCTAATATTTGTTTTTGCGTACCAAGCCATTTCGCAAATGTTAAACCCGCCTGTTGGGAAGTTGTCGGCCATACCCAGTGGTGTTAAGTAACGGGGTTTATTACCTAACTCTTCTATATCTGCTTTATTAAAATGATCATAATGAATATGCGAGTACATCACAGCGTCTAAGTTTTCGAGTTCACTTTGTGTTAGCCAATCGCCGGGTTGTCTATAAAACCCTGAGGCTAGCCTAAAGGCTAAATCAACAGGTGAATCAAATTGCTCTTTAACTGGGTCAAATAGCATTTGCTGCCCGTTAGGTGTGCGGATCATAAATCCTGCATGCCCAAGCCAGCGAACAGTGTATCCGGTATTTAATTTCGGAATTACTTGATCAGCAATATATTGGCAGTTTTCACTGTCTGTTTCGCACTGTAGCTTAGGGCTCGTTGGATAGCAGTCAGCTTCGCAGGTAGTAGGGTAAGTTTTTTTACCGGGGTAGAGATTATGAAAGCGTCCTTCTCGTTCGCCATCTTGATGCAGTGGAGTAACGGTACCTTCCCCTGCAATGACCTCAATGTGATTGGCTGTTTGGCAAGCGCTTAGCAGCATACATGTAGTGATGAGGCTAAAGGTGGTTAGTTTAATTGTCGTAATCTAGTTATTATTTTGTAAAAGTATAACAACAACAGCAGATTAACGAATAATTCAAAGGTAACAAAAAGTAACAATAAAAAAGCCTGCAATTTTGCAGGCTTAATAAAAGAGTTTAAACTGATTAGCCTGCGCTATTCATTTGCTCTATAAATTTGTTTGAATCGGCAATCGATTTGTTCATGTCGTTCATCAACAATTGAATATCGCGCTTAAGGTTAGTGAACTCGCCTTTAATAGCCGATACCGCTTGTGCATTTAAGTTATGCTTTAAGTACAAAACGTTATCATGAAGCGATGTTAATACTGGCTCCATTTTGTCCTCAGCACTGCGCATTGAGCGTAATAGCTGATCAAATTGACGCTTAGTAGCGGCTAGCTTTTTGCTACTTTCACGCTTAAGTGATGCACTTTTATATTGCTCTAGCTCATCGGCCCATTCATCAAAAAGCGCCTCTGCTACGTCTTCTACTTTATTGATGTTAGTTGACACTTCGTTAGCGGCTTTTAAGCTCGACTCGTAGTCATCGTTTAATTGATTGTAGGTGTCTTGTAGTTCGCCACCATTAAAATCAATAAGTGTAGTTAAACGTTCAAGAGCCGATTTAAATTCTTCTTGCGACTCCTGCTGTGAATCTTTTGTTTCTTCTACGCGGTCAATAAGAATATCGCGTTTGTGAACACCCACTTTTTCCATCGCAGAATAATAAGCTGATTGGCAGCCAGTTAAAGTAAGTGTTACTACAAGCATTGAAACACTGAGTAATGTTTGTTTTTTCATTTGAATTCCTGTTTACGAGCGTTAGTGCTGTAAATTATGGCGCTGATTGTTATTATAATCAAAACTATATAAGCACAAGTCAATTGTATGAATGATAAGCTCTCACATTACAAACAGCAAGTTAAGTCCTTTATACGCCAGCAACCTGGTTGGTGGATGCAGTATTTTAATCGTTGTATAGACGATCAAATAACGGTTAATGCAGGTTACCTTGCTTACGTGACACTTCTTTCTTTAGTGCCATTAATTGCGGTGGGTGTTGCTATATTTTCAGCCTTTCCGGGCTTTGAATCTACTCGCATGGAAATTGAGAGCTTTTTGTTTACCAACTTTGTCCCTACCTCTACCGATGTTATTAGAGAGCATATTAGCTCCTTTGCGGGCAATGCCAACCAAATGACGGCGGTAGGTATTGGCTTTCTAGCTGCAATAGCCTTGCTGTTAATACGTAATGTAGATGCCACATTGAACCGAATTTGGCGCATAAAGAAAAAGCGCCCAATGATGATCTCATTTGCTGTGTACTGGATGGTTTTGAGCTTAGGGCCTATGTTGCTCGGTGCCAGTATTGGTGTTACCTCTTATATTGTATCTTTGGTGTCGTTTGCTGATCAGGGAATTCCGGGGTTTAGCGGGTTTTTGTTAAAGCTATTGCCGTATGGAATTTCGATGGTGGGCTTTATTATGCTCTACACCTTAGTGCCTAATACACGGGTGTCGTTTAGAGCGGCAATACCTGGCGCTTTTTTTGCGGCACTTTTATTTGAGCTGACAAAAAAAGGGTTTGCACTTTATATTAGTCATTTTCCGTCGTACGAAGTTATTTATGGCGCAGTAGCAACCATTCCTATTTTATTTGTATGGGTGTATTTGTCGTGGGTCGTTGTTTTGCTTGGCGCTGAATTTACTGCGTGCATTAGCCCAAATGATATTCCAGAAACACCAGAGCTTGAACTAGAAGATGATGAACCAGCAGTAAAGGACACAGTTTAAATGCAAGGTTTAATACAACGTGTAAAGCATGCCAAAGTAGAAATTAACAACCAAGTGGTAGGCGAAATTAGCCAAGGTATATTGTTGTTGCTGGGCGTTGAAAAACACGACGACAAACAAACGGCCGATAAGCTTTTACACAAGGTAAGTAATTATCGTATTTTTACTGACGAAAACGACAAAATGAACCTAAGCCTTAAAGATATTAAAGGTGAGTTACTTGTTGTTTCGCAATTTACGCTAGCGGCTGATACTAAAAAGGGTATGCGCCCTAGTTTTTCATCTGCGGCAACGCCAAGCCAAGCTAACGAGCTTTACGAATACTTTGTAGCTCAAGCTAAAGAGTTGGGGCTTACAATAGCCACAGGTGAGTTTGGTGCTGATATGCAAGTAAGCTTGTGTAACGATGGGCCCGTTACGTTTAACTTATCTGTTTAAGTTTTTGGTTACCACGACAATATGATTTACATAGCCCGTAATTTTTTGCGGGCTAACATTACAACCAAATACATCGAGTAATAGCTGCTGAAGTTGCTTTAATTGCGACTCATGCTGCGATAAAAAGTTAATAAATAGCACGCCGTTGTTATTTAAAGCCGAGTAGATTTTTTTATAAAATGCCTCTTCAAATAAAAATCGAGGCGCGTCTATTTGGCTAAATAAATCTAGAATAATCCAATCAATATTTTGCACACTTTCTAAAATCTGTTGCGCATCGGCGCACAGCAGTTGCTCATTCTTATTTGACGAAAAAAACTGGGTATAGCAATCAATAATATCGGCGTTTTTTTCAACCGATGTTATTTGTGCTTTAGGGTATTTGTGTTGTAAATAATTACGAATTGCACCGCCGCCAAGGCCGAGTTCTAACACTTTTTGTGGCGGCTTAAGAGCTTGCCAGTGCTTATCTAGGTACAATAAGTGTGGAAAAAGTAATAAATCCGGGTTATTTAAATCAATAACAGATTGAAGAGTGTCGTTAATAAGTAACCAGCGTAACTGCTCGTGCTCACGTACTTGAATGTGATCGCCACTGCATTTATGCCAATAGATTAACTGACCAATGCTGTGGCTATTTTCAATAAATTGATCGCTCAGCAAACCCGTCAGTGAATTTATATAATTGATTTTTTCAGTCATATTCTCAGCATAAACTAGCAACGTTAAAGCGCAATGGCCTTTGTCATTATTTTTTTACGTTATTTTACAGCCATCACCAAAGTCGTATTTGCAGTTTTTTTAAGATGGAGTATGGTATTTGCCATAATAATGCCAATCAATTTAATTATTTTATTTTTTTAGCTTGGTAGATAACCAATACTATTAGTATAGCGCCGTAGCCTTTTTTTGACTTTTATTTACGGCTTATATAACAACAGGAGTATGTATGTTTCAGGTAAGCACCCCACAAAGTAGCGAAGATTGGCAAGCGTATTACCAATTGCGTTGGCAGGTATTACGCGCGCCTTGGGGCGAGCCTCGTGGCTCTGAACAAGACGATATGGAACAAGACTCTGAGCACCGCTTTATAAAAAATAAAGAAGGCGAAGTACTAGGCGTAGCACGTTTGCACTTTAACAGTCATGAGCAAGCACAAGTGCGTTACATGGCCGTTGCTGAAGGGAATCGTAATCAACATATTGGTAGTCGTTTATTACATGAGCTTGAAAAAATAGCATGGACACAAAATGCTGATGAACTGGTTTTATTTACTCGCGAACGTGCGCTTGAGTTTTATAAACGCCATGGTTACGAATTAAAAGAAAAAGCGCACTTAGCGTATGGCGATGTACAACACTTTAAAATGGTAAAGCAAAAACCGTGTGAGCCAGGCTGGTTCCGTCATCCAAATTGGACGCAAGTACTACAAAATACGTGGCGTGAGTCTATTCCAATTAGTGACGCGATGGGTATTAAGGTAGAAAGCTATACCGATTGGCAATTTACAACCAGCGCCGACCTAGACGCTAACTTAAACCTACATAACACCATGTTTGCAGGCTCTATTTATAGCTTGGCTACGCTAACAGGTTGGGGCGCTACGTACTTAGCACTTAAAGAAGCTGGGCTTGAAGGTAATATTGTATTAGCCGATGCTAACATTAAGTACTTAAAACCGCTTACTACTGACCCACGTGGCTGTGTTGATATACAAACCTGTAAGGGCAAGTTAAGCGATTTAGAAACCGATGGTAAAGCAAGTTACGTAGTGCCAGTAACTATTTACGATGGTGATAACGTGGTTGCCGAATTTGAAGGACAGTTTGTAGTAAAAAAATAACTGTTTAGCTGTTCAAAACACAAAAAAGCCAAGCGATGCTTGGCTTTTTCGTGCGTAAAACTTAGGGAAGTATCACAGCAGATCGGTTAATAATATACCTACACCAATACGTTCTACATCCGCATTGTAATCAATTAAGCTTTCGCCATAACCGTTAAAGTATTGTGCATAACCACGAACGCGGCCCCATAAAGGAAACGACCAGTCGAGTTGAATTGCACCACGATTATCTGAATTTAAGTTGTTACGTGTCATAAAGCTAAATTCATGGTCATGAAAACGATACGCGCCGCTAAACTCAAAGTAACCCATGTATTTATATATGTCTGGGTTGTCGTCGCCATTGGCTTCTAAAATATCTTCTTTTTCGTCCTCAGCTATTCGGTACCAAGGTTTAAAGCTAAAAACAAAGCCTCTGTTTTCCCAAATAAAGTCTGCATAAATACGGTTCCACGAACGTGAGTTTGGTTGGCTTCGACCATTTGACTGATGCGAAATACCTAAAGCAATTGCCATTTCGTCGCCCCATAATACGTTTTCTGGGTCGAGGTAATTTATCCAAAATATCTCTGGTTCGTAGTTGGTCTCACGAAATGGAGAAGAAATTTCTGAGTTATAAAGCTGCCAATACGATTGCAGTGTAAAGCCAAAAAATATGGCTTGGTCTTTATCCGAAAAATCATCGTAAAGAGGCACTTTTATCGATAGCTGGTATTTTGCTTCTAAGTTGTCGAGCGGTTCACCGTCGTTGTCGTCGGTTAGTGCATCAAAGCCATCAAATGGGCGATCGTTTGGGTGTGATACGTACGAAAGCGGTAAAATATAGTTACGCTTATGTGGCGTAATTACATTTCTATTTTTTTTACCTACTTCTTCACGAGCTTGGCGTTTATCAAGCGCGGTAAGTTGTTTGTTTTCTTCAAGAGCTGAACACTTTTTACGAAGATCGTCTAATGTTTGTTTACCATCTCCGCCAATTACTTCATTTAAAATACACTGCTTTACAAGTTCGATGTCGTTGTCTTGCTCATTTGTAGCAACTTCTTCTTGTGCGAAGGTAGCTGTACTTATTAAGGCAGAAAGTGTGATCCAGTGGCGCCAGCTCATTGTAATTCCTTGTGGGTTCGGGTTGTGTTGTATGCGTTAATTTAATTATAACGTCTTTTTACATATGTAACGGTGAACTTTTACTGAATTTGTATTTATAACAAGGTCTATACGTATACAAAGTAAATATAGATCAGAAAAAAAGCGGCCTAGGCCGCTTTTTTAATGCACATTAACTATGTGCTCTCACGCAATGAGAAGGGTGAGCTAAAGCTCAAATATGTTAGTAAAAAACTTATAAAGTTCGGTGCCTTGGTTAACACTCGCCGAGGCAAAGTGCAAAATGGCAATTGCATCGCAATCGAGAGTAAGTGTTTGCAGTGGTTGCTCGCTTAAGTAGCGCTCCATTCGTAAAATATTAGCAATAGGCTCACCGGCTTTAATGTGTCCGCCAAGTGGGGCTATGTATTCAACCATGCCGCCAATGGGGGCGTAATAAGTAAAGTAGTCATCTAAATTACATGCATAGCGAGTGATATTAGCTGGCGTATGTGGTGCGTTTTGTAAAACACCTTTGTGATTTAAGTAACTTAAAATGCTGTTAGCATCGTTTAGTGCTTCTTTTAAGTCTATTTTTTCTTGGCTGCCTAGCTCTACAGTAAATGCTTCTACAGGTATTGATAATTCACGACCTTGCTCGCTAAGTGCATCACTTAAATGCCACCATGGGCAAAAGTTAGCTTCATCCATAGCACCGTCAAAATCACTAGGAATAAGCAATACATGCTCAATATTAAAGTAACGTGCGCTGTCGGTTGCATAGGTTGGGCAGTACAAATGCTTGCTTGAAATAGGGCCTGTGTGTAAATCGAGTACTATATCAGCCTGATGAGCGAGCTTTTGTAAGTTAAGCGCAATGCGTTTACCCGTATTAAGTAAATAAGCCGGGCCGTTAAGTTTGCTGTCTACTTCGTCAATAAGCGCCTGTTTGAAGTTACTTTTTAATGTAGCGTCGTCATACTGGGTATGATTTTGTGCAAACTGTGCCACTAAATTTTTATTGTAGTGATACATGCGATTCCAATTAGTGCCCGTAATCGGATCGAACCTGCCAAGGGTAAACTCGCCAGATTTTTGATTACAACCAATCGGATTTGCATAAGGTACAAGGGTAATATCGCCACTAAGGTTAAGATGTTTTAATTGCTCAAGTAGCTGAAAAATAACAGCGTTGCCTTGTACTTCAGCGCCATGCATATTGGCCTGAACATAAACACTAGGCCCTGTGCCATCGCCTTTTAAACGATAAACAGGAATTGTAAGCGGTAAGCCGTTTGCAACTTCCCCTACTACAATGTTCTCTTGGCTGATGTGTGTTGTATTACTCATGCTTATTACCTTAAGTAGTGGCTGGCATTTTCGGCTTGGCGAACACAGGTAAGTTCACCGTTTTGCAATGTGTACTCGCCGGCGAGCTCATGGCATAAAAAATACGGCATACTTTCGGTAAAGCCGTAAGCACCGCATTGGCTAAATACTAGCCAGTCGTGCTCATTTAAATCGCTTGGTAAGTTATGTTCACCCAAGCAATCAAGCGCTGTACAAAGTGGGCCGTATAAAGTGACCGCTTGAGTTTTAGCACTGGATTCACGCAGTAACGCAGCAGGAAAATCTTGGCTGGTAACAGCAGGGCGTAATAAGTGGTTTATACCGCCGCTTAAAATGACTTGCTGTTGATTATAGTTTTGTTTGCGTTCTATTACTGGGTTTGCGTAATGACCACATTCGCCAACGGCATAGCGGCCCAGTTCCATCCATAGCTCTTCTACGCCCGCATCATTTTTAATTTTAGCGAGTGCAGCTATTAAGTCATCCCAATCAAGTGTTGTTTCGCTTTGTGTATAAGGAATACCTAAGCCGCCACCTAAATCGAGAATTTTAAGGCTAATATTTAAATCGCTGGCAAGTTGGCTAAGAGGTGCAATCATTTGTGACCACAAGTCGCTTAGTTTTTGCGTGCTAAGCATGTTGCCCCACTGAAAAATATGTAAGCCGTCAAACTTAAGTGCAGGGTAGTCGGTTACATTGAGTGCTTGCCACTCATCACAACCCAAACCAAACGGCGTAAGGCTGTCGCCGCCCAGTGGATTTTTTTCACCTTCAGGCCAGCGTAATTGCACTCGGAGTAATACTTGTAACTGCGTATTTTGTAGTTGCGCTTGTTGGTTTAACCAACGTACTTGATTGAGGCTTTCGGCTACGAATATACGTACTCCGCGCTCAATAAAGTGTTTAATTTGTTTAGGGCTTTTTGCAGGCCCTGTGTTGAGCACGCGCTGTGAGCTAATACCTTGTGCTAGCACTTGCTCAAGCTCACCTTTACTTGCTACGTCAAAATTAAAACCAGCGTTGTCTAAGCTTTGAATAATTTTAGACAGTGGATTTGCTTTTACCGCGTACCACAGTTTTACATCGGTTTGCGCAACTAAACGTGCAAGATGCGCGTTTAGTTGATCTAGGTCGTAAACAAAAAAAGGTGTATCAAGCTGTTGTGTAATTGTATTTACAGCAGTTTTGATAGGCGTGCTCAAAAAGCTCATTATCGTAAAACCTCTTCAAGTAATAATGATGCATCGCTTTTCTCGTCGCGGTATTTAACAATTAACGCACACGACATGCTTAGGCCTTGCTCGCGCGCCCATTCGTTTGACGCAGGGCGAGAGCCTGGTATTACAATGGCATATTCAGGAATAGGCTCGCCTTTATCTAGTTGTCGCTCGTTTACGCAGTCATACACCGGAATAGTCGCTGATAAACGCACGCCAGGGGCAAGTACTGCGCCTTTTTTAATGACTACGCCTTCAACAATAATACAGCCAGCGCCAATAAAGGCGTCGTCTTCTACAACTACTGGGCTTGCACCAATTGGCTCAAGTACACCACCAAGCTGCACTGCAGCACTTAAATGTACGTTTTTACCTACTTGTGCACACGAGCCAACTAATGCGTGGCTATCTACCATTGTGCCTTCGTCGATGTATGCACCAATGTTTACATACGCTGGTGGCATAATAATCGTGCCTTTAGCAACATAAGCACCACGGCGAACACTAGAGCCACCCGGCACCATACGTACGCCATCGTCAGTACTAAATTCTTGCGGAGCTAAGTTATGTTTATCAACAAAACCACCTGCAAACTCAGTATTAGTGCCATTTTTGAAGGCATCCAAAATGCCTTGTTTTACTTCTACGTTAGCTTGCCATTGGCCGCTTTCGTTTTGTGATGCTGCGCGTACTGCGCCCGATTCTAAATTATTTAATAGTTCTAACCAGCTCATTATAAAAACCTGTATTTAATGCCAAGATAAAATGGTGTTGTTTGCAGTTGTGATGCAATCGGTTTGAGTTAACTCAAGGTGTGTTAAAGGTGGACGAAGTTGCGGGCTGCTTAAGCGACCTTGCAAATGCATCAATACCTTTACGGGAATAGGGTTTGCAACAGCAAATAGGCTATTAATAGCGCTTGACCACTGGGCAAATAAATTAGGGTGTTGACCACTTAAGCTGCGTTTAACAAACTCGTGAGTTTGTGCGGGCCATGCATTTGCAGCTACCGACACTAAACCTTTTGCACCGGCTTGGGCAAAATATGGCATTAGCGCATCGTCGCCACTAAAAATAGCTAAATTAGGCGCTGCTTGGCGATAAGCTTCAAACTGAGCAATGCTGCCGCTCGCTTCTTTTAGTGCCCATAAATTTTTATTATTTTGTAAGTTTTGAATTGTTGCCGTTGGAATGCTAACAGCACTTCGACCCGGTACGTTATAAAGCATACACGGGTGAACACTTGCATTAAGTAGGCTTTCAAACCAATGAGTTTGACCTATAGCGCCAGGCTTTGCATAAAGCGGTGAGCCAAGTAAAAAGCTATGAATTGGGAGTGTATTACAGTAGTTAACCCACTCAATTTGTTGCTTTAAGTTACTACCGCCCACAGCAACCATGAGTGGTACTGCTGGTTTTAGTTGGCATACGTGTTCAACAATGGCTTGTTGCTCTTTTAGCGTGAGTGCTAAACCTTCGCCCGTACTGCCAAGTAGTAAAATACCGTTATGTGCCGCTTCTTGATCGCTAACCAGTTTAGTTAACGTGTTGTAGTCAACATCGCCGTGTTGATCAAATGGCGTTACGAGCGCGGTCCACAATGAGTAGTCGTTTAAATTGAAGTTGTTGATCATCTCTCACGAACTTATAATTTGTACCAACTTTATTAAAAACGTGATCATTTTAGCGATAACTAATTTAATGCAATTGGTATTATTCGAAGAGTTAAAAAGCTTTATGGAAGGAGCCGCATTAACGTCGTTCGAACTAATAATTCGAAGAGCGAATGGGCTTAAAATAATAGGGCGCACGGCCTTAATATTTAAGATCAGAAGCTCTCCACCAAACTAATAAGCTGCTTTTATAAGCAGCTATTGGTGACAGTCGCTAGGGTTCAACCTAGTCGCCCGAAATAAACACCTCGCAAAAGTGGTTACTTCTCGGCGTTAATTCCCCTCACGTATGCTCACTGGAGTTTGCGCTCCTAACATACGCTACCTGAATAACGCACCTCTTCTAGCCCTTTACACCTGTTTGTAGAGTAAAAACTTACAAACCTGTGCAATTTAAATAGGGTAATTACGGCGATTAAAGCATTTTAGCCGTCTAGGTGTCAAGCGACTAAATGCATATTCATTCATCCATAATGGGAGTGGTTACGTATTGGGTGCTTTTCTCGTACACTAGCAATATAAGTAGTGAGGTATTTAATTAGTATGGAAAAATTTAGCGATATTTATAAGCGAGCGGTAGAGCGAAAAGGCTCCGAAAAAATGCTTAAGTTATTACTTGCAAAACCGCTATCTAAAAAACAACTAAGCACGTTAAGTGACGACGATTGGCTTGAGGAATTTACTCGAAAAGTATTTCAAAGCGGCTTTTATTGGTCAGTCATTAATAATAAGTGGCCAGGCTTTAGAGCCGTTTTTTGGAATTTTAGCGTTGATAAGTTATTAATGATGCCACCTGATATGCTGGAACAAAAAGCAACGGATGAGCGAATCGTTCGTAACTATAAAAAAGTAAAAACAATTACCGAAAATGCTTACATGATCCACGAAATAGCAGGGGAACATGGCAGTTTTAGCCAGTTTGTCGCTAATTGGCCAGCAGACGATATTATTGGTTTATGGGCGTATTTAAAAAAACATGGTTCGCGTTTAGGCGGAAATACAGGACCTTATGCGCTACGAGCACTTGGTAAAGATACCTTTTTACTATCACGCGATGTAGAGAATTACTTACGTGCTCATAAAATTATAGACGGCGGCTTACAAACTAAAAAATCACTGAGTGCTGCCCAAGCTTTTTTTAATGAAATGCAAAAGCAAAGCGGCTTAAGTATGCAAGAGTTAAGTTTAATTGTTGCTTATGGCGTTGGTGACAACCGTGTTGGTATAAGTCAGCAATAATAGGAATTACCATGAAATTAGTGCCAAGATACACAGACATTACGGAAAACTTTGCGATAGAAGATTTTCCTGCAAGTGTTGCCTCTCCTCAGTTATTGCTGTGGAACGAGAGCTTAGCAAAAGAGTTTAATATTAACGTTGCAGCTGATTTGCGTGCTAGCACTTTTAGCGGTAACGAAAAACAGGCGATTCCTGCAGTAGCACTTGGTTACTCTGGGCACCAATTTGGGCATTTTTCGCCGCGTTTAGGCGATGGGCGAGCACATTTATTGGGCGCTATTAATGATGATAAAAACGAGCTGTGGGATATTCAATTAAAGGGCTCTGGTGCTACTCCTTACTCAAGAGGGGGAGATGGGCGCTGTGCACTTGGTCCTGCTATTCGTGAATACGTAATGAGCGAAGCAATGCATGCACTGGGTGTTAAAACCACCCGATGTTTAGCCGTCGTTGGCAGTGGTGAAACGGTTTATCGTAATCCGCCACAAGCAGGTGCAATAGTGACTCGTTTAGCAAGTAGCCACATTCGTGTTGGTTCATTTCAATATTTAGCGACGCAAGGCGATGTTGAAGGGCTTAAAAATTTAGCTGATTTAGCTATAGAGCGTCATTATCCAGAAATAACAGATATAGGGCCACAACGTTATTTAGTCTTTTTAGGCGCTGTAATTAAAAGCCAAGTTGAATTAGTGGTTAGTTGGATGCGTGTTGGTTTTATTCATGGAGTAATGAATACCGATAATACGCTAGTAAGTGGAGAAACCATTGATTACGGCCCCTGCGCCATGATGAATAATTTTGATTTTGACACCGTGTTTAGCTCTATCGATAAACAAGGTCGTTATGCCTTTGGTAATCAACCTAATATAGCTAACTGGAACTGCGCACGCTTAGCTGAGAGCTTAATACCGCTTATTAGTGATGATGACGAGCAAGCTGTTTCGTTAATGACGCCATTTATTAATAGTTTTGCTGAGCAGTTTAATACTGAGTTTACGGCTATGTGGGAGAAAAAACTGGGCTTGAGTGCAAAAAATGCAAGCGGAAGTGAGTTAATTGCAGAGTTATTAACGCTATTAAAAGATAACCAGCTCGACTACACCAATACCTTTGATGCACTTACTGAATCCTTAAAGGGAGAAACAGTAGTACCAGAGTCGCTAATCAAATGGAGAGCTAAGTGGGTAAACTTAACTGACAATAATAGTTATGAAGTAATGAGAGCGGCAAATCCTCGTGTAATTCCTCGTAACCATATGATCGAAAAAATAATTGCAGAGTATAATGCTGCAGGGTCTAGTGAGTTACTAGAGCGCTTTATGAAAATAGTGGGAAATCCGTATTCTGATGATGAAAAGCTATCAGAGTTTCAGGCTGCACCGATAAATGATAATGATTACCAGACTTTTTGTGGTACTTAACTCTTAACTTTAAATATAACCACATGATTAAAAAGAGTCATTTTTTAATCAAACATGCGCATATATCTAGGGGAATGTTAATTCTGGTGGTATTATGCGCCGAATTAAAGCCAAGCAATGTTTCTTTGCATTTACATTTATAAGTGCATTTAATTTAATTGCTCTTACATTCCTTGCTAAGTACTAATTTACAAAAAACTACTATATTTATTTTTCAATAAAGTTTTAATTTCGCCTATAGTAAGTGGATGTGTGTTGTGACTGGGCATAGAAAAAAGTTATAAACTTTATTTTTCGTTAAGTATTGATTAACAAAGGCTCAGTTAGTCTATATAAAACTGATTGAGCTAGTATCGATTAGCTACAATTTAAAATTGTTCAAATGGGAAGAAAACAATGAAATTAAAATCACTTACAATTGCAATCGCGTTGGCTGCAACTAGCGCATCTACATTCGCTGCTGATAAAGAAGAAGGTTTCTACATTGGCGCATTTGGCGACTACTATGACGCATCTTGGAAAAACATGCGTGCTCAAGCTGGTCTTGACGTAAATGAATCAACTGGCTGGGGTGTTGAAGCCGGTTACCGTTTCAGTGATTACTGGAGCGCACGTCTTGAATATGCAGATATGGATTTTAATGCTTTTGATAAAGTTGCTGGCAACCGCAACAGTATTGATGGCGAGCGTTACGGTATTGATGCTCTTTACCATTTAAATGGTGGTCCTTTCTACGGTCTTTTCGGTATTAAAGAAATGGACGTAGTAGATGACAACACATTCTTAAATGCAGGTGTTGGTTACCAACATTTCATTACAGATGGCTTATTTGTAAATGCTGAAACAGCTGTATACCAAGGTCTTGACCGTGGTTACACAGATGTAGGCGCTAAAATTGGTATTAACTACTTATTTGGCCAAAATTCAGCTCCTGTAGAGCCAGTTAAACCAGCTCCAGAGCCTAAGGTAATTGAAGTAGCTGTAGCTCCTACAGATAGCGACAACGACAACATTCCTGATGCAGATGATAAGTGTGCTAACACGCCTATGACTGATGCAGTTGATGGCACTGGTTGTACTTTATATGAAGATAAAGAAGTAACTGTAAGCTTATTAGTGACTTTCCCTAACAATGCTTCAGCAGTATCTACTCAGTACTTAAACGATATTGAAAAAGTATCTGCATTCTTAAAAGAGTACCCAGATACAACAGTACTTTTAGAAGGTCACACTTCTTCTGTAGGTAAAGCAACTTACAACAAATGGTTATCTAAAAAACGTGCTGATGCAGTAGCTAAGCAATTAGTTTCTGATGGCATTGCTAAAGACCGTATTACTACAGTTGGTTTAGGTGAAGAGCGTCTTAAAAATGATGCAAACACTAAAGCTGCAAACGCAGAGAACCGTCGTGTAGAAGCGCATATCAAAACTATCAAAAACGTTAAAGTTTTACGTTAATTAAATAGTTTGTAATAAAAACCCAGCCAAGTGCTGGGTTTTTTTATGCCTGTAATAAATTAATATTGGTTAATGGTAATGATTCTTACTTAACAAGTATTCATGAAAATAGTTTTTACTACAACCACTATTCATAGTATTTATAATCGGTATAATCAGTTGCGTAACTGGATGGATTTTCATCTATCCATAAAAGCTTTATAATTACGCGTTAGAATACTATAAGTATTGGGTAACTTATTTGCGCTTGAAGCGCTACCGGATACTTTCACGTCACCAAGAGGGCAATATTGTGCTACAAGAATATCGTAAACACGTAGAAGAACGTGCCGCGTTAGGTATCGTACCAGCGCCATTAGATGCTCAGCAAACTGCTGATCTTATTGAATTAATCAAAACTCCACCTGCAGGTGAAGAAGAATTCATTTTAGATTTGTTCATTCAGCGTATACCAGCAGGTGTTGATGATGCTGCTTACATTAAAGCGGGCTTCTTAGCAGCTGTAGCTAAAGGTGAAACTAATTCTCCACTTGTTTCTAAAGAAAAAGCGGCAGAATTATTAGGTACAATGTTGGGCGGTTACAATATCGCACCAATGATTGACCTACTTGATGACGAAACACTTGCACCAATCGTAGTTAAAGGCCTTTCAAATACATTACTTATGTTTGATGCGTTCTACGATGTAGAAGAAAAAGCAAAAGCGGGTAACACATTCGCTAAGCAAATTATCGAGTCTTGGGCAAATGCAGAATGGTTTACTAATAAACCAGCTGTTGCTGAAAAGATCTCAGTGACTGTATTTAAAGTAACTGGCGAAACAAATACTGATGACTTGTCACCTGCACCAGATGCATGGTCTCGTCCAGATATCCCACTTCATGCTTTAGCAATGCTAAAAATTGAACGTGACGGTATTACACCTGATAAAGCGGGCGAAGTTGGTCCAATTACTCAGCTTGAAGAATTAAAAACGAAAGGTTTACCACTTGCTTACGTAGGTGATGTTGTGGGTACGGGTTCTTCTCGTAAGTCTGCAACTAACTCTGTACTTTGGTTTATGGGCGATGATATCCCGTTCGTACCAAACAAGCGTGTTGGCGGTGTATGTTTAGGTAATAAAATTGCTCCAATCTTCTTTAACACAATGGAAGATTCAGGCGCATTACCAATCGAATTAAATGTTGATGAGCTTAACATGGGTGAGCAAATCGACATTTATCCGTACGAAGGTGTTGTTAAGCAACATGGTACTGATAAAGTGATTTCTACTTTTGAGCTTAAATCTGATGTGATTTTAGATGAAGTTCGTGCTGGTGGTCGTATTCCACTAATTATCGGTCGTGGTTTAACTGATAAAGCGCGTACATCACTAGGCTTAGGTGCAACTGATACATTTAAAGTACCAACAGCAACAGAAGTTTCTGATAAAGGCTTCACACTAGCGCAAAAAATGGTTGGTAAAGCATGTAACGTTGCAGGTATTCGCCCTGGTCAATACTGTGAGCCTAAAATGACAACTGTTGGTTCGCAAGATACAACAGGTCCTATGACACGTGATGAACTTAAAGATCTAGCATGTTTAGGTTTCTCTGCAGATTTAACAATGCAGTCTTTCTGTCATACATCAGCTTATCCTAAGCCTATCGATGTAAGCACTCACCATACGCTTCCTGATTTCATCATGAACCGTGGCGGTGTTTCACTTCGTCCAGGCGATGGTATTATTCACTCGTGGTTAAACCGTATGTTATTACCAGATACCGTAGGTACTGGTGGTGATTCACATACACGTTTTCCATTAGGTATTTCATTCCCAGCAGGTTCGGGTGCAGTAGCATTCGCAGCAGCAACGGGTGTTATGCCACTTGATATGCCAGAATCTATTTTGGTTCGTTTTAAAGGCGAAATGCAACCAGGTATCACGTTACGTGACCTTGTTCATGCAATCCCTTACTACGGTATCAAGCAAGGTTTATTAACAGTTGAGAAAAAAGGTAAAATTAACGAATTCTCTGGTCGCGTACTAGAAATTGAAGGCGTTGAGCACCTTACTGTTGAGCAAGCATTTGAATTATCAGATGCATCTGCAGAGCGTTCTGCTGCTGGTTGTACAGTTAAACTTTCTAAAGAGTCTATTTCTGAGTACCTTGAGTCTAACATTGTTATGCTTAAGTGGATGATCTCTGAAGGTTACGGCGATGTACGTACGATTGAACGTCGTATTACTGCAATGCAAGATTGGTTAGCTAACCCAGAACTAATGGAAGCTGACGCTGATGCAGAGTATAAGCATATCGTTGAAATTGATTTAGCTGAGATTAAAGAACCTGTTCTTTGTGCTCCAAATGACCCAGATGATGCGCGTCTTCTTTCTGATGTTGCTGGCGAGAAAATTGATGAAGTATTCATCGGTTCTTGTATGACTAACATTGGTCACTTCCGTGCTGCTGGTAAGTTGCTTGATGGCTTTAAAGGACAACTTCCAACTCAACTTTGGGTTGCTCCACCTACTAAGATGGACAAAGACCAACTTACGGAAGAAGGTTACTACGGTATCTTTGGTCGTGTTGGCGCACGTATCGAAACTCCAGGTTGTTCACTGTGTATGGGTAACCAAGCACGTGTTGCAGATAAAGCGACTGTAGTATCTACTTCTACACGTAACTTCCCTAACCGTTTAGGTAATGGCGCTAATGTATTCTTAGCATCATCTGAGCTTGCTGCAGTAGCCGCTATTTTAGGTAGATTACCAACATCTGCCGAGTACCAAGAATATGCAGCGAAGATCAATGCAACGGCGTCAGATACATACCGTTACTTGAACTTCCACCGTATGCCTGCTTACACTAAAAAAGCAGACAACGTGATTATTCAACAAGCTGTATAATTTTTAGAGTTTGTTTAAAAACCCGCTTCGGCGGGTTTTTTATTGGCTAAAATAAATATTAGATAGTTAATGCTCTATTTTATGGTTTATTACATTGAATTTAGCTAATAATTGATTTAAATATAAATAATAAAGCAAAAATTCCTTTCTATATGCATTAAAATCCTCACCAATATTCTCATTATTTTAGGCGAGATTTTATGACAGCATTAAACAACCAGAATTTACTGCAACTACGTTTTGTTAACCAAGCAAATATTGATTTGGTTAAGCCTTCTTTTGATAACCTGCCTGCTAATCCTTATGCAGATGGTGCCTTTCGTAAACGTCGTTACTCAGTAGTTAAAATGCAAAATGGTGAAATAAAGTTACAACAAACCAAAGCATTTGTTCAAGACGATTCAATTAATACTTTTCAGGGTAATGTAGAGCGTACTTACGAAAACCTAGCGCAAAGTTTACTTGAGTCAGAAGGCATGAAAAGCATTGTGAATGAGTTTCGCCAACTTACCGGTATTGATGAAGAACGTGATATTGAAATCCATCAATTCCGTATGCTTGCCATTGATAGCGATACACCTGCAGCGCCAGAAGGCGTGCATCAAGATGGTTTTGACCATGTATGTATATGCGGTGTTTCTCACGAAAATTTAGAAGGCGGCGAGCTACTTGTATATGAAAACAAGCAAGCTGAACCGTGTTTTAAAATGGAAATAAAAGACGGCATGTTTGCATTAATAAATGACCGTCAAGTGTGGCATAACGCAACACCGATGAACAAAATTGATGCTAGCAAACCAGGTTACCTGGATTGCTTTGTATTAACGTCTTAAGGAATAAGCATGAACATAACGCAATTACGTGAGCAGTTTCCTGCATTGATGCAAAACGTTGATGGTAAATCGCCAATATTTTTAGACGGACCAGGTGGCTCGCAAGTACCCACATCGGTGCTTAATGCGATGACCGCTTATTTAGGTCATTATAATTCGAACCTAGGTGGCGCGTTTTTCTCAAGCGATAAAACCGTTGAATTGATGGCGAATGCGCGCCAAGCAGCCGCTGATTTACTAAATGCGCCTAGCTCACAACAAATTGTGTTTGGTCCAAACATGACCAGCCTTACGTTTAGTTTTAGCCGTGCTATTTCACGTGACTGGCAGGCTGGCGATGAAATAATTGTAACCAATGCTGATCACTTCTCAAACGTGTCGTCGTGGCAACAAGCAGCTGAAGATAAAGGCGTTAAAGTTAACACCGCACTTATTAACGAAGCTGATTGTAGCTTAGACATGGCGCAATTTGAGAGCTTATTAAACAGCAATACTAAGCTTGTAGCGGTAACTTACGCTTCAAATACCACTGGTTCAATTAACAATATCAAACGTATAGTAGAGCTTGCTCACGCTGTAGGCGCACTTGTTTATGTTGATGCGGTACATTACGCACCACACGAACTAGTAGACGTACAAGCACTTGATTGCGACTTTTTAGCGTGTTCTGCGTATAAGTTTTTTGGTCCGCACTTAGGTATGGTTTACGGTAAAAAAGAGCATTTAGACGGGTTTACACCTTATAAAGTAGAACCCGCTAAAGACGTAGCGCCAGGACGCTGGGAAACCGGCACACAAAGCTTTGAAGCTATGGCTGGTTTTATTGCGGCAGTTGATTACATTGCAGCAATTAGCGAACTTGACGACAGCCATTCACGCCGCGAAAAGCTAAGTATTGCCTTTGCTAAAACTAAACAGCACGAAATGGCCCTTAGTGAGCACTTTTTAACGCGTTTGGTAAATTATCCGCGTATTAAATTATTTGGTATTGATGACTTTGATCGCTTAAACGAGCGCACACCTACTTTTGCTTTAACGTTTGAAGGGCTTGAGCCACGTGAAGTGTCTGAATTTTTAGGTAAGCAGCATATTTGCGTGTGGGATGGTAATTTTTACGCACAAGGTTTGTGTAAGCAATTAGGTGTGCTTGATAAAGGCGGTGTAGTGCGCATTGGTTGTATGCATTACAACACGATTGCTGAACTTGATAAGCTATTTGACTTATTTGATGAACTACTCGGTTAATCATGTAAGTTTTGGTGCGCTAACTCTTTGGCGCACCGTATATTTGTTCTGCGCGGTTAAACAGTACCCACGAGGTTAAAATATATTTATCGTTTGATACTGGCTTATTACCTCTATGAGTATGTGTAAAGTAGCCTGGGGCTATTACCATAGTGCCTTTTTTTGGGGCTATTTTGCGATTTTGATAATAGAACTCTGTTTCACCACCTTCTTCTACATCGTTTAAGTAAAACATAAATAACAACACGCGATGCAAAGCTTCATTGTGCTGTAGCTGCGGATAAACCTCACTGTGCCAGTAAGGGTAGCCACCTTTGTTTACTTCATATTTTTGCGCTTGAATATTACCGAGTCTAAAAATTTGCTGAACTAGCAAAGGTAATTGCGGTTTGCCTACTTCTTCAAAATTCTCTTGGGTTAAATCGACTACGTCACCTGTTTTTGGGTGATAGACCTTTAAACCAAATGCCCCAATCAGCATAAAAATATGCTCCTCAACATACTTAAAAACATGCTGTGCAGTCGTTTGTTGTATGTGTTTTAATTGTTGTGCATATTCGGGGTGATTGTTTAGGTGTAGGTCGTGGCTGTCTTTTTTCTTTAAGTCGACACCGCCCGATGTTACCCCTTGTTTTACATGCGGGCTTTGCGCAAATATGGTAATAAATTGATCGCAAAATTCATCGCTTAATGCGTTATCAACAACGCGTATAAAGTCCGTCATGGTTTACCTTTATATAATTATTATTGGATTTTTATGTTTATTGAAAAAGTGATGCCGCGCTTTAGCGAAACAGATGCACTCGGACACATTAACAATACCGTACTCCCAGTATGGTTTGAAGTCGCACGTGGACCTATTTTTAAGTTTTTTACGCCAGATTTAAATCCACACGATTGGAAATTGATTATCGCCAAAGTTGAAGTATCATTTGTCGGTGAATTATTTTACGGCCATGAGGTAACAGTTAAAACGTCTGTAGAGCATATAGGCACTAGCTCTTTTACGCTGAGACAAGAAGCGTGGCAACACGATAAATGCTGCGCAATAGGTAAGGCCATTATGGTGAGGTACGACTTTATTGCTAAATCAAAGCAAGCACTTAGCATCGACGAAAAAGCAGCGCTTAACGAGCATATATGCCAAAGCAGTTAACCTTACGAGGCTTATATTTTACATAAGCCCATACTGAGCTGGATTATTGTAAATATATGATGGCAGCTGTGATTTTTGTCGAGAAATTTTAACGTATTTAGATTGAGTTACAGGCTTCAGTTATATACTATTTATATTATATATTGTTGCGCCGTTATAACAGGAAATGTTAATTCGGTAATTTGATTGGAGAATACGTGTGACATCTATTGCCAATAACCAACCTTTACAAGTTATTCAGCTCAGTGATGGTCAAAACTTAACAGCTGAAATTTTGCCATTTGGCGCAATCATAAAAAGCATTAAATTTAAAAAACAAGAAATGACGCTTAGCGTCGATGATCCTCAATACTATCTTGAAAACCCATTTTATCTTGGCGCTACAGTAGGTCGATACGCTAATCGCATTGCAAAGGGTCGTTTTAACTTATCTGGTACGCAGTATCAACTAGAAGCAAATAACGGCCCTAATAGCCTGCACGGCGGCGTTAAAGGCTTTAATAAAGTACTTTGGCAAGTAACCAAACAAACTGAAAGTGAAGTTGAACTTTATTATTGCTCGCCCGACGGCGAACAAGGTTTCCCCGGTGAGTTGCAGGTTTGGCAAACGATTAGCGCTAAAAACGGCGAGCTTACTCTGCACTTTAAAGCGCTAACCAATAAAGAAACGCTCGTTAACTTTACTAACCATTGCTACTTTAATCTTGATGGCAGCGAATCAATTAATGAGCACCTTGTTCAAGTTAATGCCAATTACTATCTTCCTATTGATACAACTAGTATTCCACTTAATGAATCTGCATCAGTCACCGGTACCTGCTTTGACTTTACCAAGCCAGCTCAAGTTGGTAAGGCCTTAAGCGCTGTTCATCCTCAGTTAGAAGCTGGAAATGGCTTCGATCACTGCTATATTTTTAATGATGACAGCAGTTTAAAGACAATGGCTACATTAACCTCGCCACACACGAAGGTTAATTTAACGCTCAAAAGCACTCAGCCAGGTATGCAGTTATACACCGCTAACTTTGTAGGTGCGCCTTTTAAAGCACGACAAGCTTTGTGTTTTGAAGCGCAAAATTGGCCAGATGCGCCAAATCGTGAAAATTTTCCAAAAGCTAATTTATTGCCGGGAGAGGATTACGAACAGGTTATTATTTACTCTTTTTCTGAGTGAATACAGCATTCTAATGTTAATTTAAAGAAAATTAAAAGCAAAAATACAGTGATTAAATGCTATCCATAATGCAGGAAAAGGTTGCACTTTTTGCTGGTTTAAAGTATTTATAATATAAATAGTATTTGAAACTATATGCACTACCACAACGACACAACGACTACACACAATCAGGAGTTTTTAAAAAATGATAATTAACAATAAGTTATCGTTCAACAAGAAAACCGCGATCAGTATTGCTATCACAGGCATATTGGCAAGCGGAAACGTTGCAGCTCAAGGCGCTGAAGGCAATACGCCTACAGTAGTAAATGAAGATGTTGAAGTTATCGCAGTAACGGGTATCCGCAGCAGCTTACGTTCATCAATGTTAGATAAAAAAGCATCTAATGTTGTTACAGACGGGATTAAAGCAGAAGATCTTGGTAAATTTCCTGATTTAAACGTAGCAGAATCTCTGCAACGTATTACAGGTGTAGCAATTGACCGTAGTGGTGGTGAAGGCCAAGCGGTAACTATTCGTGGTTTTGGTCCACAATTTAATACTGTACTTGTTAATGGTCGTCAAATTGCGACAGACAGTGCTGGTCGTGAATTCAACTTTGATGTATTAGCCGCTGATCAAATTACCGGTGCTGATATTTATAAAAGTAATACAGCCACACTTCAAGAAGGTGGCATTGGTGGTACGGTTAACGTAACTACAGCACGTCCTTTTGACTTTGGTGGTTTACATATTTTAGGTTCAGTTAAAGGTATGTATGAAAGCCTTTCTGAAGAAGTATCTCCATCAACATCATTCTTAATAAGTAATACGTTTAACGATGATAAGTTAGGCGTTCTTTTTGCCATCACTAATCAACAACGTAAACTTCAAAATAACCAAATTTTAACGGCAGGTTGGCGCGGTGGCCAAACAATTTCTAACCCAACAGATGGTGTATTGTTTGAAAATGCATACATTCCTCGTAACTGGGACCAAGTAGTTGATGAGCAAGACCGTGAACGTACAAACGCAAGTTTAGTATTGCAATACGCACCATCTGACGATGTTACGATTACTGTTGATGGTATGATTTCAAAATTTGAAGTTGATTCAACAGTGCGCGATTTAGCATCTTGGTTTGAACCAGACCGCGTAGGTAGCGCAACGATTGATCCAGAAACAGGTACTCTTTTAACTTTCTCTCAAGACGTTGGTTTAGGTGCGCCAAGTGGCGACCCTGCAAGTGACTTTGTATCACATACACGTAACTCACGTGATGTAACTAATAAAGCATTTGGTATTAACGTTGATTGGCAAGTAAATGATTCATTAAAAGCAAAGTTTGATGTATCTCGCTCAACAGCTGAAAATGACCGTGCAGGTACTGACCGCTTTAACGTTGTCGGTATTATTAATAGTTATACTTTTGACGGTACAGGCAGTATTCCTACTGTACAGCATGATGGCTTTGAAAATGGTTCATTGCCAGATCCAAGCCTTGCCCGCCTTCACTATAACGAAGTGGGTCTACAGTTTACTGATGAAGATGAAATTACTGAAGTAAAAGCTGATTTTGAATACGTGCCAGATAAAGGCCCAGTAGATCGCATTAACTTTGGTGCTTATCGTCAAGAGCGTGAAAAATCAAGCTTCCAAGTTTATGGTACCCAATGTCAGTTCTGTGGTTACGGTACTGAAGCACCACTTGATGCAATTGATTTTGAAGCTTACCAAGCAAGCAACTACTTCCCAGGCTTAATCGATACATTCTACACCTACGACGGTGATAAAATGCTTGATTACCTAGCCGATCAAGGTTTCCCAGTAGAGCCAACACTACAAAATAACCGTTACACAATTAACGAAGATATCACTAGCTTATACATGGACTTTACGCTTGGTTTTGACCTAGCTGATATGCCAGTAACTGTTAATTTAGGTGCACGTTACTCAGAAACTGATATTGAAGTAGCTGCAGTACAAAGCTTTATTAGCGATGTAGTGCCAACAACTGATGCAACATTATTTGCTAACGTATTTGGCCCAGCAACGAACATTGAACAGGGCACTAGCTACTCAAACTTACTACCATCTTTGAATGTTAAGTTAGAGCTGCAAGACAATATGATTTTACGTTTTGCAACGTACGACAGTATTACTCGTCCAACGATGTCTCAATTATCTCCTGCTACTACATTTAACGAGCCACGCCGTCAAAACTTAACAGCAAATGGTGGTAACCCTGCACTTAAGCCATTCCAGTCAGAAAACTGGGATATTTCTTACGAGTGGTACTACAACGACGCTAACTTATTTAGCTTTGCAGTATTTAGTAAAGAAGTCGATGACTTTATTGTTACGCTAACAGGTGAAGAAACATTTGAAATGGCTGACCGCTCAGGTCCTGGTTTTGCGTGTACCACTTGTACAGGTCAAGCAGATGATGAGCTTAATGGTAGCTCAGAAATATACACAGTAACTCGCCCTCAAAATGGTGAGTCAGCTAAAGTAACTGGCTACGAAGTAGGTGTGACGCACATATTTGAAAATGGCTTTGGTATTATAGCCAATGCGACTGTCGTAGATAGTGACATTAGCGTAGGTGCAGACACCACACAAACATTTGCACTTGAAGGTTTAGGCGATTCACAAAACTTAATATTATTTTATGAGCAAGATAACTGGCAAGCACGTGTTGCATTTAACAACCGTGAAGGTTTTTTACGCTTAGTTGATAATGGTTTTAACGGTGAACCAGTGAACGTAGAAACTTACGGTCAGTGGGATATTAGTGCAAGCTACGATATTAACGAAAACTTCACTATTTTTGCTGAAGGCATCAACATCACTGAAGAAGAGTTAGTACAAACGGGTCGTTTTGCTAACCAAATCTATTCGGTTGAAGATAATGGCTCACGTTACGCGTTTGGTATTCGCGGATCGTTTTAATTAATGCTTGAGGCGAATTTCTCGCCTCTTGTTTCATTGCAGCACTTTGGTGCTAATACCAATTAGGTTGATTTAGCAGTAATGTATGTTAGTTAACCTAATTGGCTAAAATGAAACTACATTAAATCAAAATGCCCTAACGGGCATTTGTTGTATAAAACGTTATCAAAAATACTCAAAGAGTAGTCCATTATGAATAAAGCAATAAAAACAGTAGCGGTAGTTGGCGGTGGTACAGCAGGATGGCTGAGCGCTGCAATTATAGCTTCGTATCACCAAGGTCAAAATGGTGACGGCTTAAAAGTGATATTGGTTGAATCGTCAGACATTCCAACAATTGGCGTAGGTGAAGGTACCTGGCCCACGATGAAAAACACGCTTCAGCAAATTGGTTTACGTGAAGTTGACGTGTTTAAAGCCTGTAATGCCACTTTTAAACAAGGTGGAAAGTTTGTAAATTGGACTCATGGCAATAATGACTTTTACTACCATCCATTTACTGTACCACTAGGCTACGGCCGTATAGATTTAGCCCCTTATTTAGATAATGTTGAAGACTTTGCACAGCAAACAAATTTTCAACATGATATTTGCGAAGCAAGCTTAGCCCCAAGAGGTATAGCGCAAGGTGAATATCAAGGTAATTGTAATTACGCTTATCACTTAGATGCCGGCGCTTTTGCCGAAATGCTTAAACAGCATTGTAAAAGTAAGCTTGGTGTAGATCATATTATTGGTACTGTTGATCAGGTAAAGCTTGATGACGATGGTGCAATAAATGAGCTTACTCTAAAAGATCAAACCCGCACCATAAATGCCGACTTATACATAGACTGTACTGGCTTTTCATCATTGTTATTAGGCCAAGCGCTTAACGTACCGTTTAAAAAAATGGACCACGTGCTATTTAACGACAGCGCATTGGCTATGCAAGTTCCTTACGATGAAAACGATGAGTCTTTGGCGAGCCACACCATAGCAACAGCGCAAAACGCTGGATGGATTTGGGATATTGGTTTAACGCACCGCCGAGGTGTAGGGCATGTTTATTCAAGCAAATTTTTATCAGACGATGAAGCAGAGCAAAACCTAAGAGACTATTTAGGAGATGCAGCAAACGGTTTAACTGCCCGTAAAATCAACTTTGAATCAGGATACCGTGAGAAGTTTTGGCATAAAAACTGTGTTGCCATTGGTATGTCGGCAGGGTTTGTAGAGCCGCTTGAAGCTACCGCCATTATGCTTGTTGAAATTTCAGCACGCTTTGTTGCTGAACATATGCCAGCAGATACCCAAGTAATGCCTATTGTAGCTAAGCGCTTTAATGAGCAGATGGATTATCGTTGGCAGCGTATTATCGACTTTTTAAAGCTACATTACATGCTAACCAAGCGCCCAGAACCTTACTGGCAAGCACATGTACAGCCTGATACTATTCCAGAAACCCTGCAAGAAGACTTACTTCTTTGGGGAAGCCGTGGCCCGCTTATTCAAGATTTTCATGGCGCATTAGAGTTATTTCCAGCCGCCAGCTATCAGTATGTTTTGTACGGTATGGGCTTTAAGCCTGACTTTACTAAACAAGCGTATTTGTATTCACAAGACGCGCAAGCTAAACAAATAATAGAACGTAACAGCCAGCTTACACAGCAGATGTTGCAAACTTTACCACCGCACCGTGCTTTTATAGAGCAGTGGTTAGCAGCTAACCCAGTTTAAGGATGTGTAACTATGGCTATTAGTGAACTAGTAAACACCAAACACCAAACATTAAAAATTAACCCCAATGCCGCTGTTGAATACGCAAAAACACAGCATTTAGTTAATTTAAGAGCAAATGAAATAGCAAAAGCAGCCTGCGATTTACCTGTTTTTTTAGCACGTAACGCACAAAATGGCAGCTATACAGTATCAGCGTTAACAAGCTTTAGTGCTGGGCAAAGTCTATTGGTAAATAACAACCAATGGCAGGCACTTTACACTCCGGTATGCATGCAAACCCAGCCGCTTTACTTAATGACTCGAGAAGCAAATAGTAGCGATTATTTTATTGCGATTGATGAGCAAAGCTTAGCCGTAAACACCGAGCAGGGTGAGTCACTATTTGATGCTAAAGGTAACCCAAGTTTATTTTTAAGTGCACAGCAAAAGTTGTTAGAAAGCGATTTAAAAAATGATTACCAAACGTATCAATTTACCCAAGAAGTTGCGCGTTTAGGACTCATTAAAAACATAGATATTGTATTGCAGTTTGAACAAGGCGAAACCCAAACCATTCAAGGTTTGAGCACCGTTGATGAAGACAAACTGCAAACATTAGATAGCAATACCATTGCAGAACTACAAAAGCAGGGTTACTTAAGTGTGCTTAACAGCATGCTCATTTCACTGTTTCAGTTAAATGCATTGGTAAAGCTGCACAACCAACGTCCCGAACTTATGCCTTTAAAGCAGATTAAGTTAGAACTAAGTCGAGATGCGCACGCGCTGTAGCGTGCATTTTTTATTACCCAGACATTGCGCATAACGCGCAGGAGACACACACATGTCAGATAACATTTTACAGCTGGTGGTTTTTGTTTTTGTCACCGCTTTAATTGGTGGCCTTACTTATTGGAAATGCCGAGGCCAAAATCGTAATAACGGACAAAGCCAAACCAAAGAGTATTTTTTAGCGGGCGGTGGCCTTACTTGGATGTTTGTTGCAGGTTCAATCACATTAACTAATTTAAGTACTGACCAACTTGTAGGTATGAATGGTAACCAAATGGCTTTGCTTGTTTGGTGGGAGCTTGCCGCTATTATAGGGTTGATTATTTTAGCCAAAGTATTCATCCCTGTTTATTACAAATACAACTGTACAACCACCACAGAGCTTTTAGAAAAGCGCTATAACAACAAGCATATTCGCGCTGTTATTGGTGGGTTGTTCTTTTTAGGTAATGCACTTATTTATATGCCAGCGGTAATCTACTCTGGTGCGCTGTTTATGCAAACCATGTTTAAAGTTGATATTCCGCTTATGTATATTGCCACCGCCTTTGCCATTCTTGGTGCTGTTTATGCCTTCTTTGGTGGTCTGCGTGCAGTTGCAGTATCGGATACTTACAACGGTATACTTGTACTCGGTATGGCTGTTTTAGTGGTGTTTTTAGCACTTAATGCAATTGATTATGACTTTACGGGTATTCCAGAAGAACGTTTAACATTAATTGGCGATGCTGATTCACCTATTCCTTGGCCAACACTTTTAACCGGTATGATCTTCATTCAAATGTATTACTGGGGTACTAACCAAACAATTACGCAGCGAGCAATGGCAGCGCCTAATGTTAAAGAAGCGCAAAAAGGTATATTTGCAGCAGCGGGTATTCGCTTTTTAATCGTCCCTGCAATCGTGGTATTACCGGGTATTATTTCGTTTAAGCTTTATGGTGATATTGGCGACGCCGCTTATGGTCGAATTGTGGGTGATGTAATGCCAGCATGGTTAACCGGTGTATTTGCAGCGGCAATGGCTGCAGCAGTACTGTCTACTTACAACAGCTTATTAAACTCAGCAACCGCATTGTATGTATGTGACATTCACGAAGCATATTTTAATAAAGAGCCAAGTGTTGTAAAGCTAAGTGGTTACGTAACATTGCTACTAACAAGCTTAACACTGGTACTTGTACCAATTTATCAGCAAGCAGATAGTATTATTAACTTACTACAGCAATTAAATGGCTTACTAAGTATGCCTATATTCTCTATTTTTGTAGTGGGATTATTGTTTAAAAATGTTGATGCACGTGCGGGTATTGCAGCAGTAATTTTAGGTGTTGTAATGTACGGCATGCTTACATTTGCAAGCTCACCACTACATACTGATATTCATTACATTCACTTAATGCCAATTACACTGATTGTATGTGTGGCTTTTGCATTAATAGTAAATAAAGTGGTGTTTGGTTTGAATGCACAATGGGCAGGTAAAACATCTGAACTTGATGATGCAGGACAAGCATAAGCACAAGCACAAGTACAAAAATAACGTATAAATAATTTAAGCTGACAAAATCGGTCATGGGACAACTCTGGCCGATTTTTTTATATGTATAAGAAATTAGTAACAGCACTTTAAAGTTAAGGTTGGTTTATAGCTTTTTGCTACAGTGGTACTTCCAGTGAGTTTATCTAACTATTTGCGATGTAAAGACTATCAAAATCCAATTTATATGATATATACTATTATTATTGAATGTCACCATCTGATAGATTGTGCCTCAAAGAACGAGAGACACATTAATACTTAGTATCACTAAGTTACTTTCGTTATATTTATAACTCACACAATGAACAAGAGGATAGGAAAATCATGGCCGACACTAAATCATTTTATCGATTAGACAGTGTAAACAGCACCGTTATTTTCGACTGCCAGAGCAAAACACCGGCGTTACTGTACTTTGGTAAACGCCTATCTGAGCAAACAACAGAAACAATGCTAACTCAGCTTGCTACCCGCCAAGAAGTAAAATGTGCCGTGGTTGAAGAAGCGCCTATTTCTCTATCTCCGTTATTAGGCGAGGGCTTTACTGGTGCGCCAGGGCTTGAGCTAGTAAATGATTCAATCGCATGGTCAGTAGGGCCACAACTTCAAGAAGTACGTGAGCCTTCAGCTGCAACACTTGAATTTGTAAGTGTAGATAAACTTCGTGGTATTGAAGTAGTGCACAGCATCACGCTTGATAAAAACACTGACGTATTGAGCGCGCATACCGTATTAACTAATTTAGGCGATTCGCCATTAAGTGTTAACTTTTGCGCGGCGCCAACATTCCAGCTGCCAGATAGCGTAAGCAAAATAGTGAGCTTTGAAGGTCGTTGGTCAAATGAATTTCAACGTCAATCGGTTGATTTAGTCTTAGGCAGTTTTGTTCGTGAAAACCGTAAAGGCAAAACATCACACGATGTATTCCCTGGTTTATTAGTGCATAACGAAAATGCAGGCGAGCAGCACGGCGAATGTTACGGCTTTCATTTAGGTTGGAGCGGCAACAATAAACTACGCGCAGAGCTTTTAGCTGAAGGTCGTCGTTATGTACAAATGGGTGAGCTATTACTTCCTGGTGAGCTTACGCTTGCTAAAGGTCAAACGTATCAAAGCCCGAGTATTTATGGCTCGTTTTCGAGTGAAGGTTTTAGTGCGCTTTCTCGTAATTTTCATCGTTTTGTTAAAGCTAATTTACTTAGCCAAGCGCAACGTGAAAAAACGCGCCCTGTGCATTACAACACATGGGAAGGCATTTACTTTGATCACGACGTAGATACGCTTAAGCAACTAGCCGACAAAGTGGCCCCGCTAGGTATTGAACGTTTTGTACTTGATGATGGCTGGTTTAAAGGCCGCCGTGGCGACAACGCAGGCTTAGGTGATTGGACAGTAGATTATAAAATCTACCCAGATGGCTTATCGCCAGTAATTGATCATGTAAACAGCTTAGGTATGGAGTTTGGTATTTGGTTTGAGCCAGAAATGGTAAACCCAGATAGCGATTTATACCGTGCTCACCCTGATTGGGTTTTAGGCTCAGAAAATAACGAGCAGTTAAGCTTTAGAAATCAGCTAGTACTTGATTTAACACGCTCTGAGGTTGTTGAGTACCTGTACAAAGCCATCGACGATATTTTAGTTGAATACCCAACCATTAAGTACATTAAATGGGACATGAACCGCGACATTAACCATGCGGGTAATTTTGACGGTAAGCCTGCTGTGCATCAGCAAACATTAGCACTTTATCGTTTAATTAATCGTATTAAAGCGGCGCATCCTGGTCTTGAAATAGAAAGCTGTTCGTCAGGTGGTGCACGTGTAGATTACGGCGTACTTGCACACACAGACCGTGTATGGACGTCAGATTCAAACGATGCGCTTGATCGCCTTGAAATACAGCGTGGATGTTCGTTCTTCTTTCCATCGTCGGTTATGGGTGCACATGTAGGCCCGCGTGATTGTCATATTACAGGGCGTAATGTAAGTATTGAAATGCGTGCTGCGGTATCAATGTTTGGCCACATGGGCATTGAAATGGACCCACGTGAGCTGACCGATCACGAATACAATGCACTTAAAGCGGCAATAGCACTTCACAAAGAGCATCGGGAGTTTATTCATGCTGCCGATTTATACCGCCTAGATAGCGACGATTTATCAATTAACTTTGGTTTAATCGATGAGCAAAAAACAAAAGCGTTATTTGCCTATAACAGCGTTCGCGAAACACCGCGTACAGCGCCTAATAAGCTTCGTTTTGTTGGCCTAGATGCCGATGCGCAGTACACACTTAATTTAGTGTGGCCGGTAAAATTTGAAGAGTATCGCCCATCTTCTATTGCTGCGGTAAATGGTCAAACATTTACAGGTGAAGCGCTAATGCAGTTTGGTTTACAAATGCCAATATCATTCCCGCAAACATCGCTTATATTTGAGCTTAACAAAGCTTAAATTTAACTAAGAGCAGTAAAAGGCGCTAATCGCTTTTATACTGCTTAGCTTAGCTCAGTTTAGATATCAGTAGTCAGCTCTATATTGTTTAGAGCTGGCTTTTTTATATCCTTAGTAAGCTAATTTAGTAAATTAACTTAGTAAACTCAAAAGTATCGAAAATAGAGTGGTTACGCTTGCGCGTAATTTTGCTTGTTACCCAACCAACGTTGAATTAGTGGGTCAACAACCTCTGGGTGTTGCTTAAGCATTTGCTGTGCAATCGGTCTTACTTGATTAAGTATGTGCTTATCGCGGGTAAGATCTGCAATTTTAAACTCGGCTAACCCTGTTTGTTTTGTACCGAGTACTTCACCAGGGCCACGAATTTCTAAATCGCGCTCTGCTATCACAAAACCATCGTTACTATCGCGTAGTACACCTAATCGCTTTTGAGCAGTATGAGACAGTGGTGCGTGGTATAAAAGCACGCAATGCGATGCAGTAGCGCCACGGCCAACTCGCCCACGTAACTGATGCAGCTGTGCTAAGCCTAAGCGCTCAGGGTTTTCTATAATGATTAAGCTCGCATTAGGGACATCTACACCAACTTCAATAACCGTAGTGGCAACTAAAACATGTATATTGCCTGCTTTAAACTCGCTCATAATGGCTTGTTTTTCAGCTGATTTCATTCGCCCATGTACTAAACCTACGTTTAGCTCTGGTAATGCTTCTTTTAACTGCAGTGCGCTGTCCTCCGCTGCTTGGCATTGCAGTACTTCAGATTCATCAATAAGAGTACACACCCAGTAAACTTGGCGGCCTTGCTCGTTACACGCTAATTTAACGCGGGCAATAATATCGTCTCTGCGAGTATCTGGAAGTGCTACTGTTGTGATGGGCGTACGCCCAGGTGGTAGCTCATCAATGACCGAGGTTTCTAAGTCGGCATAGGCTGTCATCGCGAGCGTACGTGGAATAGGTGTTGCGGTCATAACGAGTTGATGAGGGTAACAATCACCAAATTTACCTTTTTCACGCAGTGATAAACGCTGGTGGACACCAAAGCGATGTTGTTCATCAATAACAATAAGCACTAAGTTATTAAACTTTACTTCATCTTGAAATAAAGCGTGAGTACCTACAATCATTTGCGCCTCACCAGAGGCTATTTTTTCAAGTGTTGCTACGCGCTCTTTACCCTTTGTTTTACCGCCAAGCCAAGCAACTGTTATACCTAGTTGATTAAACCACGTTGTAAAATTAACACCATGTTGCTCTGATAAAATCTCTGTTGGCGCCATTAAAGCTACTTGAAAGCCCTGCGCAATAGCGGTTAGTGCACTCAGTGCTGCTACTAGGGTTTTACCTGAACCTACATCGCCTTGTACTAAACGCATCATGGGATATGCGTGTTGCATATCACCTTTAATTTCAGCAACTACGCGGCTTTGTGCATTTGTGGGTGCAAAAGGAAGTTGTTCTAAAAATTGGCTTTCTAATGTATTTACCGGATTTAATGCTACGGCTTTAACTTGTTGCCCTTGCTCTCGTACTTTTAATAAACTGAGATTTTGAGCAAGTAGCTCCTCAAATACCAGGCGCTGTTGAGCAGGGTGAGTACCTTGCTCTAATGCAGTTACATCAACATCATTTGGTGGGCGGTGCAGTAATAATAAGGCGTCACTTAGCGGCATATTTGATGGCTGCCACTGTGAAGGCAGTAGTTCTTCCACTGAGTATTTATGTAGTAAATCAATAGCCTGTTCGCTTAAAGCTCTAATCGATAGCTGCTTTAAACCTTCGGTTGTTGAATAAACGGGTGTTAATGTGGTCGCTACCGGCTGCTCGTTGGAAGTATCGCTGATGCTGTATTCAGGATGACTCATTTCAAAGCCAACACGGCCACGGCGCACTTCACCAAAACAACGTATTATTTTACCAGCACTAAATGCGTTTTTTTGTGCGGCGGTAAAATTAAAAAATCGTAATGTTAGCCTGCCAGTACCATCATTGATTTGGCAAACAAGCATGCGCCTTTTACCAAACGTAATTTGGCTTGTTTCAATTGTTGCTTCAACACTCACATGGCTATGCAATGCCAGTTCATTAATCGCGTATAAGCGAGTGCGATCTTCATAGCGAAGTGGCAAATGAAAAAGCATATCTTGCACAGTTAAAATACCTAGCTTTAACAAACGCTCAGCCATTTTTGGGCCGACCCCTTTGAGCTCTGTAATTGGGTATTGATTTAAGCTAGGTTTAGACAAAGTGTATCAATCTTATTATTTGTGAGTAGGCTAAGTGTACTTACAGAGCTTTAGTCCATCAAGTATGTTTTAAAGCTTGCCAAAATTGCTCGTCAGCGACTATTTCGCCGTTTTCATCAAGTGCAGGATAAGGTAATTTTTTTTGTTTACATTGCCTTGCGATAATAGGGTGGCAGCCTTCAAAGTAAAGTGGATGTTTAACTTCGGCGCTCAGCATATCTCTATTATATAAACCAGCCAGCTCGCGTTGGCGCTGTGCTTCAAACAATATTAGCGCAGCAGCAACCGAAACATTTAGTGATTGCACCATGCCTTGCATTGGAATAATAATATTTTGATCGGCATATTCTAGGGCTTTTTCTGATATCCCTGTTTTTTCTTGTCCAACAATAATAGCCGTTGGCTTGGTGTAATCTACTTCTCTAAAATCAACGGCATCTTCTGATAGATGAGTCGCTAATATTTGTATTTCTGGATTGCGTTCACGCATTGCAGTAACGGCATCATCAATATTTCTATGTAAGTGCGTCTCTAGCCAGTTTTTACTGCCACCTGAGGTATTATTTGTTAGCCATTTTTGCTTTTCAGGCCATACAGCATGTACGTGATGGCAACCAACCGCATCAGCACTTCGTACTATTGCAGATAAGTTATGGTGTTTGTGCACGTCTTCTAAACACACTGTTAGGTCTGTTTGACGGCGCGAAAGTACGTCTTCGATTCTTTGATAGCGAGTTTGCTGCATGGTTATCCTCTTTTTTCGGCAATTATACGAGATTTTTGCAGTTAAGGCATTACCGTACGGCTAATTGGATTTTGTAGAGAAATAAGTGTTTCTGTTGATTGTATGGCTTCTATTGCCTGTATTTTATTAATCAGCACATCTTGTAAGTGATCAATGGACTTTGTCATTACCTTTATAAATATACTGTAGTTACCTGTTGTGTAATAAGCCTCTACCACTTCCTCCAATGCTTCTAGCTTTATAAGTGTTTGTGGGTAATCACGTGCGTTATTTAAATTAATACCTATAAAGCAACACACATCGTAGCCTAGCTGTTTAGTATTAATCGTTAATTGGGTGCCTGTAATGATCCCAGCTTGCTTCATTTTTTCAATTCTTACGTGAATTGTCCCAGCGCTTACATTAAATCTTTTTGCTAATTCGGCGTACGCAGTACGGGCATTTGCCATTAACGCATGAAGTATCTGTTTATCGAGATTATCGATTAAATAATTTTCCATTATATATTTGTCATAAAATTATCGAATATATGGTTTTTATACCACTTAATTAATGATTTTTATATATTAAAGCTATTTTTGTTATGGGATATTGAATTAATCCTTTAAATCGTTACATTAACTTCATTAATGGCGCTAGTTAGAGCGCTTTTTATCAATTAAGCAAGTAACAATAACTGGGAATGAGGCCAATTATTATGAGTTCACACTATGTGCAGCAACAGCAGCAAATAAGTAAAGTTAAGCAATTTTTTTCACAACAACTAGAAACCCAACTTGGGCTGGTTGAGGTTCAAGCCCCAATTTTGGCTAAGGTTGGCGACGGCACGCAAGATAACTTAAGCGGCCATGAAAACGCAGTTGCTGTAAATGTGAAAGCGATTACAGATAGCCGCTACGAAGTGGTGCATTCACTGGCTAAGTGGAAACGTAAAACACTGGCTACTTATGGCTTTGGTGTTGGTGAGGGTATTTACACTCAAATGAAAGCTTTGCGCCCAGACGAATATTCATTAAGCCCTATTCATTCTGTATATGTTGATCAGTGGGATTGGGAAAAAGTAATTAGCGAAACGACAGAGCGTTCGCTGGCAACACTAAAGCAAACTGTTCAATCTATTTATAAAGGGATAAAAGAGACGGAAGCTTTTGTAAGTGAGTCTTATGGTTTGACGCCTTTTTTACCGGACGATATTAAGTTTGTGCACAGTGAAGAGCTACGTAAAATGTATCCTGACTTTAGTGCTAAGCAACGCGAAAAAGCCATTGCACAAGAATATGGTGCTGTATTTTTAATTGGTATTGGTGGCGCGCTTGGAGATGGCAAAATTCATGATGTAAGAGCCCCAGATTACGATGATTGGTCTACGCCAACATGCGATCAATACATGGGTTTAAATGGTGACATTTTAGTATGGAACCCAGTACTTGAAGATGCATTTGAAATATCATCAATGGGCATACGTGTAAGCCCTGAGGTTTTAAAAGCGCAGTTAAGTACAACTGGAGATGAAGACCGCTTAGAGTTTGATTGGCATAAAGCGCTACTACAAAGTAAATTTCCGCAAACGATTGGCGGTGGAGTAGGGCAGTCTCGCTTGGCTATGCTATTGCTGCAAAAGCAGCATATTGGCCAAGTACAAGTGGGTGTATGGCCAAGTCAAACTTATGATACGGTAAGTGGCTTACTTTAAATTGTAAAAAAGTGAGTTAATTTGAGTGCTCAATAGAGCACTCAATTTTTTAGTGTGTTTTAAACTCTATTTCAATTTTATTATTTAAAAGTTTAACGTTGCACGGAGGGTAATTGCGGATTGTTTTAAGTACTTTATCAAAAATATGAATCTCTACGCCTGAATGCAAAACAGAATTCACCGTTAAATTAGCGTCGCTAAGTAAATCGTGTAAGTCATGATCTAAGTTTGAAAGACGTTTTTCTAATAGTTCTGCTTGCTCACAGTAATGTTTCTGAGTAGCTCCAATTTTAGTAATTAATATTTTCTTCTTTTCGGCATCCTTCACTAAATCAGTTTTTTCTAGCGCTGCTTGCAGCGTATCTAATTGTGCATCTGTTTTAGCTAAGTCTTTAAAGCAATTATCAGTATCCGCTGTTATTTCAGCGCCAGAAGTCGCTAGGTTAATAATCATTTTAGCGCCTGATTCATTCCCTATTTCGCCAGCAATGAGAGTTGTTGCATCAAGTATTTCACCACCAAATATTTTACCCTTAGGTAAGTCGGATTGGCCTACTTGCAGTAAGCGCTTAGCTTTTATTACACAATGGCTTGTTTGGCGATCAATAAAAATATTATTTGCATCGAGGTAGCAATACTGCGAGTGAGATACATGAATATCACCTAGCGCAATTAGCTTGCAAGAAAGTGACTTACTATCCATTTTTTGATGGCCAATAATGCCTTGTTTAACCGTGATGTTTCCTCCTGCAGTAAGCTCGCCAGATTCAACCGTGCCAAATATAGTAATATCGCCTTTGGCAGTTACTTTCATCCCTGGGTCTATATTGCGAGTAACAATAACACTGCCTTGAAAATCAATATGGCCGCTTTTTACATTTACATCTGAAATGGTAAAAATATCGTCGACACGCATACCATTATTAATTTCAACCGGAACACCAGCAATAGTAGAGACTAACTCAAGCGGATTCATTTTTGATATTTCAGTCCCTTCGCCGGCGACTAATTGTTTATTTTCTCCGGGTTTTGCGGGCAGTATGTCACCTATTACGGTAAAGCCTTCTTTACCGGGAGTTGCAGGTTGCTGGCGAATAAGCACAGAGCCAGGTTCTACGCTTGCAAGCTTGCCAAAGTCGCGCATATCCACACTGCCATCTTCTTTGAGCTTGGGCGCTTTTAAACGGTCTTTTAAAGTCTCTACGGTTGTTATTAGTTTAGTGGCTAAACCATCGCTTGGGAGCCTACCTTTAGCTAATATCCCCTTAACGACAGATCCTGCAGAGTGTTCAGATTGTTTTTGTAGCAGCTGTTCTAAAAAAGCTTGTTTATACCCACGCACAATACCTGCTTTAACGAGTTGTTTTTTTGCATCTTCTAAGCTTAATAACTTTCCACCTTGGGCAAGCGTTAGCTCGCCAATGGCCAGCATTTTATCGTCGCTAATTGTTACATTTAAAGTGGCATTGTGTTTTGTTGCTACAACGAGAGTTTGTTGTGTGTTTTCGTTTTTAAAAAAATCATTAATAGCGTCATGATCTATTTTACAGTCGCAAAAAGCTGACTTTTCGAGAGCCTCTAAAATAAATGCAGCGCTGGGAGGAATATGTTCTTTTACATCAAGTAAAACATTTCCATTGTTGGCAAGCTTAAACACGAGTTAATCCTTTTTTACTACTTAAGTTAAGTTTGTTTTTTAAAACACAACTACAGATTGCTAGAAATTTACATTTGAGTCAAGAAGTCAGATAAAACGAAGTGCTTAGAGGAGAATAAAGGCTATAGAGAAGCTCTATAGCCTGTAATACTTAATTGGTAGAAGGTAATTCCATTATTCCGTCTATTTCAACTTGTGCACCTTTTGGTAGTGCACGAACACCTAATGCAGCTCTAGCTGGGTAAGGTTGTTTAAAGTATTGGCTCATCACTTCATTTACAGTGGCGAAGTTAGATAGATCAGTTAGGTAAATATTGATTTTAACTAAATCGTGAATTTTTCCGCCTGCTTCTTCACATACCGCAGCAATATTTTTAAATACTTGATGCGTTTGCTCGCTAAAATCTTCTGAAATCATTTCCATCGTTTCTGGAACTAATGGAATTTGACCAGATAAATAAACAGCGGTACCTACTTTAACTGCTTGGCTATAAGTGCCAATAGCTGCAGGTGCTTTGTCGGTAGAGATAAATGCTTTATTCATGTGTTTCCTATTTTATTTTTTACGATAGACTTTTTGTACATCAGGCATAACGCGAATGCGGCGCATAATGTTAGCAACGTGGATACGGTTTTTAACGGTAACCCCTAAATCTATCACGTATAAATTACTTTCTTTTTCATCGGTGGCAATTTCGACAATATTGGCTTGGGTTGTAGCGACAACATTGGTTAGCTTAGCTAACGCGCCTTGATGGTTAATAATTTCAACTCTCAGAGCTGCAATATATTCTTTTTCTGGGTTATCGTCCCATTTTACAACTAAGTATTTAGAGCGCTCATTTTCCCAACCACGAATATTTTTACATTCTTGGCGGTGAACGGTCAGGCCCTTACCTTGGCTTATATGAGCCGTAATGGCATCGCCTGGTACAGGTCGGCAACACTTAGAGTAATTCACTAACATGCCTTCAGTACCAATAATGGTCGCTTTAGCTTGGCTTGTTATATCAGTTAAATCGTCATTGTCATTTTGCAATAAGCGCTTGGCAATTAACATACTCATTAAGTTACCAGAGCCAATTTCTACAAGTAATTCAAGAAGCGTAGTTAGTTCGTGCTCTTCAAGTACTCTCGCTATATTTTCATCAGCAATGCTATCTAGTTTGTTTTCGCCTAATGCCGAATCAAGTAAACGACGCCCTAAAAGCATAGCCTCTTCATGATGCTGGCTTCTAAGGTAATTACGAACACCTAAGCGTGCTTTACCAGTAACAATAAAGTTTAGCCATGTTGCATTAGGGTGGGCACCTGAGCTTGTTATTATCTCTATGGTTTGCCCTGTATCTAATGGCCTACTTAAAGGATGTGGCTTGCGATTAACGCGAGCGCCTACACAAGTGTTGCCTACATCAGTATGAACAGCATACGCAAAATCGACTGCGGTAGCGCCCATTGGTAGCTCAACAATACGACCATCAGGTGTAAATACGTAAATTTCTTCTGGGAATAGCTCAGTTTTTACGTTTTCAATAAATTCAAACGATGAACCCGCACTTTGCTGAAGTTCTAATAAGCTTTGCATCCATTGGCGAGCACGTTGCTGCGAAGTATTACCTGCACCATCACCTGATTTTTTATACATCCAGTGCGCCGCTACACCTTTGTCGGCCATCTGATCCATATCGTGAGTACGAATCTGAATCTCAACAGGTATTCCGTGTGGGCCAACTAATGAAGTATGAAGCGATTGGTAACCATTAGTTTTTGGTACAGCAATATAATCTTTAAAGCGTGTTTCTATAGGCTTATAAAGACTATGAGCCACACCTAATACGCGATAACACGTATCCATAGAATCAACTGCAATTCTAAACGCGTAAATATCCATAACTTCGTTAAATAGCAGTTCTTTATTAAGCATTTTTTTATAAATACTATATAAATGTTTCTCACGGCCTGACACAGTCGCTTTAATGCCTGATTCTTCAAGACGTGCTTCTATTTCATGTTGGATATTAGTGATAACTTCTTTGCGATTACCACGTGCTTTAGCTACTTCAGATTTAAGTGCGCGATGACGCATAGGATATAAAGCTTGAAAACCTAAGTCTTCAAGCTCATTTTTAATATCGTGAATACCTAAGCGGTTTGCTATTGGCGCGTAAATCTCAAGCGTTTCACGTGCTATTCTGCGGCGCTTATCTGGGCGCAGTGCCCCTAAAGTACGCATATTGTGCGTTCTATCAGCAAGCTTGATTAAAATAACTCGAATATCCTGAGTCATTGCCATAATCATTTTGCGGTAGTTTTCAGCTTGGAATTCTTTTTTATCTTTAAAGCTGAGCTTATCGAGCTTACTTACACCTTCAACGAGTTCTGCCACAGTTTCGCCAAAAATTTCGGCTAAATCTTGTTGGCTAAAATCAGTATCTTCAATTACATCATGCATTAGCGCGGCCATGAGCGTTTCATGGTCAAGATGCATGCCTGCAAGAATTTGGGTTACTTCTACTGGATGAGTTATGTAAGGTTCGCCACTTGAGCGAGTTTGTCCTTCATGGGCCTCTCGGGCTACCACGTAAGATTTTTGAACCAGCTCTACATCAGCAGCGGGCAAGTATTCTGAAATTTTCTTTTTAAGACCTTCAAAAAGATACATTCACACTCCAATGTTCTAGGGCCTGTTGACCTTTCAGGATTAAAATTTGTTCAATCTAGGGGCGATTTAATCGCGGCGCGAGGTTTTTAGCCTAGCGGGCTAAGTAAAAATCGAGCAACAAAGAGTAAATTGCCCCTAGGCAGAACCCTTTGGGCAGCGCATGTTTTGCATTTATGCTGCGTTATCGCCTACTTATGGGAAATAACCACACTACATAGGCTCTGCCTTGCCTAAATACCAAGCATACTGCTGCAAATTTAACCTCGAAAGATAAAAAGGCCCTAGTGAAGCAAATTAGGTAAGCTACGAATATACGATGAAATGAAAGGATTGCCAACGGCTATAGTAGAAATACTGCGCCGTTGGCTAAATCAGACCGGGAGGTCGATTATTGGTTGCCACCAACAATGGCAGCAACAGCAGCTAATTCTGCTGCTTCTTGGTGTTGTTGTTCTTCACGGTCAATTAAGTCCATTGAAGCGCTATCAACTAAACCTAATTCAATTTCACGTAAAGCAACTACCGTTGGCTTATCGTTTTCAGGGTCTACTAGTGGAGTTTTACCACCAACAGCAATTTGGCGGGCACGACGAGCCGCAACTAAAATTAAGTCAAAACGATTACCAACTGCATCTACTGCATCTTCAACTGTTACGCGGGCCATCACAGCACTCCAAAAATAATTTAAAAGCAAAGACGTAGTTTACTCCAAGGAGCCACTTTCGCCAATAGCCAGTGTTCAATTTTTATCAGTTTTACTTGCCTAAGCCTAATTTAAGTAGGCTTAAATTATTTAAGCAGACTATTTAGTAAAACTTGATGACGATCTTCTTGCGCTTTTAGTGTTAAGCGCTGAGCCATTACAATCATTTCTATGTCGGCAAGTGCGTCCTCAAAGTCATCATTAACAATTACAAAGTCGTATTCATTATAATGTGATGTTTCAGATTGTGCTTTTGCCATACGAGAGGCAATAACCTCAGCCGAATCTTGGCCACGGTTATTTAAGCGTTGTTCTAACTCTTCTTTTGAAGGAGGTAGGATAAAAATAGTTTGTACGCTTGGCATAATTTTGCGCACTTGCTGAGCGCCTTGCCAATCAATATCTAAAAACACATCAATACCCGCATCAAGTTGCGACTCAATAGCCTGCTTTGATGTGCCGTAGTAATTATCAAACACTTGAGCCCATTCAAAAAAGTCATCTTTGGCAATAAGCGCTTTAAATTCGTCTGTAGATACAAAGTGATAATGCACGCCATTTTCTTCACCTGGGCGAGGGGCGCGAGTTGTATGTGATACAGATACTTTCATGTCAGCGTGTTTTTTTAATAACGCATTGATTAAGCTTGATTTACCAGCACCAGAAGGGGCTGACAAAATAAATAAGTTACCGCGAGTTTGTGCCATGTTTTTCTCTACCTAAAAATAAACAGGCTTGGGTTACAAGTAAGCCAAGCCTTTAATTAACTGCATTGTACTTTAATTAGCTCACCTTGCTCAAGTTAGTCGTGCTCATGTTGGTCATGTCCAAATTGGCTTGGGAGTATTTTGCTAAGTTAGATTTTAAATAAAATTGCAGTTTAAAATTATCAATGGAACTAGCCGTTAGATATAAGTATTTGATAAGGTGAAGTATCACCTAGTAAAGGAGCTTTTATGCTCAATAAAACTTTATTTACCGCACAACAAGTAAGAGACAATGAAGCTTTAGCGGCTAAAAATAGTCATTGTGATTTATTTACCCTAATGCAGCGTGCAGGCGAGGCTGTATATAAGCAATGGCAGTTATTTGATGCACAGCATACATTAGTTATTGTTGGCCATGGTAACAACGCTGGAGACGGTTACATTGTAGCTAGGCTTATTATGCAATCAGGTAAAGAGGTAACAGTATGCGCAGCTGAGCCTAATAAAGTATTAACCGGTGATGCAGCAAAAGCGCAGCAGTTATGGATTGAAGCGGGTGGGGTGGTTTCTCATTTTACAAAAGACACTCTTAATAGGTGCGATATCGTTATTGATGCGCTCCTTGGTACTGGCCTTAAAAACGCAGTGCGCGATAATTTTGCGAATATAATAAAAGCTGTAAATAACAGTGATAAGCCCGTAATAAGCATTGATATACCGTCAGGTATTGAGGCGAATACAGGGCAGCCTTTAGGATGTGCAGTACAAGCGACTTCAACCGTTACTTTTGTGGGCATTAAGCAAGGGCTCGCAACGACGGCAGGTAAACAATATAGCGGTAAGTTAGTATTTGATGATTTAGCAATTGGCGATGCGTTTACTTGTATCGCTCAATCTTCAGGAACCCTTGTTAATATCAATAGCTTTAAAGGAATAGCCACGCGGGCAATCAATAGTCACAAAGGAAGCCACGGTAAACTTTTATGTGTTGGTGGCAATCAAGGTACTGCAGGTGCAATTAGGTTAAGTAGTGAAGCAGCTCTTAGAACGGGTGCTGGCATGGTAAGAGTGTATACACACGAAAGCTCAATAACGCCTATTAGTATTGGCAGACCAGAACTTATGGTAAGCAGTAATAACTTACATCAAGCGCTAGAGTGGGCAAGCTGCGTTGTTATTGGCCCAGGGCTTGGGCAAGACGAGTGGGCACAACAAACATTCGATGAAGTAATGCAATATTGCCAAAACAATAAAATGCCATTGGTTATAGATGCAGATGCCCTTAATTTACTGGCTAAGAAAGCTTCATCATACACGTTAGAGCAATGCGTACTTACTCCACATCCCGGCGAAGCTTCGCGACTGCTAAGTGTTAGCACCAGCGACATAGAATCAGACCGCTTTAATTATGCCCGCCTTTGCGCTAAACGCTATAACGCGACTTGTGTATTAAAAGGCGCAGGAACATTAATAGATAATGCCCAGCACACGTGGGTATGTGAAGATGGCAACCCGGCATTGGCCGTTGGCGGCAGTGGCGATGTACTTACTGGTATTATTGGTGCATTGCTTGCCCAAGGTTTAACTATTGATGAAGCAGCACGTTATGGTGTAACACTGCATGCTAAAGCCGGTGATATTGCAAGTGAGCGAGACGGGCAAAGGGGAATGCTACCCAGTGATTTATTCGCAATTGTAAGAGAGTTAGTTAATAAAGTGACGTGAGTTTAAGCGTCACTCAACTATCAGTGTTCGGCTTTAAATTGTGGAACGTTATTGCACCCACTAAAAAGCATACACCTACATAAAGCCAAACACTGCTCGCTATAATATTCCACGTATCGGCTCGTATTAATGCAGGGATAATTATTAAGCTTCGTATGATACACAAGGTTGCAATAGCAATTAAAGCGGTTCTAGTAAGTACTATGTTACGCACTAAGCCAATTGCTGATAAGGCAAATGCAGTACAGGCAAACATGAGTCCAGCTATTGCAATACTACCTAAAGGCGCAAGGAATGTACCTTGCTGTGATGATTCTATTATTTGTATTGGGGCGCGAGCAAATATAAACCAACTAGTGCCACCCCATATACAAAGTAAATGCCATACAGCCGCTGCAGATGCAATAACTCCTGCGCTTAATAAAAATTTTGCTTTTATATTTAACAGCATTTTATCTCACTGATTATTAAGCTGTAATAAATCCCATTTTGTACCATACAAGTCTTCAAAAACCGCTACGGTGCCATAGGGTTCTACTCTAGGCTCTCCGTTAAATATAACGCCTTTAAAAAGCATTAAATTATAATCTCGCCAAAAGTCATCAGTATACAAAAATAAAAACACGCGACCACCCGTTTGATTACCAATAGCGCTAATCTGTTCAGGTGTTGTGGCTTTAGCAAGCAGTAGATTAGTCCTGCTCGAATTAGTCCCATTTGAACAAGTTCCGTTTGAACTAGCCCCGTTTGAATTTGGAGGTGAAATTAACACCCAGCGTTTACCCTCTCCTAAATCAGTATCCTCCACTAACTCAAAGTTAAGCTTTTGAGTATAAAACTCAATGGCATCGTCGTAGTCCTTAACAACTAATGCAATGCTGCCGATATGCTGTTGAACGTTAGTCATGTTTAGCTCACTCCGTACTATTAAATAAATGTGCTTTTTATCATATTAGTAAATGATTACGCAGGGTATATGCCCCCAATATGTAACTTAGTTATAGGTATAAATTAAACAGTATCAATCTGCTTTATAATAAAAAGCAAAACCCAGCTGAGGCTGGGTTTACTTTAAATCGATTTTTTAGTACTAAGTGCATAAAGTGTTTATCTGTGTAATTCACCAGCACGTTCTGGTTGATAGGTTACTTCTTTTATTTTTACCTTTATTAAGCCGCCACTCGGTTTAGGCCACTCAATTTCGTCGCCTTGGTTTAGCCCAAGTAATGCGCTACCAACGGGTGATAATATCGATATTTTATCGCCGCTAGAGTCACTGTTCTTTGGGTACACCAAGGTTAACGTAAATTCTTCTTTAGAAGACTCAACAATAAAGTTTACAGTTGAGTTCATCGTTACAACTGACGATGGCATATCTTTAGGTTCGACTATTGTTGCTCGTGCCAGTTCAGCTTCCAATTCTTCTTTGTTAGCAAAGCTACCTGCAGGCAATGATTCCATTAAGTCATACAATCTATCTGCATCGAGTGATGAGATGATTAGTTCAGGTTTTTTATTCATCTTAATATCCTTAATAATTTTTAATAAATAAAATTAACTCTGAGTATGGCTTGGCATGCATTTAAGAAGCAAAGGGATACGCGAAGTCATTTTATTAATTAGCCACACCTGTGGCTTTTACTTTATTTGTGCCCAATAGCTAAAAACCCAGCCGAAGCTGGGTTTTTATTTGAGCTAGGTGTTTAGGGGATGATTACATCATTCCGCCCATTGATTGCTAACGTATTGTTTTAATTTAAAATAAATAACTTTAAATTTAAAGTACCCTGCTTTACACCCTTATCAAACTTATGCTAGATGGACTTCAAAATTTTCACTATACAGCTCCAGTTTACAGTATCTATCCTGAGTCAGTTCACAAACTTATCTTTTAGTACATGGTTTCACAGCGACTATAAAATGCCAAGTAAACGTTAAAAATAGAATATGAAAAATCAAAGTTACAAACTCCACCCCTTCTTTTAAAAGCTTACCATATGGAAGTATTCCTTTAGCAAACAAGTTTGCTTGATACATAAAATAATTTATATATATATTAGCTGGCTCATATATTTCATAAAGCAAATTGCTTTCATATCCTAAAACCGCAAAATAATATAAAAATGCTATACCTAGCATGAAAAAGAATGGTTTAGGTACACTTGAGCCAAAATACGATTCTTTCTGCTGAAAAAAGCTTTTTAGATTTAAGCTCTTCTTTGTACTTTTTCATTTCAAAAGCGAAGAACTTACTAGCTTCGATTTGATTACCTATTTTATCGAATGTGTTTGATTATGCGATAGGTTTCACGATTGGTATTCTTGGGGTCAACATAAGCGTTTAAAAAGTTTACAGGTTCTTTTAAATTAGTGTGCTCAAAGTCAAGACCATTATGTAACTTAGCTTTTCTAAAATTGGTAAAGTTAATAAACATGACATATTCAAATTCTATCTTATCTTTGGTTTCATCACCTTTAATACCAAATTCATATTTTTCAAAACCTGTAAAATCATCAAAAATACATCTAGATACTCTGAACAAATGAAATTTACTTTCATACGCATCAAATAGTTTTTCAAAATTACAATTCGATAACTCAAGCTTATCTTTAAACTCAGAACCTATGATTGAATACTTATTAGCTGATAAATCATTTAACAAAAATCGCCCTTCAAAAGTACAGTTTTTCAATATTTAGGTTCTTTACAGACTGTTTAAACTCTTTTGTATTAACAAAAACTAGACTTCCCACGTTTCATTAGACAGATTGTAATTCACCCTGAATATAAAAATAGCCCAAGGTTAAAATTCATTTCTTAATTTTTATGTAGACATACCATTAATAAATGTTTCTACAAATCCCAAAACCTTTTCAGTAACACGATCTGCCATTGTTTTTCGCTCTTTTAAATTAGGTCTTTTATTCATTATTGCAATAATATCATCTCGCAGAGGCTTCTTCTCAGTAAACATATAGTTGCCAATAACGTCCTGTAACTTTTCAGTATCTAAGTTTTCCTCATGACTTAATCTATCTAAAGCTAAAATGCTTTCTTTATTCCAAAAAGTTTCAAACTCATCGGCAATGTTATCTGAGTCAGATATTTCAAGTAAATTCTCTTTAATAAAACGTTCTATTAATTCCCGTTTGCTTCGCATCTCTGCATCACCAGCAACCATTTCAATAATCGCTTTTTTCTGCTTCGTTTGTTCTTCACCGTCAGAATCTTTAAGTTTGGCTAGTAACTTTAAAATATAAGCGACATTAATTTCATCTCTATGAATCAACTCCAACTCAAAATCAATGTCATTTAAAATCGATACTTTTTCTTTTTGAACGTGGTTTTTTACCTTGTCATACAGATCTAAATATTTACTTCTATAATCAGCAAAACTTTGATCATCCATCGATAAGTTTGCAGAATCAAATTCAGTAAATGTTGTTAATACGGTTCTTAAGCGCATCAGCTCTCTAAACGCTTTGATGAATTCCAACTCTTCTTTTTCACTCGGCAAGTCATTTACGCTATTAACGGTTGGCGCTATTTGAAGTAAAGCAATAAATGCCTGATTGAATTGGCTTACATAGTCTTCGTAAGGCTTTATTATTATTTCATCTTTAGCATTAATATTTGAAAATAATGAAATAGCCTCATCGGTAGCATCTTTAAGGTTTCTGAAGCAAACTATATTACCTTGCGACTTTAATTCGTTTAATATTCTGTTTGTTCTTGAATAAGCTTGAATTAAACCATGATGCTTTAAGTTTTTATCTACATAAAGTGTATTAAGGCTTTTGCTGTCAAAGCCCGTTAAAAACATATTCACCACCAGCAAAACATCTATTTGCTTATGCTTTACTCGTTTGGCTATATCATTGTAATAATTATAAAAACTCTGGCTGTCTTTGGTGGTGTAATTAGTACTAAATTGTTTATTGTAATGGCCAATAAACTCTTCAAGATGCTCTCTTGAATGCTGGTATTTATTATTGTCCTTATTGTTATATTGAGCATTAGGCTCAGCAATCAGATTCAAGTCTACTTCGTCAAACTCGCTTGAGGTAAAACCTACAGCATCTTTATCTTCTTCATTAGCTTGATATGAAAAAATAGTTGCCACGCGTAAGTTATGTTTACCTTCGGCTTCTTTCTGATGAAATAATTGGTAATATTCGATTAAGACATCAACACTTGAAACAGCAAAAATACTGGTGAATTCTCTGCTATGAGTTTTACGGTTATGATGATTAATAATATAGTCGGTTATATTATTTAATCGCTGTGGTGCATTCATAACCTCAGCTTCATCAATAGCCTCTACATTAATATCAACAATATCCTCTTTTTTCTTAAAGGTACTGATATATTCAATCGAAAATTTTAAAACGTTTTCATCTCTAATTGCGTCGGTAATGACATATTTATGCAATGGTTTCTCACCACCAAATAGCATTGACGTTGTGCGCTTACCATATTCATTTTTTGCGGCATTTTTTTCAAAAATAGGCGTGCCCGTAAAACCAATCATTTGGCATTGGTTAAAAAAGCTTTTTATCTCTTCATGAGTTTTACCAAATTGGCTACGGTGACATTCATCAAAAATATAAACAATGCGTTTATTTTTTAATGCGGTCATGCGCTCTAAATAACGCTTTTTACTAATCGCTGTATTTAGTTTTTGAATGGTAGTAACAATTAATTTATTGTCACCTACCATTTGCTCTACCAAAGCGTTTGTATTGTTTGTTCCATCAATACTGCCTTTGCTAAAGCTATTGAATTCTTTTGTCGTTTGATAATCTAAATCTTTACGGTCAACTACAAAAATCACTTTGTCTACCTTAGGTAAATTAGTGAGTATTTGAGCCGCTTTGAATGACGTTAACGTTTTACCAGAGCCTGTCGTATGCCAAACATAACCAAAGTTAAGGCCTTTTTGTACCCGTTCAATAATGGCTTCAACTGCAAAAAATTGATAAGGGCGGAGTACCATTAATATTCTTTGTGATTCATTTAGTACCACATACTTGGTGATCATTTTAGATATATGGCAAGGCTCTAAAAAACTATCAGTAAACGTTGAAAGCTGAGTGTTGAGTTTATTATTTACATCTGTCCAATAAAACGTTTGCTTAAACGAACGAGCTTTTATTGAGCTGTTTGCATAGTACTTTGTATTGACACCATTACTTATAACAAAAATTTGAATAAACTGAAATAGCCCCTGACCCGCACCATAAGAATGTCGTTCATAGCGATTTATTTGATTAAAGGCTTCTTTTAACTCTAACCCCCTGCGCTTTAATTCTATTTGCACTAACGGTAAACCGTTCACTAACAAAGTAACGTCGTAACGATTTTTATATGAGCCGTCCATGCTCACTTGCTGTGTTACTTGAAATTGATTTTGGCACCAATGTATTTGATTGATTAATTCAACTGTTTTAGCTTCGCCTTTATCGTTAGTGTAAGGAACGCGGTCACGTAATATTTTAGCCCGTTCAAAAATATTGCCTTTGTTAATAAAGTTAAGTATTTGCTTAAAGTCATTCTCTGAAAGAGACGTTTTATTATGAGTCTCTAACTGTGCCTTTAAATTAATCAATAAGTCCTTTTCATCTTTAATAACAACATTCAAATAACCCAATTCTTGTAATTGAGTGATTAAGTTATTTTCTAAAACCTGCTCAAATTGAGTTGTCATAACTATTCTTTACTAATTATTTTAGCTAATGTAATAATTTTATCCGTTAATGAACCTATCACTTCCGCTCTGTTTTTTAGTGGTGGTTTATTATGCATAATTTTAATCACTTCATCTCTAAACGGCTTCTTCTCAGTAAAAAGAAAATCTTCGACTATTTTATTCAAGCCCTGTTCTTCAACTTGGTAAAAATCAGAAAATGAACTTAACTGTTCTGTTCGAGCTTTGTTTTTAATAGCAACAAAATCAAAGCTTTCTTCTTTTGTCTGCTTTTTAACTGCTTTCTCTGAAGCTGATTGTTTTGTTATTACAGGCTTAGCCACTTCTTCTTTTTTATCTGCTACTACATTATTAACTAGCTCAGTAATTGAAACTGACTTTTTATCGTGTAAATATTTATTACTAATATAGTTACTCATATGCGTTAGATCTGGATAAACCGCGCCACCATGGATGTTTAGCGACTCCAACTGCTCTAATAATATTTTCTTTGTTTCAAAATCTATAACAATCGCCATTTTAGGTAACTGATGAAGCTCTTCCTTTACCTGCTTCCCCTTACCGACAAAAATGAAGTCACCACTTTGGTTATTTATACGCTGGTTTTTAGCTATGCCTTTAATAAACCAAATCTTCGATAAGAAATTATCAGTATTAGGAGTGTTTTCATTACTATTGTGGTTAAACAGGGCTGGTAAATTATTCGCTAGTCTGTCATCTTCAAAGTTTAAAAAATCCGCTTTATTTGATGGTGAAAAAGTAAAAATAACACCATCATTATCTTTGCACTCAAAATTGTTACAGGCAAAAAATATCGCGACTAATGGATTGCGTGTTATATCTAATAAGCGTGTAGGCATACCGAAGTGCTGCATGGTAATAAGACGTTCGTATATGGTGCTATCATTCTGAAACGCATCAGGTTTTAGAGATAGTATCTCGTAATACATTTCTGCTTCATATGCTAAATACTTCGGTTGTCGAGTCATACTAGAATCTAGACCCCAAGCTGAGTTTGCCTGCCCTCGATATAACTTACCCGTTTCTTCTTTACCCATGACTTCTAGCAGCTCTCTTAGCTCTTCTTTCTCACCACCACCTTCTCTTGAAAAAACAAAATGAATTTTTGACTCTTCTTTTTTTAAAATATATAACCGCTCAATTTTTTTCACCAAAACTGAATTATCATTGTCCGCTAAATCACTAAGTTTCTTTTCTAATTCTTGTCCTTGGCTGGTGATATTATAATTAATATAATTTTCTTTAAGAACAGCGTGTATAGGCTTGGTGTGTTCACTACATAAGTAGGAAATATAGGTAATTATAAAATTTTGTTCCTGTAGCTCTTTTGCCTCCGATAAACCTTCATCATCTTTGAGCTCATCGATGAGCTGCCATAATATGAATTCTTTTATATATTCATATTTTTCCATTTGGCCTGACTTATCCTTTTCAGGAAAAAGTTTAGCAATATTCTTAATGCTAAGGTCATTTCGATGAGAGTTTTTATTGATGCTAAATTGAATTTCACTATTACCAAAATAACTATTACCTAAGGCATTAATTTTATCTTTCTGCTTTACGTCAAGATCATAATGACGAAATGATAAACCGCCTGCATTTATAAAAAACTCAACCGACCAATAATAGTATTTACGCGCTTCTCCTGACGTCGCAAATAAGTCATTAATATACAGTTTAAAATGGCTATCGATTTCTTCTTGTATTTCCCTATATAATTTAATCATTATACGAACATATTCCTTAACAACCCTTGTTTAAAGGTAAGTGAACTATCAATTTGTTGACTAATATTTTCAATAGATTTATCTATTAATTTGAGAAAGTCAGCTATTTTTTTTTGCTCTATTAATGAGTCCGGAATCAATATATTTAAATTTCGGATATCTTGACCACTTACTGCAGAGAAAGTACTACCCTGTTCAAGGCTTCCCCATTTGGGCTCAAACCATATTAAAAATTGATAAAGGAATTCTAAATCTGAAAAAGCATTATTTGTAATAGAACAAATACCTCTACCAATACAAGCTTTGTGTATTGATTTAGCTACTGCCCCTACGGGAGCTCTCACTGTCAGAAGTATATCGGCAATGTCGCATGTTTTAGTAGGTCTATCTGTCCACTGCCTTGGTCTGGAAAGCCTATTTACTATATCTGCATTTCCTTGAATTAAAGGCAAGCCTATCTGTTCTAAATTATATGACTTTGAACTTGGAGATTGGCCCATTTTTATCTCTGAAACTTCTTTTAAGGTCTTATTTCTCCATATTGGAAAGCAGTTACCATTTTTATCTTTAAACCGTATAGTTTGTGAGAAGAGTTTTTTCATTAAGCCTTTTTTATTTTTAATTAATTCTTCTTTTTTTGTTTGCAATAACTTAATACGTTTATCAACAGTAGAGAGGAATGCTGATATTTTAATTTGTTCGTTTATATTAGTTGTAAAAATTCTGACACTACTTAGTGTACCTTGACCAACATTAAACCGAGTACTCCCACCGCTTTTAGCAGTAATTTCTTTTCTTGCATTTGTTGTTTTTAAAAGAGCATTCATAAAAAGAGGATCGTACTCTTCTTTAGCTTTTCCTCTTATTACAAAACCACCAAACGTCGCAGACTTGTTTTTGTCTAAATATACATTTGCTTGGCCTACTTCATCCCTTGTTTCAGAGCTACGTTGAAACAAAATATCACCATATTCGACGATGTTTTTATTAAAAACATCTAAACTAACATTCACTGAGCCAATAATGTCGTCATGAGTTATGAAGTCGTTATTAATGATATCTAGCACATTAATAAATTTATAGCCTGTCCCATAGGCTTCTTTTCCTGCATTAATACCATTTTTAAATGTTAAAAAGTCAGATAGTGATTTTTCAACCCAGCTACCTTCAAATTCAGGAAACCTTAGAATAGGTAAAATGTCTTGATTATTTTTAGTCATCTTATTAGTCCTCTAAAATGGCGTAGGAATATTTAACGCTTTACAGAAAACAACAATTTCATCATTCGTAATAGCTAAGTCTTTATCTAATTGTTTTAACTTACGTGACATTTCATCTAAATCAATGTCATCTTCTTCTTCAAAAGTATCAACATACCTTGGAATGTTGAGGTTATAGTCGTTTTCAGCTATTTCATCTAATGTAGCAACATAAGAATATTTTTCACGAGTTTCGCGATTAGTGTATGTGGTTATTATATTTTCAACATCACTGTCGCGTAACTCATTTTGATTACCATTTTTAATAAAGTTATCGCTACCACTAGCGTCAATAAAAATGACATTATCATCAACCTTACGACATTTTTTAAACACCAAAATACAAGTAGGAATTGAGGTGCCATAAAAAATATTAGCGGGTAAACCGATAACGGCATCTAAATAATTGAGTTCTTTGATCAAATATTTTCGGATAACACCTTCAGCAGCACCACGAAATAAAACACCGTGCGGTAGTACGGTTGCCATTGTACCGTTGTCAGCTAGGTGGTGAATCATATGGGTAACAAAAGCAAAGTCAGCTTTAGTTTTTGGTGCTAGTTTACCATATTGACTAAAACGCTCGTCGGTACTGTTTAATGGGTTTTGATCGCTTTTCCAGTGAGCTGAAAATGGTGGATTAGCGACAACTGCTTCGAAGCGTTTTTCTAAATGCTGTGGGTTTTCTAAAGTGTCTTCTTGTTGAATGTTGAAATTAGCAAAATGAACGTCATGTAAAATCATATTCATTCGAGCTAAATTATAAGTTGTACGGTTAAGCTCTTGTCCATAAAATTCGCTAACATCTGTTACTTTGTTAAATTCTCTTGCTACGCGTAATAGCAATGAGCCTGAACCGCAAGTTGGATCGTAAACTGATTTTAATTTGGTTTTTCCTACGGTCACTATTTTAGCGAGTATTTTTGATACTTGTTGGGGCGTGTAAAATTCGCCAGCTGATTTACCTGCGCCTGCAGCAAATTTTGCAATAAGGTATTCGTAAGCATCTCCCAATACATCTGCTTCAATATCATCAAGTTGGAAATCTATTTTATCAAGGTGAGTAAGAATATTTACTATCACCTCGTTTCTTGCTCCAACCGTTCTACCTATTTTTGTAGAAGATAAATCTAAGTCTTCAAATAGAGCATTAAAGTCATCTTCAGACTCTGTTCCCATAGTACTTTGCTCTATGTGGTTCATTACATTTTGCAAATCTTCAATGATATAGTTGCTTTGGGTTTCAGTATCTGCTTTGCCCTTTCGAGCAACTTGCGAGAATAACTCTTGAGGTTTTAAAAAATAGCCAAGTGTTAATAAAGACTCTTCTTCTATAGCTGATAAAGTTTCCAGATCTTCAACGCCTTCATAGTCTGTAATGTCTTCGCCTTCTAATAAACCATTGGCGTAAATATATTGTTTTTCACTGAGATATTTATAGAAAATAAAACCCAGAATGTAATCTCGGTAGTCATCAGCACTTATCTTCCCTCGGAGTAAATTAGCAATGCCCCATAATTGAGTTTCTAATAGTTTTCTTTGCTCTTCTGACATTTATTTTTCCATTATAATCGTTAATATTGAGTGATTTTTTATCTGAAATGAAAAGCTGAACTTGAGTTTTCAAAAAAAGAGTTCAGAGTATGTAAGAATATATTGTTATATTGATGATGAACATCTCTAAAAAATAAATAGTTTGTTAAAAATTGAGATTTAGCAAACTATTTGGGTGAAGGTCGCCTATTTAATTCACGCATTAACTAAGAATGCGAAAAATCAAAATTAGCAGTAAAGATTCGTGCTTTGTTTTAGGCTGGGGTCGAACTAGTTAGAAAGAGCTTTGTAAACAGTAGTACGAGAGCAGTTGAGCTGTTTAGCTATTTGAGATTTATTAATACCTGTATTCGCAAGTGCACAGATACTTTCATTTAGTTCAATATTGACAGGTTTACCTTTATATTTCCCTTTCAGCTTAGCTATAGCTATACCTTCACGTTGACGTTCAAGCATCATAGAGCGCTCAAATTGATAGATACCACCTAACATTGTCAGCATTAGTTGCTGCATTGGGTTATCTTCGCCAGTGAACGTTAGTGATTCCTTGTGAAATATAAGCTTTACGCCTTTATCAGTTAACTCTTTAACAAGTGTAAGAAGATTTTCGGTATTACGTGCCATTCGACTGATATCGTGCACATGAACAGTATCATCCTTTCTAACAAATTTTATAAGCTCCTTTAGAGCAGGTCGGTTTGTATCTTTACCGCTACATTTATCGGTGAACGTTTCATCTAGTGGGGTTTCATTTAATTGTCGTTCGGTGTTTTGTTCTATTGTCGAAACACGAATATACCCGATTTGTTTGCCACTCATATTTATTCCTTGGAAAGTGTTCACTTTAAGTCTTAGATGTTACAACAATATACGTACACTTAATCTAAATCAACTTAAAATGAACACAATTGCCATTAATGATGAATGTACACTTTGACTATGCCTAAAATGTACGCTTTGTTAATGTTGATTCGTGTTTTATTGATACTATGACTTGCCTTGATAACTGGTATCAATATACAACTGCTTTTTGATACCAGATAATCAGGTTAATGTAATGGACTTTACTTTTGTGCCATCATTTTCTGAAAGGCTTGAAATTGATTAAATTGCTCTTCCATATCAGGGGAGGTACTTTCAGCTGGCTTGGCTAATTTACGCAGTAACTCTGCTTGTTTATAATCTGGCACATCACCATAACTATAAAAACTGGTTAATACGCTTTCATGCCCCAAGTTTTGACTCCATGCTTTAAATTCTTCAGGTGTTAAACAAAGATTCTCACCTAGCCTTACTAAAGTGTTACGGAAGCTATGAGGATTAAAGTAGGGTAAACCAACAGCCTCAAAAGCTTGTTTGAATACCTTGCGGATAGGGGTAGCATTACTCCAGTGCTCTTTAAGTAACCCAATGGCCTCAAACTGCTGATTTTTATTGTGTCCTAATTTGGTTTTTGGAAATAATGGATCATTTTGCTTATATCCAAGTTCATTTATTAAGTATTCAATCCAGTGAGTCAGAATCTTTGATGGCAGCTCACCCACAGGAAAAAAGTAAGTAGTAAAGGTTTTACTATATTTAGTATTTACATCCCTAGCATCTTGATAAAAGCTTTGCTCGGTAATATCAATGTGTTTAATTTTGGCTGAGGCTACGGCACTATCTCGTGCGCCAGTTAAGATAATAAAAGCGATTAAAGCTCTTTCACGCATCTCAATCTCCGTACTAGAGGGCATTGCTTCTAATGTCTGAATAACTTGCTCAATTTTAGCCACATTTTTTCTTCGCTTTGTATTAGCAATACGAGTATCTTTTTCAGATAAATTGAAATATTCAATATCGCTGTAGTTGATTTTTGCTCTATAACCTTTTTGCGTAACTAAAAAGTGAAAGAACATTTTTATGTGACGAATTGCAGTAAGTACTGTTGCTTTACTCAATACCTCTCCAGTCACAGTTGATTTTTGAGCAAGAAGATCCTTCTTAAACCCAATGGCATGCTTTGCCCTAAACTTATTAAAATCAAGGTACCCTGTATATTCTTCAAAGCGATTAATTGACTTCATGGCACCGTCAACAGTTGATTTGTCGTAGCTTTTTGCATCCCCCAAATACTTGCTATACTCATGAAGAATTCGGGCGTTATTAGTGTTATTTTTTTTCATCATTAAATACCATATCAAAAGGACAATTTAAGAGAGCTTCTTCTCTCAGGATTAAGTGTTTTTCAGCTATCGGTAATTTACCCTCAAGTTCAAGCCAAATTTGATTCACATTGCGCCAAGAAACATATTTATTTGCTTGGCAGCCACATTCTTTACAGTGCCCAGACATCTGCGCCATACCAGCAGGTTTCGATATAAACTTAAGTGATTCTATAGTTGGGTTTTTAGGCTCTTTGCATTTGAAACAGTAAATTTCATGTATTTCACATTTGTACATGTAAGTTTTTCGCTTCTGCTTTAAATGAACTTTTAAGTCGCTTCCATGGATCAAAAGTGGACGCCTATCATCAATTACAGGCAAGCCAACACGAATCCAGTTACGTACAGTTTTAGGATGAACTCCTAATGCTTCGCTAACATCAATCACTGTATAACTACGATGAATTTTGATGCGATTGGGGTTGTTACGACGGCTCATTGTTAGTCACCTTAGATGCAGCTATGCGCTTATCAAGCCATTGCTCAATGTCTGAATCGAGCCAGCCAACAGCTCGCTCACTTAGTGAAATAGTTTTCGGAAAAATGCCTTTAGCCATACCCAAGTAAATGGTACTGCGAGATAGACCTGTTTTATTTTTAACTTCAGGTAAGCGAATTATTTTATGGGACACATTGGAACCTTTTAATCGTTTATTGGATGATTAGAAGGTTATTTGATTTGAGAGGTCTGAAACGCAATTGAAGAAAGTAGAGTTTCAATTGCGTTTTTTAATTCATACAAAGGGGGCTAATCTATATGCTCAGCAAGTTCTTGTAGAGTTGCGCGGACGGTGTTGTCAGCGATAGTTTTACCATATTTTTCAACGATTAATTTAATAACGGGGGCAGAAGCTTTATAAGGAGGGGTTATACCTAACTCTTTCAGTAGTGCCCCTATTAGAATGTTTTTTGTAGTTCGTTCTTTAGATGTAAGTGGTTTTTCTTCTTGCGGCTTATTTTCTATCAATTGGATAAAGCGAGTGATTTCACGATTTTTTATAATCAAAACGCAACCAGCATCAGAAAGTTTGATACAAGGTACATATTGTATGTCATATTTATCAGTTCGAACTAATTGCTCAAGAACTATGGGAAGATTTTCAAAAATCTTAGCAGGTTCTTCCGCAAGGGCACGTTTCCTCTCTTTTGATTCGTTGTATTCAGGACTACATATTTTCTCATAGTCAAAGTATTTATATAGCTTACAAGTGACGCCATCTTGTTGCACTAAGATACCATTTTTACTACGGTTTTTTACACTTACCCCTGAATTGCTTTCTTCATAATACTCTTTAATTTCATAAGCCTCTTGGCCTTGCATTGTTAAATCCCAAATACCAGCCATACTTTGAACAGTGCGGTTCAAGGTATTAAATTTTTGCTGAGGTAACTGCTTCTCAGTTTCATCGACTCCCCCCAATTCACCCTCTATACCATATCCATCATTTACAAAATACATAGATAGTTTTAAGTGACCATCGAGTGCTAGCCGATATAAATCATTTACAGTTATATTTTCATTTATTTCTTTAGAGATACGCGCAGCTGCATTTTCAAGTGAGAGCCACTCTCTAAACTTGTCTGTTTTTTTCATTGCTTTTATGTACCATTGTTATTTTATATTAGACAATTGATCTAAATAGTCTGCCCATTCTTGCATTAGTTTTGTTCTCTCTGCCAAGTATATTGAGCGATTGTAGGCTCTTGATGTAGCCGAGCCAGTAAGGTGGGCAAGTTGCACTTCAATGACATCGTGGTTCCAGCCTTTTTCGTGCAGTATGGTTGATGCTGTACTTCTAAAACCATGTGCTGACATGACATCGGCAGGGTACCCTAAATCTCGTAAACGATTAGTTAATACATTTTTACTCATAGGTTTGCTGCCATCTCTTTGGTTAGGAAATACCAACTTGGAGTAGCCTGTAACAGTTTTCACTTCTTTTAAGTGTTTTACGACTTGCTTTGACATCGGCACAATATGCTCTCGGCCGCGTTTCATTTCTTCGGCTGGTATTCTTATTAGTGAATCATCAAAGTCAACGTATTCCCACTTCAGGTTCCTAATCTCAGTTGGTCTTAAGAATACTCTAGGTATTAATTTAAGTGCTTCAACAGTGCAGTAATTGCCTGATTCTGTTGTATCTATATCTCTAATCAATTGGGCAAGTTCATTAGGCTTAACGATTGCAGCCCTATGTTTTACTTTTGGTAAGGGTTTTAGTATATCGGTGAGAGGTAGGCCTTGTGCAGGATTATTTCGTGTCAATCTGTGCGCTAATGCATAACCAAAAACACGATTGATTACCGCCAGTATATTTGGTGCTTTTCTGGGGCTTCCAGTTGCTTCAACTGCTAACATGAGTTCAGTAATATGCCCAGCGTCAATATTATCAATGTGAAGGTTACCTAAGCTTTTAGAGTCCACCAGCAGCCAACGATTGATTCTTTTTTCGTGATCCTCCGACCAAGAACCTTTTTGCTGCTCCCACCACTTTATTGCAATGGTTGAAAATAACTTGTCTTTAGTTACCTCTTTTGTGCGTTTTCGTTCCCGCCTTTCATCCATAGGGTTAATACCATTGATTAAAGACGCTCTTGCTTCTTCAGCCAATCTTCTAGCTTCGCTGAGAGATATGGAGGGGTATTTTCCAAGAGCCATTTCTTGGTACTTTCCTGCATGTCTAAATCTGAGCCGCCATAGTTTGGAATTATTGTTTTTAACCAGTAAAAACAGATTGTTACCATCTGATTTCTTTATCTGCGCTTTGTCTTCAGGACAGGATATATTTTTTACTTCTTGTGCAGTTAATGGCATTTACATCTCTTGTGTGGGGTACTTTATGAGGGGTATGCATATTAAATATGAATAAAATCAAACTGAGGTTTGCAGTGGTACCCTTCATTAATACCTTGTTATTTTTGGAAGTAGTGAAATATTATCGGATGTAATAGGAAGCAAAGTCAATAAAAAAGCCCGCAAAACATAGTCTTGTGGGCTTCTTAGGATACTATGGTATATGGGTTAGATGATTACATCATGCCGCCCATGCCACCCATTCCGCCCATGCCACCCATATCAGCGCCACCAGCTTCATCTTTTGGGATTTCAGCTACCATTGCTTCAGTAGTGATCATTAGACCCGCAATAGACCCTGCAAACTGTAATGCAGAGCGTGTTACTTTAGTTGGATCTAGGATACCCATTTCAATCATGTCGTTGTATTCGCCAGTTGCTGCGTTGTAACCAAAGTTACCTTCGCCGCCTTTAACTGCGTTAATTACAACTGATGCTTCTTCGCCAGCGTTAGTTACGATTTGACGAAGTGGTGCTTCCATTGCACGAAGTGCAACTTTAATACCGTGGTTTTGATCTTCGTTGTCGCCAACTAAATCTACCAGCTTGCTAGCTGCACGTACAAGTGCAACGCCGCCGCCAGGTACTACGCCTTCTTCAACCGCTGCACGAGTTGCATTTAATGCATCTTCAACGCGGTCTTTTTTCTCTTTCATTTCCATTTCAGTAGCAGCACCTACTTTGATTACTGCAACACCGCCAGCTAATTTAGCCATGCGCTCTTGTAGTTTCTCTTTATCGTAGTCTGATGTTGCTTCTTCGATTTGTGCTTTAATTTGTGAAACACGACCGCTAATACCCGCTTCTTCACCAGCACCATCAATGATTGTTGTATCATCTTTAGTGATAATTACGCGCTTAGCTGTACCTAGGTCTTCAACTGTTGCTTTTTCAAGCTCTAAGCCGATTTCTTCAGAAATAACAGTACCGCCAGTTAATACAGCGATATCTTGTAGCATTGCTTTACGACGGTCGCCAAAACCAGGTGCTTTAACTGCTGATACTTTAACAATACCGCGCATGTTATTAACTACTAATGTAGCTAGTGCTTCACCTTCAAGGTCTTCTGCGATGATTAGTAGTGGTTTGCTTGCTTTAGCAACCGCTTCTAATGTTGGCAATAATTCGCGGATGTTAGATATCTTTTTATCTACAAGTAGAATAAATGGGTTATCTAGTTCAACAGTGCCTTTTTCTGGGCTGTTGATGAAGTAAGGAGATAAGTAACCACGGTCAAACTGCATGCCTTCAACAACATCTAGTTCGTTTTCAAGTGATTGACCTTCTTCTACAGTAATAACACCACTGTTACGGCCTACTTTTTCCATTGCTTGTGCAATGATGTCGCCAATCTCTTTATCAGAGTTAGCTGAAATAGTACCTACTTGTGCAATTGCTTTAGTATCAGAACAAGGAACAGATAACGCTTTAAGCTCTGCAACAGCAGCAATAACTGCTTTGTCGATGCCGCGCTTAAGATCCATTGGGTTCATGCCCGCTGCAACAGCTTTAAGGCCTTCATTAACAATAGACTGTGCAAGTACTGTAGCGGTAGTTGTACCATCGCCGGCTGCATCATTTGCTTTAGATGCAACTTCTTTAACCATTTGTGCGCCCATGTTCTCAAACTTGTCTTCAAGTTCGATTTCTTTTGCTACAGATACACCATCTTTAGTGATAACTGGTGAGCCAAATGATTTATCTAGTACAACGTTACGGCCTTTAGGACCTAATGTAACTTTTACTGCGTTTGCCAGGATGTTTACGCCAGTTAGCATTTTAGCGCGTGCGTCACCTGCAAAAAGTACTTCTTTTGCTGCCATGTTTTAAATTCCTCTAAATTCTTAAATGTTTATAAACGAAAAGTAGGTTTAGCCTACAATGCCTAAAATATTATCTTCACGCATGATCAGGTACTCTTGACCTTCGATCTTTTCAACTTTTTCAACATATGAGCCAAATAACACAGTGTCACCGGCTTTAACTTCTAACGCTCTCACGTCACCGTTTTCTAAAACGCGACCATTACCTACGGCTACAACTTCTCCGCGAGTTGATTTTTCAGCTGCAGAGCCAGTTAATACAATACCGCCAGCAGATTTTGTTTCTTCTTCTAGACGTTTAACGATTACGCGATCTTGTAAAGGACGAATGTTCATGTTTTTTAGTTCTCCTAACAGTTTCTGAACAGTACAGAAAAAAGCTTTTCTAATTTGCATTCATTAATGGGGGTAGAGTGAAAAATTCCAAGAGAAAAAACGATAAATTTTTAATCTTTTCGCTCATATTCACCATCAATAGTGGTTGGTCGTTCCATTTGCCCTTGCTCTCGTTCAGCATGTTGCTGCCCAGCAAACGGCGATGGCCCTTGTTGCATGCCTGCGCTCATTCTAACAGTTGCTTGGCTAGCAAGGCCTGCAGCCAATTTGTTACGAATTGCAGGGGTTAATAATAGTAGCCCAAATACGTCAGTCATAATGCCAGGAGTAAGGAGTAATACACCTGCAATTACAACGCATATTCCGGTAAATAATTCTTTGGCTGGCATTTGCCCTTGCGCCATTTGCGCTTGTACGTTTTGCAGCGCCCCCATACCTTGTGTTTTAACCATTTTGGCACCTAAAATCGCCGTAATAACAACAAGTGCAATTGTTGCAAATCCGCCAATCACGTCGCTTACTTGAATCAGCAAAGCGATTTCGACAATAGGGATGATAATAAACAACACAAATAAAAATCTAAACATAGCGCTCTCTAAATAATGACACTCAAAAGAGTTGATGAAATATAAATGAGGGTGACGAGGTCTCTTTTCAAGGTTAGGGCATAGGTATCGTCATTTTACTGATATTTTAGCGTCTACACATTGTATCGGCTATCAGATACTATGATGATAGACACTGTCCAATAAGTATAGGTTCATAATGACTACGCATTTTAAAATGATTTTTACGACCTGCAAAGACGAAGCAGAAGCACGCACACTTGCAAGGGCGTTGGTAGAAAAAAAACTAGCTGCTTGTGTAAATATTTTACCTAACATGGGCTCTATTTATATGTGGGAAGGCGAAGTTGCAGAAGCAACTGAAGCTAAGCTACTTATAAAAACGAAATCAGATAAAATGAACGATGTGTTTCTAACAATAAAAGAGTTACATAGCTACGAAGTGCCAGAGATTCAGGTTTTAGAAGTTTCTACGGGAAATTTGGCGTATTTTAATTGGATGGACGAGGTACTGAATTAATGCGTTTTTTCTTTTTATTGTTGGTTACATTATTAACCGTACCTGTAAAGGCTGCGACTAATAATGTGCTTGGTGATCTACTTGGGCCTCCTCAACACACTTTTTTACCTGTAGACCAAGCGTTTGTATTTGACTTTGATCAGCAAGGCAGCACCTTGTTTGTAGGTTGGGATATAGCGCCAGACTATTATTTATATAAAAAGAAAATAGAAATCATTGCCAAGGGCGCAAACATTCAAGTAGGTGACTCGGGTAGTGGCGAAATTATTGAAGATGAATTTTTTGGTAAAACAGAAGTCTTTTTTAATACCGCGAGCGTTGTTAGTAAGTTAAGTAATATCACTGAGGGAGCGGTTGTTAAAGTTCGCTATCAGGGCTGTGCAAAAGCGGGGCTTTGTTATCCACCAGAAGTGATTAGCATTCCACTTAGTGTAATTAGTGGCGCACAGATTAAAAATGTAGATCAAAATAGCGCTACAGATGAAGCGGCAACAGCGCAAAGTACATTTGCAGCACTCAACGATCCAATTACTGAACCTACAACAAACTCAGGTGACACCGAAAAAGAACTGACTTTTACTGAGCAATTAGCCAGTCAGAGCTTAATAACTAATTTACTCATATTTTTTGCTGTTGGTGTAGGCCTTGCTTTTACGCCATGCGTATTCCCAATGTTTCCAATTTTGTCGAGCTTAATTGCGGGTCAGCAAAACCTTTCAACTAAAAAAGCGTTTGCGTTGTCGTTTGTATATATACAAGGCATGGCAGTTACCTATGCAGCACTAGGCTTAGTTGTTGCGGCGCTTGGTGGGCAAGTGCAGGGGTATTTACAGCATCCATTTGTGTTAATCAGTTTTAGTTTATTGTTTGTATTATTGGCTATGTCGATGTTTGGTTGGTACGAAATTAAACTGCCAAGCAGTATGATGAGCAAGCTAACCCAAGTAAGTAACAACCAAAAAGGCGGCAACTACGTTGGCGTATTTTTAATGGGTGTACTTTCGGGATTGATTGCATCACCTTGCACTACGGCACCACTGTCGGCGGCACTGTTATTTGTAGCGCAAAGTGGTGATTACTTAGTAGGTGGTTTAACACTGTACGTGCTCAGTTTAGGTATGGGATTACCATTGTTATTACTCGGTACATCTGGCGGTAAATTGCTTCCTAAAGCGGGTGGTTGGATGGAGCAAGTTAAAACCTTGTTTGGTTTTGTGATGCTCGTTGTGCCGCTTATATTACTTGAGCGACTAATCAGCGCCGACATTATATTATTAATGGCAGGTGTGCTTGCACTAGCAACAGCACTGTACTTACATCATTGGCAAAGTAGCCAAACACAAAGCAAGTTAAAAACTGCATTATGGTTTGCTGCAACTCTATTAGTTATTACAGGCTTTACGTTAACTAAAAACTACTTTTGGCCAGTTCAAGTACAAACAGTACAGGTAAGCTCGCAAAATAATGAGTTTAAACAGGTTGCTGATTTAGCAGAACTAAAAGAAGCAGTTGCACAAGCAAACGACGAAGGTCGAATGGTTATGGTCGATTTGTATGCCGACTGGTGTGTGGCGTGTAAAGAGTTTGAACATTACACCTTTCCTGATGCCAAAGTGCAAAGTGAGTTTAGCCACTATCAGCTTATTCAAATTGATTTAACTGAGAGTGATAATAAAACAATTGAGCTAATGGAAGAGTACACGGTGTTTGGTTTACCTAGTATTTTGTTTTTTAATACTCAAGGACAAGAGCTTAGTACGCAGCGCGTAACGGGCTTTTTAAATGCTGAGGACTTTGCTAAACACCTAGCAGTTGTGCGCGCCAGCGCACAATAATAGTGCAATAGTGCCACTTGAATTGACTAAGTGGCACCTTCTTAATTCTTCTTATATTTGTACCCACGACACTGATAAGACCAGTATTTTGCTGCTATTTACGTCGAAATCACTATAATAGTTGGTTAACGTGAGAAATTGTTGCTACATTGCTTTTTCTGCTTACTTAAAAGTGAAAAACTAGTTAGTAACCGCTTAACTCATTACTTATAGGATATATCGCGTATTATGGCTGCAAAATTTAACCTTTTAGTTATAAATGGTCCAAATTTAAACATGCTTGGTAAACGTGAACCGGATAAATACGGTTTTCAGACGCTGAGTGAGATTATGGAGGAGCTAACCAGTGCTGCTAATAGTCTAGATGTTGAGTTAACGCATTTTCAAAGTAATAGTGAGCAAGCACTCATCGAACGAATTCACGATGCTTGGCAAGCGGTTGATTACATAATTATCAACCCAGCTGCATTTACGCATACTAGCGTCGCATTACGTGATGCACTGTTGAGTGTTGATATTCCGTTTTTTGAGGTGCACTTAAGTAATGTGCACGCACGTGAAGCCTTTCGTCATCATTCGTATTTTTCTGATGTGGCACAAGGCGTGATATGTGGATTAGGTGCAATGGGTTATCACGCAGCATTGAATGCCGCTGTGAGCCGGTTGCAAAGCGCAATTTAATTTAAATTAACACACAAACTAACAGGCGGGTCGTGTAATGGATATTCGCAAGATAAAGAAGCTTATCGAATTAGTAGAAGAATCAGGTATTGCTGAGCTAGAAATCACTGAAGGTGAAGAATCAGTACGTATTAACCGCAACAACATGAGCGCTGGCCCAGGTTACCCGCAATTTGCTCCACAGCAATATGCACCAGCGCCAGCAGCACCAGTTGCAGCGGCTCCTGTAGCTGTTGAAGCAGCAGCACCAGCTGAGCCTACGGGTCATCAAGTTAAATCACCAATGGTTGGTTCTTTTTACTCAGCTGCGTCTCCTGAAGCTCCAGCATATGTAGAAGTTGGTCAGCAAGTTAAAGTTGGCGATACACTTTGTATTATCGAAGCTATGAAAATGATGAACCAAATTGAATCAGATAAAGCCGGTACAGTAAGAGCTATCTTAGCTGAAAATGGCGAGCCAATAGAATTTGATCAACCTCTATTCATCATTGAATAATAGCGTAACCTAAAAGGCCAACTCTAATGTTAGATAAAGTAGTCATTGCAAACCGAGGTGAAATTGCACTTCGTATATTGCGCGCCTGCAAAGAGCTTGGGATCAAAACGGTTGCTGTGCATTCAACGGCAGATCGCGATCTTAAGCATGTATTGCTTGCAGATGAAACCATCTGTATTGGTAGACCATCAGCAACTGAAAGTTATTTAGATATTCCGCGCATTATTGCTGCGGCTGAAATAACTGACGCTGTAGCGATTCATCCTGGTTACGGTTTCCTTGCAGAAAATGCTGATTTTGCCGACCAAGTTGAGCAAAGTGGTTTTGTATTTATCGGTCCTCGTGGCGACACTATTCGCCTTATGGGTGATAAAGTGTCTGCTATTGCAGCAATGCGTAAAGCCGGCGTTCCATGTGTTCCTGGCTCTGACGGCCCGGTATCAGATGATAAAGAACGCAACATGCAAATCGCTAAGCGTATCGGTTACCCGGTAATCATCAAAGCCGCTGGTGGCGGTGGTGGTCGTGGTATGCGTGTTGTTCGCAGCGAATCTGAACTTATTGATTCAATTGCATTAACACAGCAAGAAGCTAAGCAATTCTTTGGTAATAGCATGGTTTACATGGAAAAATTCCTTGAAAACCCACGCCACATCGAAGTTCAAGTATTAGCAGACGGCCAAGGTAATGCAGTACATTTAGGTGAACGTGATTGTTCTATGCAACGTCGTCACCAAAAAGTAGTTGAAGAAGCTCCTGCACCAGGAATTACTGCTGAAACGCGTAAATTCATTGGCGAGCGCTGTACACGTGCATGTATCGAAATTGGATACCGCGGTGCGGGTACGTTTGAGTTTTTATACGAAAACGGCGAGTTTTACTTCATCGAAATGAATACACGTATTCAGGTTGAACACCCTGTAACTGAAATGGTTACTGGTATCGATTTAGTAAAAGAGCAATTAAAAATTGCAGCGGGTCAGCCTTTATCATTCACTCAAGACGACGTTGTTATTCGTGGTCATGCTATTGAGTGTCGTATTAATGCTGAGGATCCTGAAACGTTTATTCCTTCACCGGGTAAAATTACACGTTTCCATCCTGCTGGTGGTTTAGGTATTCGTTGGGACAGCCATATTTACGCTGACTACACGGTTCCACCACATTACGATTCAATGATTGGTAAGTTAATTACTTACGGTGAAAACCGTGACGTAGCTATTGCTCGCGCGCGCAATGCACTTAACGAGCTGGTAATTGACGGAATTAAAACTAATACTCCTTTGCATAAGAGAATTCTTGCAGATGAAAACTTCAAAAATGGTGGTACTAACATCCACTATCTTGAGAAGAAATTAGGATTATAATTCGAGCCTAAAAAGGTGTTTTATCTCAGTTAATAACCAGAGTTATTAATCTGATTTAAATAATTAAAAATCCGATATCAGGTGACTGATATCGGATTTTTTAATGCCTGAAATACCAATCCGCAATAATACTTAATCATTTTTAGGGGCTAAACGTGTCGCTACCTGCGTTAAAAAATTCTCATTTAGAACAACTGAATAGCGAATTTTTTGCCTAGCTATCAACACGTTTTTTCATCCTCAAAATAGATCACTTAATTAAGCGAATTGGTATAATTTAAGCCTTATAGGTAATAAAAAAGTCCATCGAATGTACTGCAAAGAGTAAACTTGATGGACTTAATATTTATAAAATATGCTTAGCTAAAGTTGCATTAAACTAATTTAGATTCAATTAACTGTAGTGCTTCTTCTAAAATTGTTTCTACTGCTTTTTTTGCGCGTTCAGGGTCGCGTGACTTTATGGTTTCTAAAATATCAGCATGTTTAGCCACGTCTGCGCCCGGTACACCTTTAATGTGGTTTGTGTAGCGAATACTTACTCTAAGCGCAGTACTAATAAACTCAGTTAACTGTACAAAAAAGCGATTATTACTGGCCACTAATATGCTGGTATGAAAAGCAATGTCAGCTTCTAGTGGGTCGTCTAAGCCTTCGTCAGCTTCAGCCATACGAGCTAAGGCGTTATCAATTTCAGCGAGCTGTTCAGCAGTGGCATTTACTGCTGCAAGCGCGGCTGCTTGTGGCTCAAGCGCAACACGTACTTGAGTAAACTCTTTTAATAATGATAAAGATGGCTTACTGCTTAAAATCCAACGCAGTACGTCGGTGTCAAACATATTCCAGCTACTTTCTGGTAGTACGCGAATACCTTGCTTAGGACGAGATGAAATAAGTCCTTTAGCAGAGAGCATTTTTACGGCTTCGCGAGTAGCACTGCGACTCACATCGTATTTTATACATAAATCGGCTTCAGAAGGCAGGCCTTCGCTTACAGGGTAAACACCACGCACAATAGCAAAACCCAAATCGTGGGTTAATTGTTGTGTTAAATTTTGACGAGGTTGGCTTTTCATTGCGCAGGATTCCGAGTTGATATATTGCTTTATTATATATCATATATCATATTAATGTACTTGAGGATATGATATAAAGTTTTAATTGGCTAATTATTTTAGCACAGCGTTTTAGTTCTTTATAACGTCTATTGGCGTTTTTAATAAGCAAAACACTATTGTAAGTTGTTGTTTGGAGAGTTTAATTTGGACACCCTAGCTCAATATCATAGTATTTCTGGCAAAGTTGTTTTTATTACCGGTGGTGCATCAGGCATTGGCAGAGCAATGGTTAAATCCTTTGTAAACCAAAATGCAAAAGTAGCGTTTATTGATATTGATGATAAGGCTGCACAATCGCTCATTAGTGATTTACCCGATGCAAAACTATGGTACAGACAAGTAGATGTAACTGATTCGCATGCACTTCAGCAATCACTTGTAGATGCATGCGCCGCTTTTGGTGCCATTAATGTACTAGTTAATAATGTAGCGAACGACCGCCGCCAAGCAAGCGAAGACGTTACAGTGCAAGACTGGGATCAGTGCTTACAAATAAACTTAAACCCTGCTTTTTTTGCTTCTCAAGTTGCTATGTCTTTTATGAAAGGTGATGAGGCGGGTAGTATCATTAACTTTAGCTCTATTAACGCGATTATGGGCCAGCCACAAATGGCCGGTTATGTAACAGCAAAAGCAGGGTTAATTGGTATGACTAAGGCACTTGCACGCGATTATGGCGAGTTTGGTATTCGCGTTAACGCTATTTTACCAGGGTGGGTTGCCACCGACCGTCAACTAGCAAGTTGGTTTACCGAAGAAGAGCAAGTTAAGTGGATGGAAGCCATGGCGCTTAAAAAGTTAGTAACACCTGAAGATGTTGCTAATTTGGCACTCTTTTTAGCCGCCGACGAAAGCAGTATGATTACCGGGCAAAGTATTAAAATTGACGGTGGGAGGCTGTAAAGTTTGGCTACTTCATCTCTTTTTATTGCCGTTGACTGGGGCACAAGTCATTTACGCGCTTATTTGTGCGAAGTGAAAGCACAGTCAAAACTTACATTATTAGCACAGCGTGATGGCCTGGGTGTGGTTAAGGCGAATCAAAATTTTGAACAAACCTTAATAGACACGGTTGCGGTGTGGAAGCAACAATATGGCAGTTTACCTATATATATTGCAGGGCAAATTACCTCAAGTATTGGCTGGCACAAAACCCCTTATTTAGAATGCCCAATTAATCCCGAAGAACTCCTTAATGCGGCTATTAGCTTTGATTGCGATGGGCATATTATTAAGGCATTCCCTGGCACAAAATGTACGCTGCAAAATGGCTTATTTGATGTAATGCGTGGTGAAGAGCTGCAAATACTCGGCTTTTTAAAACAAAATTCACAGTATCAACAAGGTAAAATATTACTCTGTTTGCCGGGTACACATACCAAATGGGTGCTTATAAACAACGGCGAAATCATCTGCTTTAAAACAGCCATGACAGGTGAGTTGTACGATTTGTTATGCCATCAAAGTGTTTTAATTGCTAATGACTGCGCAGAAGGTGAGTTTGACTTTAAGGCATTTGAACAAGGTTGTGAGCTTACTTTAGGCAGCGATAGCGGTAACTTAGCACATGGTATTTTTAGCGTGCGTACCCGTCAACTTTCAAAAGAGTTATCGCCAGTACAAGCCAAAGCTTATTTGTCGGGCGTGTTAATTGGCAGCGATGTACGAGCTGCACGACATGCAAGCGAGTGGCAATTATTGAGTGATACACAAGTTGTGGTAATTGGTACAAAGCAGCTAAATAAATGCTTTACTACAGCGCTTAAACAAATTGGTGTGAAGTGTGTTGAGTTTGATATAAAAGCAGCCACACTAAGCGGCTTTAATTATTTATTTAATTTAGAGTCAAAAAAATAAACCCCTCTATAACGGTTAAATTATAAAGGGGTTACGGGAAATCATTATAGCTGCAGTAAAAAGCAGCTATATAATATAGCTAAGCGCTTTTAGCAGCTTGTTTGTTATCAATGTAGTGATTAAGTGTCGTAACTTGTGCTTCATTAAAACGTAGTCCTAATTTGCTGCGGCGCCATAAAATATTGTATGCGTTTTCTGCCCACTCTTCATTTAGCAAGTAATCTACTTCTGCTGCAAATAAACCATGGCCAAAATCTTGGCCTAAATCACTCAACCCAGTTGCACTACCTAATATATTTTTAGCACGAGTACCATAAGTGCGTACAAAGCGTTTAAGTGTTATTTCAGGTAGCCATTCATATTTTGCTTTTAGCTCTGATTTAAGTGCTTCTACAGAGCTAAAATCACCACCAGGGAGCGAGCTATGCTTGGTCCACGCTTTGCTCATTTGTGGGTAAAAGTCTTCAAGCTTATTAACCGCAGCTTCGGCAAGTTTGCGATAAGTTGTAATTTTTCCACCAAACACACTCAATAGAGGTGCTTGCTTAGCATCACTCGAAAGCTCTAATTTATAATCGCGAGTAACGGCTTGTGCATTAACTGATTCGTCATCAAGTAATGGGCGTACGCCTGAAAAGGTATGTACTATGTCTTCGCGTTTAATCGGTTGTTTAAAGTAGGTATTAGTAATATCAATTAAGTAATCAATTTCTTCATCACTAATTTTAACGTCTTGTGCTTCACCTTTGTGTTCTACATCGGTTGTGCCAATAAGTGAGAAGTCATCTTCAAACGGAATAACAAACACAATACGCTGATCTTTATTTTGTAAAATATAAGCTTGTTTCTCATCGTGAATGCGAGGCACTACAATGTGGCTACCTTTTACAAGGCGAATATTTTGTGGTGATTTTTCTGTTAGGGCTTCATCAAATAATTTAGCTACCCAAGGACCCGCAGCATTAACAATGCCTTTGGCAGAAATGGTGTATTTAGCTTTGCTCTTTTGCTGCTCAAGCGTTACCTGCCATTTACCTTGCTCACGTTTAGCATTTACACACTTAGTTTGTGTGGTAATAACGGCGCCTTTTTCCTGCGCTGCAAGGGCGTTTAAAACGACTAAGCGAGAATCGTCAACCCAGCCATCAGAGTATTCAAACCCTTTGGTAATAGAGGGTTCTAAAACACTATTTTCGCCAAATTTAATGCTTCGAGAACCCGCTAGTGTTTCGCGTTTCGCTAGGTTGTCATACATAAACAAACCAATGCGAATCATCCACGCAGGGCGTAAATGCTTTTGATGCGGCAATCTAAAGGTTAGCGGCCACATAATATGAGGTGCGTTTTTAAGTAGCACTTCTCGCTCTGCTAGGGCTTCTTTTACTAATCTAAATTCGTAATGCTCAAGGTAGCGCAGACCACCGTGGATCAGCTTAGAACTGTTTGAAGATGTTGCACAGGCAAGGTCTGATTGTTCGCACAAGAGTACTTTTAATCCTCTGCCTGCTGCATCAGCTGCTATTCCAGTGCCGTTTACACCGCCACCGATGACTAGTAAGTCATATTCGTTATCTGCTAATTCCACCGAGCTAACCTTTTTATTTGTAATATAAATAAGACATAAGCATCATAAAGCTGCTGTTTTCATTTGACAATAGAAAACCCAGATTTTTATTCGTTAATTTTGACGCCAATCCATTTTCAATTTAAAGCAGTAAAGCATGCTTTTTAAATCTAGCATTTAGCTAAGTTAAAAAAGCAAAGTGGTTAAAGTATTAGCCTTAACCACTTAGTATTTACTATGGGCAGTTTTTATTCGTTAAGCATACTTGAGCTACGCAGTGCTGCCATTTTGCGTATAGATCGTTACGCTCGTCGGCACTCATGGTTGGCTCAAAGCGACGGTCGCATGTCCACATTTTAGATAACTGCTCAGTCGACTCGTACACACCTGTTTGTAAGCCAGCTAAATATGCTACGCCTAAAGAAGTGGTTTCGGTCACAGTTGGGCGCTCAACTGTTGCGCCTAAAATGTTTGATAAAAAGGTCATAACCCAATTATTTTTTACCATACCGCCATCTACACGAAGCACACTTGGGCGAAGACCATCACGCTCCATCGCTTTTTGTAAATCTTTGGTCTGGTAACCAACTGATTGCAGCGCTGCGGCAACTATGGTGCTAATACCCGAATCGCGTGTTAGCCCTAAAATAGCGCCACGTGCATTAGGGTCCCAATAAGGAGCACCTAAACCCGTAAACGAAGGCACTAAAAATACACCATGATCGAGCGGTACATCTTTAACCATCGATTCACTTTCGCCAGCATGGCTAAGTAGTTTTAAGCCTTCAACAATCCACTGCATAGTTGCGCCAGCCATAAATATACTGCCTTCAATGGCGTAAGTTGGCTTGCCGTTTAATCTATAAGCAACAGTGGTCAGTAAGCGGTTTTCTGAGGTCAGTGCTTTTTCGCCAGTGTTAAGCATTAAAAAACAGCCAGTACCGTAAGTACTTTTAGCCATGCCTTGTTCAAAACATGCGTGGCCAACAAGCGCAGCTTGTTGATCGCCTGCAATACCACATACGCGAATTGGCGCGCCAAAAATATCAGCGCTGGTTGAACCAAACTCGTCAGCTGAATCCATTACCTCTGGCAGCATAGATTCTGGGATATCGAATAACTCTAAAAGCTCTTGATCCCACTGCTGGGTATGAATATTAAATAACATGGTGCGCGATGCATTGGTTGCATCGGTGCGGTGCTCTTTGCCGCCTGTTAGCTGCCAAAGTAGGTAAGTGTCAACCGTACCGAAGGCGAGCTCACCTGCAAGGGCTTGTTCGCGTGCGCCTTCAACGTTATCTAAAATCCAACGAATTTTAGTGGCCGAAAAATAAGGGTCGAGCAATAAGCCTGTTTTTTCGCTTATCGTTTGGCAAAGCTCATCAGTTGTTAGGCTTTCGCAATAGTCACTTGTGCGACGGTCTTGCCATACAATAGCGTTATAAATTGTTTTGCCTGTTTTTTTGTTCCACACTAAAGTGGTTTCGCGCTGGTTGGTGATACCAATGGCAATAATTTCTTCAGGCTTTACATCGTTTTTAGTTAACACTTCGCGACTAGTGCTAAGCACTGTTTGCCAAATATCGTTAGGGTCGTGTTCTACCCAACCATTTTGTGGAAAATGCTGCGAAAATTCTTGTTGTGCTGTACCAAAAACGTCTGCATCTTTTGTAAACAAGATGGCCCGAGAGCTTGTGGTTCCTTGATCAATTGAGAGTATGTATTTGGACATGATATTTGTGTTATTTATCTTATCTTATATATGACTAGATTGCCTTTAACCGAAGTTAATGGCAATGGTTTTTTCTTAAAATAGCAGATTAAAAAATAAACACGCTAATATTTTCTGGTAACTCTTTTATATAAAAGGCGTTTTATTTTTGCATTATTTTAAGGGCGTATGCGGCTATTGATTAAAACAGCCGCTTAAAGTTTATTATTACTTGGTGTGAGGTTTAGCTTGTTGCCAATCCATACCGGTAGAAAAGCGATTATCAAACCCGCGCCACTGTGGCAGCGGTTTACCATCAACAACAGCTTGGTCGCCGTTTTGTGGTAAATCTAAGTATTTACACTCGCTGGCTATGCCTTTTACGTGGCAATCCATCATGGCAAGTACAAAGTGTTTGTTGATTTCGTTTAGTGTACGCATAGACCACGAAGGCTCGTAGTAATGGCCTATATCTAGCTCACTGCTGCTTTGTGCAATAGCAGGGGCTGGGTGTGGTGCTATATTATGGCGTGCATTTTTGTAAGTAAGCATGTACTTATCTTTGCTGCCTGTTTGGTTATAAAGGTTTTTAATACCTTCATAGCCAGAAATGTCATCTAAGTTACCGGCTACATAAAGCGAAGGTACTTTAATATTTTCCATTGCTTTGGCATCAAATATAGCGTGCTGTCCGCCCCATGGTGCAAAGGCCACCATCGCTTTTATACGTGGGTCTACTTTTGGGTTTTGGTATTGCCCACCAGCGCAGCTGTTTAGTAATTGCTGTACTTTTTCAATTTGAACAGGGTCTTTCATACCCGTAAACATAGCCGTTGTTTGCTCATTAAAAGCGTAACAACCACCTATCGTATTTACAGCGCCATAGCCACCCATTGAGTAACCAATTACGCCTGCGCTTTTGCTATCTACTTGCTTGCTTGCAAAGTTGTTTTGCTCATTAAAGTAATTAATAACAAACTGCTGATCGCGTGAGCGATTTATAAGCGTGCTAAAAAAGCCAGAGAATGGCGCATTATTAAAATCAACATCGGCATTGGTTGAGTCAGTATGATCAATAGCTACCACAATGTAACCGTGCGACGCTAAATGCTCACCAAGGTAGTACATAATTGTACGGTAACCGGTATAACCGTGCGAAAGCACTATCACAGGGTAGTGCTCTTTATTATTAATGGCGACATCACGCATTGCATCGGCTTGCAGAGTAAACTCTTTACCTGAGCGAGTTTCATCTGTGTAGCTGCTAAGTGGCGCTTTTGCTGTATTTGCAGCCGGATACCACACCTCTACTTTTAAAGGACGATCTTTTTGGCCTTGTGTAGCGGGGTCAAATTGCGCAGGGTTAACTAAATCAAGTGTTTGCACACCTACATTGTAGTTACCTTTAGCTGCAAGTTCTGGGAGTACTTCGCTAGTGATTGGCGGGTATAGCTGCTCTGGTTTATTAGATTCAGCAACAGCTACACTGGCAGATAAACTGCACGTAGCAAGTAATATAGCTTTTGAAAGCGCCTTGAGTGTGTGTGTCATTGTGTGTCCTTGTTGTGTATTTTTATTTTTTAATTAGTCAGTTCAGCCGACTCGACGGCATTGCTATATTGCAACTGCCATTGTGCTCGTAAGGTATCCATGATGTTCATAATTCTTAAGCTAGTACCCAGTGGTAATACGCTGCTTTGGGTTTGTTTTTGTAATATACACTGCGTGACATGTGCAATTTCAAACTTAAAGTTTTCATCGTCACTAAAGTCGTATTTAAAGTATTGCGGGTCTTGGTCGTTCATGTGTAGCTCTAGCGTTTTTGCACCTACAAACTGAGGTATTCGAATATAGCCAAGCTCACCATTAATACATGCTTCTGTTGGGCCATTTTGCTGCAGTGCGCTGGCAAGAGATGCAAATTGCCCGTTACCGTAATCAACTATAGCAGTGCTTCGCTCATCAACGCCGGTTGTGCTTTTATGTACAAAGGATTTGATATGTTCAGGGGCTTTATTAAATACCAGATCAGCAATCGAAATAGGATAAATACCTAAATCGAGCAGGGCGCCACCGGCTTTTACAGGGTTCATTAATCGGTGAGTGTCGGCAAAGCTGCCAGGTAAACTAAAGTTGGCATTAACACTGTGCACATTACCAATAACACCTTCACTTAGGAGCTGTTGTAATTTTACTATGGCTGGTAAAAACCGCATCCAAACGCCTTCCATTAAAAAGCAGTTTTGTTGTTTTGCAAGCTCAGTGAGGTTTTGCAATTGCTTAGCATTAACGGTAATTGGTTTTTCGCTTAGCACGTGCTTATTGTGTGTTAAGCATTGGGCTATTGTTTTAAAGTGTTGATCGTGCGTATTGGCAATATAAATAGCGTCAATGTTTGGGCATTGAATAAGTGCTTGATAGCTCTCGTAGCCTTGAATATTGTACGGTGTGGCAAATTCTTTAGCGCGCTGCATACTCGTTGAAGCCGCGCCAATAAGCTGTGCATCACTACAATGCGCAATGCTTTTAGCAAAGGTGTGAGCTATATTGCCACACCCAATAATTCCCCAATTAACCTTTGCCATGCTTATTCCTTAAGTTTATTTAAAAAGACGTAATTTGTAATCCTGAACCTGCTGAACATACGTAAATATCAGCATTTAGGCTAAAACGCTCAAAGTAATGCTTTTCTACCGCAGCTTTAATTAGTGGTACTTCCGCATCGCGACACAAACATACAATAGCACCACCAAAGCCGCCACCCGTCATACGTACTGCGCCACGCTCGCCCATCGCTTCTTTACAAATTTCTACTAAGCCATCGGTTGCAGGTACGGTTACTTCAAAGTCGTGTTTAAGTGATTGGTGCGATGCAGCCATTAGCGTACGAAGTGCATCCATATCATTATTTTGTAGTGCAGTAGTTGCTGCAATTACACGGTCGTTTTCGCTAATTACGTGGTGTGCACGTTTATATTCGTTTTCGCTTAATGTCGCTTTTACTGCTTGCAGGCCAGCCATGGTGGCTTGGCGAAGTGTTTCTACACCCATTTTTACAGCAGCTTGTTCGCAGTCAATACGGCGCTGGTTGTATTCGCTATCAACCAACTTACGCGGGTAGTTAGAGTTAACAATAACAATATTTAAATCATCAGGAACTTTAACTGATTTAGTTGCTAGGTTTTCACAGTCGATTAATAGTGCATGCCCATTTTCTCCTTTAGCTGAAATAAGCTGATCCATAATGCCGCATTGGCAATGCATAAAGTCATTTTCGGCTTCTTGGCCAAATAGCGCAATTTGCTCTGGCGGTAAACCAAGCTGTGCAATATGGTTAAACATACCGCCTACAGCAACTTCTAGTGCGGCCGATGATGACAAGCCACTACCTTGCGGTAAGTTACTGTCAATTAGTAGGTCGGCGCCGCGCAGTGTGTAGCCCGCTCTTTTAAGAACGTAAGTCACAGCACGAATGTAGTTACCCCATTGCGACTGGCCTTCAGTGATTTCTTCATCAACACTAAAGCTGTCTTTTTCGCCTGGGTAATTTAAAGAATGCACAGTAATAATATTGTCGTCGCGCTCTTTAAACATTACTTGGGTACGAAACTCTAACGAACACGGTAAAACAAAACCGTCGTTGTAGTCGGTAAATTCGCCAATAAGGTTTACACGCCCCGGTGCTGCAGCAATACCTTGAGCAGGCGCGCCATACAGTGACAAAAATTGTTGTTGGAATTCGTTAAGCTTCATCTGTGTGTCCTGCTGTATCTTTATAGTGTGTTGTACTGGCTGCTTTTAAAATAGAAGCAGCGGTTTCTGCGCTTAAATCGCGTTGGCTTTCGCCTAGCATTTCGTAGCCTACCATGTGTTTTTTAACAGTAGCAGAGCGAAGTAGCGGCGGATAAAAATGTGCATGCAAACGCCAATGTTGCTCATCAGAGCCTCTATTAGCCGGTGCATTGTGCCATCCCATTGAGTATGGGAAGCTGCAATTAAATACGTTGTCGTACTTAGTGGTTAATACTTTAAGTGCCTGAGCCAAAGAGTCGGTTTGCACATCGTTTAGCTGGCTAAAGTTTTGAATATTATCTTTAGTTACTAGCATTGTTTCAAACGGCCATGCAGCCCAAAATGGCACAACAACAAGCCAATGTTCGTTTTCAAATACAACACGTGTTTGATCTGCTTGTTCTTTTTGCGCGTAATCGGCAAGCATGGCTGTGCCATGCTTTTTATAATAGGCAAGCTGCTGGTTATCTTCGGCTTCTATTTCGGTTGATAAATGCGAGTGAGCCCATACTTGGCCGTGAGGATGAGGTTGCGAACAACCCATGATCTCGCCTTTATTTTCAAAAACTTGTACGCATTCGTACTGCTGTGCAAGCTCTGTGTAATTTTGTTTCCAGGCTTTTACTACTTCGTGCAATGCGTTTTGGCTAAGCTCTGGTAGTGTTTTATTATGCTCTGGAGAAAAACAAATTACGCGGCATTCGCCACTGGCTTCGTCGGCAATAAATAAATCGCTGTCTGATTCTAAGCTTTGTAATTGCTCGCTGGCATTAGGCGTTAATGCGCCAAAGTCATTTCTAAATACGTGTGTGTATTTGTAATCAGGGTTACTGTCGCCATTTGCACGGGTATTACTTGGGCAAAGTGGGCAGCTGTCATCATGTTTTGGTAATACGTTTTCGTTAACGGCTTCTGTTGCGCCTAACCATGGGCGGTTATTACGATGTGGTGACACTAATACCCAACGACCCGTTAGCGGATTTTTACGTCTGTGAGTACTTTCTAATAAAGCCATATTAACTCTCCAACCCACTTGGGTAATTAGTTTGCCAGCGCCATGTGTCATTTGTCATGTCGCTAAGTGTTAGTTCTGCGTGCCAGTTAAGTGTGTTTTGCGCTTTTGTGGCATCGGCGTAGTTACAGGCAATATCACCTGCTCGGCGCGGTGCAATTTGATAAGGAATATCTTTATTGGCTGATGCGCTAAATGCTTTGATCATATCAAGCACAGAATAACCTTGCCCTGTGCCTAGGTTGTAAGCATGGAAGGCGGTATCTGTTTTATGCTGCATAAATGCCGCAACATGACCTTTCGCTAAATCTAAAACATGAATATAGTCGCGCACGCCTGTGCCATCTTCGGTGTCGTAGTCGTCACCAAAAATATTAACCACGTCGCGTTTGCCTACTGCAGTTTGAGCAATAAATGGCATTAAGTTATTAGGAATACCATTAGGGCTTTCACCTAATAAACCACTTGGGTGTGCACCTACTGGGTTAAAGTAACGAAGCGCAATACCCATAAATTGACTGTTGGCATTACATACATCTTGCATGGCTTGTTCAACCATAACTTTAGTCCAACCATAAGGGTTAGTTGCGCGTATAGGATGCTTTTCGTCAATAGGGAGGTAGTCTGGCTCGCCGTACACCGTAGCCGATGAGCTAAATATAATATGGTTAACGCCTTCATCTTGCATGTTTTGTAGCATGCTTAATGTGCCCGACACATTATTTTGATAATAACGCAGTGGTTGCTCGGTAGATTCGCCAACGGCTTTTAAAGCCGCAAAGTGAAAAACAGCTTCGGCTTTAGTATGTTTTAGGGCGAGTTTAAATTGTTGCTCGTCTTGAATGTCACCCAATATAAACTCAAACCGAGTACCTGTAATCTTTTCGAGTTGGTCAAGTACCCGCGCACTTGCATTAGACAAGTTATCATAAATAACAGGCGTAATACCTGCTTCATGCAATGCAATACATGTGTGGCTACCTATGTAACCCATGCCGCCAGTAACTAAAACTCTCATGTTATTTCTCGAAAAGTGTATTTATATGATAAATACTACTATTAAGGGGGTTTAAAAACAATAGTTATGATTGCTGGGTAATTCAAATAAAAGCATAAAAAACATTCAGCTTAAACACTTACCTGCCTTTTAAAGGAATGCTTTTATATTAACTAACATAGGCTTAGCTTTATCAATTAATTCTATAAACTGATTCAACTATTGGCCTAATTATCAGCAGTAAGTCGGGATGCTAATATAGCGAAAATAAAGTAAGGAGAGATCAACATGAACAAAACAATTTTACTTACCGGTGCTACCGATGGCATTGGGCTAGAAACTGCAAAGATGTTATTAGCACAAGGTCACACCGTATTATTACATGGCCGCAGCCAAGCAAAGCTCAATGCGCTACAAGTAGCTTTAACCAAGCAATACCCAAATGCAAGCACACATACTTATATTGCTGATTTAAGCGATATGAGCCAAGTTCAAACTTTGGCACAAACTGTATTAACCGACTTGGCCGAAAATAATAACCAGCTCGACGTACTTATTAATAATGCAGGCGTTTATCAATTAGTTGATGCTACAACAATTGACGGTCTTGATGCTCGCTTTGTTGTAAACACGATTGCGCCATATCTTCTTACAAAACTATTGTTACCTGTTCTTGGTCATGATTCGCGAGTGGTTAATGTGTCATCAGCTGCGCAATCAAGCGTTAACTTAAATGCACTGGTTGGTAACACTGAACTTTCTGATAGTGCGGCTTATGCACAAAGTAAATTGGCTATTACTATGTGGTCGCGTCATTTAGGGCTTGAGCTTAAAGATACTGGGCCATTAGTTGTATCGGTAAACCCTAAATCGTTACTGGGAAGCAAAATGGTAAAAGACGCTTACGGTATAGATGGTGGGGACTTAAAAATTGGCGCAAATATTTTTTGTCGCGCAGCGCTTAGTGATGAATTTAAAGATGCCGCAGGCCTGTATTTTGATAACGATACAGGACGCTTTGCGCCTCCTCATGTTGATGCACTTAATAATTCTAAAAATCAACAACTAGTAGATACGTTAGACAGTATTTTAGCACAACTTAAATTAGGCAAAGCATAATGAAAAATCATGTTACCTGGACAGTACAAGGCCAAATTAAAGAAGGTAAATACGATGAGTTTTTACTGGTAATGGCACAATTAGTTACTTTGGCTAAAAGTGAAGCGGGCACTTTAATGTATGAGTGGACAGTAAGTGAAGACAAGCACAATGTACATATTTACGAGCGTTACCAAGATGAAGATGCTGCTAAAGCGCATCTTGCTGGTTGGGGCGAAAGTGGCCCACTATTTTTAAGCGTAGTTGATATGGATAAAGTAACGGTATTTAGTCAATTATCAGAAGAGTTTGCACAAGCCTTTGCTGGCCCAAGCAGTGTATTTATGAAACCTGTGGGTGGCTTTGTAAAGTTTTAGAAAAAATACCCATTGTTGATCTAAAGAGCTCACCTCATCAGTGAGCTCTTTTTTTAGTGGCATTACTGCTCTTGCTGCAAACGCTCGTATAGCCAATCTTTTAATTCTGTACGTTCGTGTTTTAGTTGATGCATTTGCTCATCGCTTATGGGCGCATCTTTGAGTTCTAACACTCTAATCTCTTTATCTAGCTTGTCGTACTTATCTGCTTTTTTTGCAAATTCAGTATCGCTTTCATTTAACTCGGCAATGGTCTTTAAGTACTCTGGAAAGTCATTAGTGAGTGAGTGGTCTTCGCCTAACATATTCGCTCCTTAATAGGATATAAATGAGCTCACAAGTAAGTGAGTTGTATAAGTGAATTACTGCCTTTCATATAATACACTGGGGCTTACATAAATATAATTCAACCATTGAGCCGCTAATTTGATGTAGCGCAAACAATCTGTTTATTTTGCTCAGTAAGGTATTTCACCAAAGTATTTAATAGAGCGATCAATAAACGCACGTACTTTAGAGGTCAATAATTTATTGTTGGGGTATACAGCCTAAATAGGAGTATTAACTGCTCGTGAAAAGCTTAGGATTCGATATTATTGCTCAAGCTGCAAGGAATCTCTGGCTAGAGAAAATAAATTTAAACATCATCATGATTCAATACGTTAGTAAATCTCTTAACCAAAGTTCAGGTTAAGTAAACCATTACCTGCTAAAGGCTTTTAAGCATTTTAGCTAAAATAGTTAATTTTTAACGCTTTTTGCTAATTTATGTTGGTTAATTAATAGTGGTAGAATGCAGCGCTTAGTACCACTTGTGTGAAGTAAGTGGTCAATAATTTATAAGGTTTGTTGTGTAATGCTGTTGATGATCGACAACTACGACTCGTTTACTTACAACTTAGTGCAATATTTTCAGCGTTTAGATCAAGACGTTTTAGTGAAACGTAATGACGAGCTAAGCATTGCACAAATAAAGCAGTTGAACCCGAAACACATCGTGTTATCGCCAGGGCCATGCACCCCTAACGAAGCGGGTATTTCACTAAATGTTGTTGAGCAACTAAAAGGGCAATATCCTATTTTAGGGATTTGCTTGGGGCATCAAACTATCGCGCAAGCTTTAGGAGGAGATGTAGTTCGTGCTAAAAAAGTAATGCACGGTAAAACATCACCCATAGTTCACACTAATAAAGGGGTGTTTAAAGGTTTAGCTAACCCGTTAACAGTGTGTCGTTATCATTCTTTAGTGGTTAAAGCACAAACTTTACCTAAAGAACTTGAAGTAACCGCATGGACTCAGACTGAGCAAGGCGAGTTTGACGAAATTATGGGGTTACTTCATAAAGAACTAGCAATCGAAGGTGTGCAGTTTCACCCCGAAGCTATTCTAACTGATCAAGGCTTAGAACTGCTTGATAACTTTTTAACTCGCTTCTAATGTTATAATACACAGAGCATTTAATACTTTATTAATGGATGTCATGACTGAACTTGTAGCGCAACAGCGTACTGCCAAAATACTAAGCCAACGGGCTCATGACTTATTGCTTGGGCACAGCTTTGCGCATCAGCAAATTGGTTTCATTCATACATTAGATATAGATTACGGCGAACCCATGAAGCAACGCACTTTGCTTCAGGTTGAAGTGGCCGCACAGAATAAACGCCAGCAAAGCAGTACTGCACATCATAAGTACCGCGCTCAAGCGAGTGAGCAACTGCACAAAACTATTGAAACAGCTATATATAAGCAGCTTGAAGATATAGATGGTGTAATCCACAGCACTATAGGTATTGAAGATGGCATTGCCAATATACTCGACATATTAGCTGTAAAGTCAGCGTCGGTAGGACGTTTAGAGCCACTGGTTAATGATATAAGCTGGTTGGGTAGAGAATTAGTAACGCTCGTTAATTTACCTTACTATCGTAATCAGCGTAGTAAAAATACGTCTGTAAAAGTAGATAAACCATCGCTTGCCCTTCGTTATATTGGCCTTGATAACTTACAGCTTGTTATTCCTACATTTGCTGCCCGTCATTGGATGCCACATAGCACCGAACCATTTTCATTATTAAAACGCCGGCTACGCGACAGCGCGATGGCAAACGCGATTGCTGCGCAAAAAATTGCACAAATTAATAATGTGAATGACGTACATGCATTTACCCTTGGTATGCTTTTAGATGTAGGGCGAATTGCATTAGTGCGCTTGTACTTAAAAACGTTTGAGAAAGTATGGCAACGCAAAGTGCAGTTAGCCCGAAATGAAAACCAAAAAGATTTACACACCGCATTATTAGAGCTACAGCCCGACCCGCTATTTTTAACCACTCTACTTAGCAATAAGTCGATAGAAGTAAGCGCCAAAGTAATAGACAAAATGGCTTTTAAATATTTACCGTTTAAAGGTGTAATGCAGCAGCTAGTAAATGGGGTAGATAAAGGCGATACATTACTGCCGTTAACAGAAGTAATGCTAAAGGCACGGTGCTACTCTCAATATCTTAATTTAAAAGAGCATCAACTTATTGAGCCTGATGAAACTCTAAGCTGGTTTTCGTACTTTAAGTTCACTAAAACGGAACTAAAAACCCTCCAATCGAGTAATTTTACCAATTTAGCTATTCAAATTGACTAAAAATCTGAATTTTTTGTTAATTTTTTTGCGACTAACCATTCATTCTCACTCTATTGTTATATTGCATATTTGCCGATTAAAGCATGCGCGCCTTGGTGCTCATGCGGTTAGTTGTTTAAAAATAAGCATAAATAGCTATGCAAATAGTTATTCACTATCTATGAAATAATATCTTTAGCCCTTTATTTTCAAGGGATACATGAAAGTTTTTAACGAGACAGATATAAGTAATTCTGAAATAATGTGCGTCTGAAAATTGAACCACAAAGCAATTTTGCGCAATTATCAGGTTACTGATCTTGCCTATAAAGTTGGTTACAAATATTAACCAAACACCTATTTTGATGTTTTGTGTTGCTCACAATTAAGAGGAAATAAAATGACAGTCAATCGCGAATTATTTGATCACGTAATGGTTCCTAACTACGCACCTTCAAGCGTAATTCCTGTTCGAGGCGAAGGTTCTCGCGTCTGGGATCAACAAGGTCGAGAGTTTATCGACTTTGCTGGTGGTATTGCAGTTAACTGTCTTGGCCATTGTCACCCTGCATTAGTAGGCGCATTAAAAGAGCAAGGCGAAAAAATCTGGCATCTATCAAATGTAATGACCAATGAGCCGGCACTTCGCCTAGCTAAAAAAATGGTTGATGCTACATTTGCTGAAAAAGTTTACTTTGCCAACTCGGGCGCAGAAGCAAACGAAGCAGCGCTTAAATTAGCGCGTCGTTTTGCACTTGATAAGTTTGGCGCAGAAAAATCACAAATCATCGCGTTTAACAAAGGTTTCCACGGTCGTACATTCTTTACCGTAACTGTTGGTGGCCAAGCTGCATATTCAGATGGTTTTGGTCCTAAGCCTGGCGACATTGTACATTGTGATTACAACGACCTAGCTGCTTTTGAAGCGCTTATCAGCGATAAAACATGTGCCGTAATGATGGAACCTCTTCAAGGTGAAGGCGGTATTGTTTCACCAACTGACGAGTTTGCTCAAGGCGTTCGCGATTTATGTACTAAACATAACGCACTGCTTATTTTTGATGAAGTTCAAACAGGTGTTGGCCGTACTGGCGATTTATACGCATACCAAGGCTTAAACATAGTACCTGATATTTTAACTTCAGCTAAAGCACTTGGCGGCGGTTTCCCTATTGGCGCTATGATCACAACAACTGAAATTGCACAGCATCTTAAAGTAGGTACTCATGGTTCTACTTATGGCGGCAACCCGCTTGCGTGTGCTGTTGCAGAAGCTGCATTTGATACAGTAAATACCCCAGAAGTACTTGCTGGCGTAAAAGCTAAAGCAGCATTATTTAATGAACTACTTACTGCGGTTAACGACAAATACAGCGTATTTAGCGAAATCCGTGGCCAAGGTTTATTAATTGGTGCAGTAGTGAACGAGCAATACAAAGGTCGTGCAAAAGAGTTTTTAGTGGCAGGGACTGAGCAAGGCCTTATGTCATTAGTTGCTGGTGCAGACGTAATACGTTTCACTCCATCTTTAGTAATTCCTGAAGCGGACATTCGCGAAGGTATGGCACGCTTTGAAAAAGCAGTAGCTAGCGTAGTAAACGCATAAGCGACTTAAGCCAACCAATTAAGGGCAAGCACTGCTTGCCCTGCAATTCCTATTTACCGTTATTTATAAGGGAGCAAGCGGACTCATGATGATCCTTCGCCCAATCCAGCAAAATGATTATTCAGCATTACTGAAAATTGCCCACGAATCAGGGCATGGTTTTACGTCTTTGCCATTAAACGAAGAACTATTGCAAAAAAAGATCGACCATTCAGTAAGCTCTTTTGCTAAACAAACGTCACAACCTGGTGACGAAGGCTACCTGTTTGTTCTTGAAGATAGCGAAACCGGTGACGTTGTAGGAACATCTGCAATTGAAGCTGCGGTAGGGCTTGATGATGCATTTTATCATTATCACTTAAGTAAAGTGATTCACTCTTCGCGCACATTAGACGTATACAAAGCGGTTGATATTCTAACGCTATGTAACGACTACACAGGTGCTACAGAGCTTTGCACATTGTTTTTAAAAGATGGTTATCGTAAAAATTGTAACGGTAAGCTACTTTCAAAAGCGCGCTTTATGTTTATAAAACAGCATCAAGAGCGTTTTGCGCAAACAGTAATCGCAGAAATGCGCGGTGTGTCTGACGAAAACGGCAGCAGCCCTTTTTGGCAGTGGCTTGAAGAGCACTTCTTCTCAATGGATTTTCCAACAGCTGATTACCTAACAGGTATTGGCCAAAAGGTTTTCATTGCTGAATTAATGCCTAAATACCCAATTTACGTAAACTTGCTAAGTAAAGATGCGCAAGCCGTAATAGGTAAAGTACACGACAACACTCGCCCAGCAATCGAGTTATTAAAAAGCGAAGGCTTTACGTTTAATGGCTACGTAGATATTTTTGACGGCGGCCCAACGGTTGAAGCAAAAGTAGATAACATTGCGACTATTCGTAATGCAAATCACTTTAACGTTGAAATTGGCGAAATGACTGGCGACACCATGGTGTTGCTAGCAAACGAAAAGCTTGAAGATTTCAGAGCAACCGTTACACCAATGACATTCGACGAGCGCGCAAAAAGCCTTATTTTATCGCAAGAAATAGCAGATGCACTGCATTTGCAAACTGGCGATATTGTTAGTGCAACCACGATTTAATTTAGGAGAAAGTATATGACTCATCCTGCACAATTTATAAATGGTCAATGGTCACAAGGCCAAGGCACAGAATTTAATTCAGTAAACCCTGCAAATAACGACGTTATTTGGCAGGCTTCATCGGCAACTGCGGCGCAAGTAGACACCGCAGTAAATGCAGCGCGCGAAGCGTTTTATGCATGGGCTGATAAAAGCTTTACTGAGCGCTTGGAAATAATTCAAGCATTTGCAGCGCAATTAAAAGAAAACAGCGAAGAGCTCGCTATTACTATTGCACAAGAAACAGGTAAGCCATTGTGGGAAACTCGCACAGAAGCCGGTGCTATGGTTGGTAAAATTGCCATTTCTGAAAAAGCATTTTTAGAGCGCACTGGCGACGTAGAAAACGCAATGCCACTTGGCCGTGCGATGATTCGTCATAAGCCACATGGTGTTGTAGCCGTATTTGGTCCGTATAACTTTCCGGGTCACTTACCTAATGGCCACATTGTGCCAGCGCTTTTAGCAGGTAACACGGTTGTGTTTAAACCGTCTGAACTTACTCCTAAAGTAGCTGAGCTTACGCTTAAACTGTGGGAAAAAGCAGGCTTACCAGCAGGTGTCATTAACCTTGTACAAGGTGAAGTAGAAACGGGTAAAGCCCTTGCTGCTCACAAAGGTATTGATGGCTTGTTCTTTACGGGTTCTTCGCGTACTGGTCATATTTTACATGAACAGTTTGCGGGTCAACCTGGCAAAATTTTAGCGCTAGAAATGGGTGGTAATAACCCACTTATTATTACTGACGTTGAAGACACTAAAGCGGTTGTTCACGATATTATTCAATCAGCGTTTATCTCAAGTGGCCAGCGTTGTACGTGTGCACGTAAACTATTTTTACCAACTGGTAGCAAAGGCGATGTGATACTTGAGCGTTTAATCACAGCAACTAAAGCGATTAAAGTAGGTAATTATGACGATGCAGACCAGCCATTTATGGGCTCTATGATCTCATCAGCTGCAGCTGCAGGCATGGTTAAAGCGCAAAACGAGCTTGTTGAGCTTGGTGGTGAAGTATTAGTAGAACTTGAGCATACAGCTAATACTGGCTTTGTAACACCAGGTATTATTGAGTGTACAAATATTAGTGACTTCCCAGATGAAGAGCATTTTGGACCACTTTTAAAAGTATTCCGCTTTGACGACTTTGACCAAGCCATTGATAAAGCAAACGATACAACCTTTGGTTTATCGGCTGGTTTATTAAGTGACAGTGCAGCAGATTACGACCACTTTTTACGTCGTATTCGTGCCGGTATTGTTAACTGGAACCGCCCAATTACTGGCGCATCAAGCGCAGCACCATTTGGTGGTATTGGCGCATCGGGCAATCACAGAGCAAGCGCGTATTACGCAGCCGATTACTGTGCATACCCTGTAGCTTCAGTAGAGCTTGAAAAAGTTGCTATGCCAGCAACACTAAGCCCAGGCTTAAAAATAGATTAAGTAGTAATACTACTTAATTATTATAAAAGCAGCTTCGGCTGCTTTTTTTGTATTGCTAACGCGCAAAGCTAGCAATCAACAGCGCTTTCTGCTTAAATCAAAAATAATTAATTATACAAAGGTGGTACAAAAATGGTTTTAGATAGGCAAGGGTACGATGATTTGATCATGTATCTAACTCAAAATTTAGCATTGTTTGAGAAGCCAGGCGAAATAAAACCAGGTGCCCCAACAGTAATGGAATTAATCGAAGACGTTATTGCACAAAATGTGATGCTTATTTGCGAGCAGCACACAAACCTCAACACAGAGCAGCGTAGTCAAATTGTACGTGAAGTTGATGGCATAGTTTACGATTTAGAAGAAGTCCTCAGCAGCATCACCTCACAGCCTGTCACGGTTGAACAGCATGCCTTTATAGATGAATTTGCAGGTTTAGTAAAAAACCTCTTTGATAGCGCTTTAACACAACAATCTTAGCCATTTTATAGCCCTGCGTTGCATTTTCATTTGCAACTACGGCTAACTTGCTTACAATCAAGAAAATATTTTTTTGAGATATAACAATGCAAGCAAATGTAAAATGGGTTGAAGGCGATACGTTTATTGGTCGTTCTAATTCTAACCACAATGTTGTGTTTGATGGCGGCAGCGATAGTGCAGCACCAAGCCCAATGGAAATGGTTTTAATGTCAGTTGGCTGTTGTTCATCAGTTGATGTGGTTAGTATTTTAAAAAAAGCTAAACAAGATTTTTCTGATGTGCAGGTGCAACTAAGTGCAGAGCGCGCCGAAACAGCCCCGCGCGTGTTTACCAAAATTAACTTACACTTTGTTGTTAAAGGCAATAATGTGTCTGAAAAACACCTTGCACGTGCAGTTTCACTCTCTGCTGAAAAGTATTGCTCGGTTGCATTAATGCTTGATAAAACAGTAGAAATTACGCATAGCCACGAAGTTGTGCAAGATCAAGCAAAATAACGCTTTTTCCACGAGGAAAATTCGTATAAAATCCGCGAACTTTTCATTCTGCAGGTGCAGAACCCACTAATTTATAGGTTGGTTTATTATGAACAAACCCTTCGATAAACTTAAACTTCATGGCTTTAACAATTTAACCAAAAGTTTAAGCTTTAGTATTTATGATATTTGTTACGCAAAGACCGAGCAACAACGTAAAGAATATATTGAATATATCGATGAGCAGTACAGTGCAGATAGACTAACCGACATTTTAGGTGAAGTTGTTGATATTATTGGTGCTAACATTTTAAATGTAGCGCGCCAAGATTATGAACCGCAAGGCGCAAGTGTAACTATTTTGGTTTCAGAAGAACCAGTAGAAGAGCAGCAAAATTACGATGCTGACGAAGCACCAGGCCCATTACCTGATTCAGTTGTTGCGCACCTAGATAAAAGCCACATTTGTGTACACACATACCCAGAAGCTCACCCTGATGATGGTATTTGTACATTCCGTGCTGATATTGAAGTGTCTACGTGTGGCATTATTTCGCCACTTAAAGCGTTAAACTTCTTAATTCATAGCCTTGAGTCAGATGTAGTAACTATTGACTACCGCGTTCGTGGTTTTACCCGCGACATAAACGGTGTTAAGCACTACATTGATCATGCTATTAGCTCGATTCAAAACTTCATGACAGAAGATACAAAAGAAGCGTACCAAATGATGGACGTGAACGTGTATCAAGAAAACCTGTTTCACACCAAAATGATGTTAAAAGAAACCGATTTAAACACGTACTTATTCGGTATTTCGACAGCAGACTTATCAGAGGGCGAAGAAGAACAAATTCGCTCAAAACTGACTCGCGAAATGCAAGAGATATTCTATGGCCGTAACCTGCCAGATACAGAATAATAGCAACGAATTAAATTAAAAATGGCGCTCAGTGAGCGCCATTTTTTTATACTTTATTTTACAAGCAATAGCTGTGTTTGTCGGCCATTTAAATACCAGACACCGCTTTTATCAAAAATAGCATCTTCCTCTAGCATTATTCTTATTTCTTTATTCCACTGTTTTATAAACACCGCATTGTTAAGCTCAATTGAGTAAGCCGTATTTAAATGCAGCGGATAGTCACCATCTCCCGGTACACCTTGCTGAGAATCCCACATACCTAATGTAGTGCCAGCAGCGTGGCCATGATAGCCAAGAGGATGAGTATAAATAGTGGGTTTTAATCCCTGATCAATAGCGGCTTTTCGTGCTGCAGCTAAAACCTCATTACCGGTTTTACCTACCGCAAATTGATTGGTAAATATGTCTTGTAATTTATTACCGCTTTTTAGTGCTTCAACTAAGTAACTAGGCGCACTTATTTCGTTTTCTTTGAGCACATACGCATGCTGCTGCGTGTCGGTATTTAAGCGTAAATAAGTAATCCCAAAATCTACATGAAGCAAGTCACCGGCTTGTATAACGTTATCATCGTAGCCATTGGTAAAGCTTTCTTCATGATCGAACGACTTCGCATCGGCGCGCTGAATAGCAATACTCGGGTGAAACCATGTTTGTAGTTTGAGCTCTTTTACGCGCTCTCTAAACCACCATACCAAGTCATCGTTAGTTGTTTCACCAACCGTAATTGTTTTACCCGAAAACCCCTCTGCAATAATATGATGGGCAATAGCCACAATATGTTTATACATTTTAACTTCTTCAGGAATGCGTTGCTCTAACCACGCAACAGCAAGCGGCTCTGCAGAAATTATTTTATCGTGATAAGCGGCGGGCAAGTTGGCCATTAAGGTTTTGTAATCGCCTAGCACAAGGCCATCGGCATGTGCCCAGTCGGTAGAAGTATTAAGCGCAATGTTGCGAGGTTTGTATTGCTCAATAAGTGTATTGAGTGCTGCCCACTGGCTTGGTTGTGTTTGCTTATCCCACCCTTTTTTAAATATGTTACCTATTTTATAAGGCGCAATAGCGTAAGCATCAACACCACCTTGTTTATTAAGTGCAAATAGCAAAATAGTGGTGCGTCTGGCTGAAAGCCATGTTGCAGGCAGCATTGTTTTTAATATTGGATCTTCGTTATATTCACGACTTATAAGTAGCCACATATCAGTGTTGTGCTGCTTCATTAACGAGGGCATTAAGGTATTAACTCTAAGCTCTGTTATTTTATCTATAAACGCAGCGCGCTCTTTCATCGATAAAATAGTGGGAGCGTCATCGGCTTTAACAAAGAGGCTTAAAACAAGCGTAGTTAGCAAGCTTACGTAAAGTAGGAGTTGTTTAGTAAAGTGCATAATTGTTTTATTTTTAGGCTAGTTAATTTATAACATGCCTGAAGAGCGACTATAAAAAAACAATTTGAGATAAACAGCACACAAAAAAAGCCCAGCTAAAAAGTAGCCGGGCTTTTGTATAAACAGTTTTATTACTTAAGCATACTGTATAAAAGTGCAAATACAGCAAGCGAGCCAACCGCTAATATAAATAGCGTGCTAAAGCGATTTCGGTATTTATTAAGAGCAGGTACTTTATAAACCGCAATCATTGGCATAATGAATAAAATCATCGCAATAATAGGGCCCGATAACTGATCCATCATGTCTAAAATACTTGGGTTTTTAACAGCACAAAACCAAATAGCTAAAAACATGATTAACACACCAATTTTATCGGTAACGCCAGCGCTTAAGCCTGTTTGTTTAGTTACTAAACCAGTAAAGCTTTCGCGTGCACCTAAAAAATGACCCAAAAACGACGATGTAATAGCAATAAAGGCAACAAGTGGCCCAAGTGTGGCAATAAACGAGTTATCAGTAATATTAGCAAGGTAGGATAAAACCGATACGTTAGCCGCTTTAGCTGCTGCCATTTGCTCGCCTGTAAGCGACAGCACGCAAGAGAACACAAATAACAGTACAAAGGTAATAAGTAGCAAGCTAGTGCGCTTTAAAATCGCCTCAGACTTACGTGTAGCTTGTTCGCCGTAATGACCGCGTTGCACATTCACAAAGCTTGAGATAGCCGCTGCGTGGCTAAACGAAAACACAATAATAGGAATCGATAACCACAACGTTTTACCAAAGCTGCCTATTTCAGGCACCGTCATATCTGGCATCTGCCAGCTTGGGATTAAATAAAGTGATAAAAAGAACAATATGCCCACAAGCGGATACACTAAAATAGCAAAGGCACGTAGCATTAAGCGCTCGCCGCCCATCATTAAGCTAATCATACCTGCAACTAATACACCCGAAAGTAGCACGCGAGAAGGTGATTCCATCCCCATTTGATTAACCATAAAACTATCAACAGTATTGGTTAAACCTACACCGTAAATAAGCAAAATTGGGAATATAGATAAAAAGTACAACAAGGAAATTAACCGCCCCGCAGTCACACCAAAGTGTTCTTCAACTACGTCGGTAAAATCGGCATCTTTATTTTTTGATGAAAGTACAAAGCGCGCTAATCCACGGTGCGCAAAAAAGGTCATTGGGAACGCTAAACACGCCATAATAATTAACGGCCAAAAACCGCCAATACCAATGTTAATAGGTAAAAATAAAATACCTGCACCAACGGCGGTACCAAATAAACTTAATGTCCACTGCGTATCGTGCAGGTTCCATTTAGTTTTTGTATTTGAATTTGTGTGTGTGTTTGGTGATGCATTTGAAAGCGTTGCATCTTGAGATGTTGTCATGTGTGTGTGCTCATCCATTATTTAAATAATAACTGCGCCGAAGGGTATAGTTTTTAGAGACATTTTTCATGTTTTGAAGAGATTTTTAGACTAATTAATTAGACTCAATTGGAGGGTAAGTGTCATGAATACGAAACAGTGGTGTAAAAGTGAGCAAAAGCCTTAAATGGCAAGCCACATTATAGAGTTACTGTACGGGGTAGGTTGGTTAGTTGGAGCGAAACCCAACACGCTATAGCGTCATGCTAGCAGGAAAGCCGAGGAAGGCGGTTTTCATAACGTAAAAATAGGGGAAGGTCATTTTTATTGGTTTTCATTTAAAAATCAAAATCTGCTCCCAAAAGCTGCTAAGTAGAAGCCATTGATCTCAACTTCATAAGAGATTTTTATTAAACTCCGTTATACTTCCTGCAATTGAATACGCCAAACGAAGTAAATAGGCCGCTAACTGCAATGAGCAACGAAATTCTTTTCCATACTACTTTTGCGCACGAAACCAGTAAAACATGGGTTGTATTTGTCCATGGCGCAGGTGGTAGTTCGGCAATCTGGTTTCGTCAGCTTAAAGCCTATAAAAAAGAATATAATGTGTTGTTGCTTGATCTTCGTGGTCACGGTAAATCGAATAACTTAGTACAAAACTTTGTTGATAATAATTATTCGTTTAATAATGTCTCAAAAGATATTATTGACGTGTTAGATCATAACAATATCACCAGCGCACACTTTGTCGGTATTTCATTGGGCACAATTATTATTCGAAATATTGCTGAAATTGCGCCGCACTATGTTTCTAGCATGGTGCTAGGTGGAGCGGTTACTCGTTTTAATACTCGCAGTAATACATTGGTTTATTTAGGTAATACTTTTAAACACTTCCTGCCTTATATGTTTCTGTATCGCTTATTTGCTTTTATTATGATGCCGAAAAAGCGCCATAAAGAATCTCGACTTTTGTTTGTTCGTGAAGCAAAGCGCTTGTGCCAAAAAGAGTTTATAAAATGGTTTAAATTAGCCATGGACGTAAACCCTTTAATGCAGTACTTCAAAGAAAAAGACATTGATATACCCATTCTGTACATTATGGGCAAAGAAGATCATATGTTCCTTGGCCCTGTTAAAGAAATGGTAAAGCGCCATAAAAATAGCGTACTGCAAACTATTCACCATTGCGGCCATGTCTGCAATGTGGAACGCCCCGACTTATTCAATCAGCACTCGCTTGCTTTTATCGCCCAGCAAAATCGTTAAGGGTTGTAGAAGGAATAGGATCGGTACATTCTTTTTTGATTTTCGTCCTAAACTCAAAACAAAACCTGCCCCTGAAGGAATAAAACCCAACTTATAAAGCGTAGGTTGGGTAGAGCGAAGCGAAACCCAACATGTCATAGCGTCATGCGATTAATGAAGCCAAGAGAGGCGGTTTTATTTATTAAACTGCTTATTCAATAATGTTCAATTGATATACACTGGCAAGGTAACGTATTAATAAGGATATTAAGTTGTCGCAAGTTAAAACTCTCCCCATTACAGCCACTCGTTGGCTTTCTCTTTTATTGTGCGCGATTACTGTTGCAACAATTACTGTGTTTTTAAGCAAAGTCGGTTTTGTACAAAAGACATATTCGAGTTTGGGCGCTATTTTAAATGCCAATCCGGTTTTGCATTACAGCAGCGCATCTTTAGCAGGTATTGGCATCAAGCTGCTGCTTGATAAGTTTTATATATCGCACCCCAAACGCAGTATTGGGTTTAACTGGCGATATCCGCCAGTGACAATTGCTGTATTAGCGTCACTCTTTCTGACTGTTTTTTACATGCTAAGCACAGCACCAAAATTTGATGAAGCTGCGTTATACGCACAAAGTTTTATGAGCTTAAAATACCTAGCACTTACGTTTATTGGCATGCTCATAACTGTCATTTATCAGACAAAGCTCTATACCCAAAAGCCAATTTTTACGGCTGTATTAGTTGCCCTTAGTTTAATTTACATAGTTTTTGCCGTCAGCCTAGCTGATATAACACCTGCCTTTAATGTCTTTATGTACCTAGCTGCTAGTTATTTTATATTGGCGGCTTACTTATTATTTGATGAGTATAGGCAGAGCAAACAGCCAAGCATCACTACTGAAAATGAAGATGTAACCATTCAGATAAATCCAGAGCTGAATAGCTTAGAAGATTTTCGAAAATGGTTTAAAGACGATTCGACTATTAAAAGCACAGAGGAATTAGAACCCGATTTACAGGTTTACGCCACGCGCATTACCGAGCGGCTAAAAAATGGCGGTGATAAAGGTGATAAAGGTGATAAAGGTGAAAAGGATTTAGCGCAGCACATAGCTTTATGTGGGCCTTATGGTTGCGGAAAAAGCAGTATCGTCGAAAGTATTGTGAATGATTTAGCAAAAAACTCTGAAAAAGAGAGTGTCTGGATACATAGCGATATATCAACATGGGGCGCTGCAAGCGGCAGTGTTGCCCATGTTGTACTGAGCAATATTATTGATGATATAAGCCAGTATATTGATATGTGCGCCTTTCGTGCGCTACCTAAGCATTATACCGAAGCCCTCAAATCGGGCGGTAGTGCATTTCAGTTTGCATCTACGTTACTCGCAGGCCCTGTTGATATTGAGGGAAGTTTTCAAAAACTTAATAATGTACTAAAAACAACAAATCATAAATTGCTAATTACTTTGCAAGATGTAGATCGCGGGACCGGCGATGAAAACGAAAAACGCTTAAATGATATAGCTGCACTTTTGGATAGGTTAAAAAATCGGGATTTAAATCATATTAATTTCATTATTGTAATGGGTAATGAGAAGCCAGAGCATGCTGTGGTTTTAGGTAAAGTTGTTGATCACATAGAGACAATAATATCCCAGGACTTTAAAAAAATACTATGTGGTTGGGTAAAGCTATGTACTAAAGAAATATTTGATAAACACCTTGTGCTAACACATTCAGCGGAGAATGACATTGACGAATATACTAAGAACAATCCACTTCCTCTAAGGCAAGATTTTTATCAACCAGCAATTATTTCTAATAATCTTATAGACTCAATTCGAATGTTGAAACGAGTAATGCGACGCATAAGTAAATGCTGGACAGAAGAAAAATTGTTGGGAGAAGTCGATTTTGGATCTTTGTTATTAATTACGACATTACGTGAAGACAACCCAGCGCTATTTAATGCTTTTGTTAATTCATACGTTAGCTTGGTTTATGGGAAATTACTAACCGTGGCAAAAACTGAAGATGGCAAGCAAAAAACAATAAATGAAACCCTCTCAAACTTGATAGCTGATTTTACAAATAGTGAAGCTACGCATGTTTACAATGCTTTATTTAAGGAATTACTAAACCTTAAAGAAGATATAACTGATAAAAGCGGAAATAGTTTAAAAAGTAATAAAAATAGTGGCGAGCAACATTTAGGTGTAAAACCAGGCTCTATTGATTATTTAAAGCGGGTATTGCTGGAAACTGTTCCTGAAAGTGAGTTGAGAGATCAGGTGGTTATTGACTCCATAAAATCTTCATCCACACAGGAGTTGGCAAAACACGTCTGCAGTGATTATCGTTGGCAAGAGGCATTTGACCGTTTTGGTCGGAAACTTCTTTTAGATGATAAAAATCAAGATAGGGTAAAGCAAATAACGTTTGATGTTTTAGAGCATATTGGAAAAGATCCAAATGGCTTTTTAACTGAGGGTGTTTTTGAAGAGTATACAAAGCAAACTATCGATAGTGGTAATTTGGAAAGTGTTTTAATCAAGTTGGTCAATTTAGAAAGTGGAGAAAAGTTGCTTGAGCACCAATTGGACAAATTGCAGCGAACTCTTGATTTCAAAATTAACATGGGAAATAAGACTGAAGGTTATGGAAATATAAAAGGTGAAACTGAGAGAATGGAAGCTGCTAATTATAGTAATGAGCTTTTTCAAAGTATTAATATTAGTAATTTATTAAATTCAAATGGCCACAAGTTATCCAAACGATCTTTTTTCATATGTCTAAAATTTAAAGCTTTTGCGCAGTTAGCCGATGATAAATTGAATTTTTTAAATAAGTTAATCAAAAATCTATTTAAAGTTGTAATCAACAATAAAAATACTCGAGTTGTTGATTATTTAATAAATGCTACAACGTCAGGTGATATACAAATAGGGCATGTGAAAGAAGAATTCGTAAAGCTTTCACCTGAGGAGAGGGAAGATATTTTACAAACACTCGTAGAGCTTAGGGATAATCAAGAAAATAATTCAGATATTGATATAGCAATAAAAAACCTAAGTTTTTCTGAGGGTTGTAATCGCTCTGTGTAACGAAGCGCCTCGGTGTTCTTGGTGGTGAAATTATTTACGGTATAGGTTTTGCGGTTTAAAGCCATCCCCTACAGGGGGATGGGGCTAACGACTAGCGCTTAAATATTAAGCATGTTGGGTTTCGTTCCTCTCAACCCAACCTACGGTGTTTAGGTTTACATCGAGCTGCTAGTAGCTAAAACTCGCAGCTCTAGGCTCTTACTCTTCTATCGCACTCACTACAAAATACGGGTTCAAGTATTCATCTTTGGTGTTATAAATAAGCGGGCTGCCATCAAGCTTAGTGACTCTAGCACCGGCTATTTCGGCGATTGCATGGCCTGCTCCGGTATCCCATTCGCAGGTTGGACCTAAGCGCGGGTAAATATCGGCGCTGCCCTCAGCGACTAAACACAGCTTAAGTGAGCTACCTTTAGACACCATTTCAACCTCGTCAAAGCGTTTTACAAACTCGGCTAAATCGGGTGATGGGTGCGAGCGGCTGCCTACAACTCGAATTAACCCTTTGTTAGGTTTAGTCGTTACTTTAAGCTCAATTCGCTCATCGCCTTTATCTTTAAATGCGCCAATGGCCTCTGCGGCAAGGTACGATACGCCAAGGGCAGGTGCATCTACTACGGCTAAAATAGGAGTGCCGTTTTTAATTAGGGCGATGTTTACGGTAAATTCACCGTTCTTTTTAATAAATTCTTTAGTACCGTCGATTGGGTCAACTAACCAGTAGCTTTTCCACGTTTGGCGTACATCCCAGCTTATGTCGGCGTTTTCTTCACTGAGTATTGGAATGTCGGGTGTGAGCTGTTGAAGCCCTGCCACAATCAGTTTATGAGCTGCTAAATCGGCGTCGGTTACGGGGCTTTCGTCGGCTTTGTACTCAACGTTAAAGTCCTTTTCGTAAATTCCCATTATCGCTTGGCCTGCTTTGCGGGCAAGGATGAGGGTTTCTTCTAGCAGTTCGGTTTGATTCATGGGGTTAACCTATATTATGTGCTTTTGTTTTAGATACGTTATCAGTTGTGTAACCGATTGGTCTAGGGTGTTTTTACTTGTATCTAAAATTATTTCTGGATTGTTTGGCACTTCGTAGCTTGAATCGATACCAGTGAAGTGTTTTATCTCCCCTGCGCGGGCTTTTTTGTATAAGCCTTTTGGATCGCGGCTTTCGCATACATCCAGTGGGGTATCGATAAATACTTCAATAAACTCGCCTTCGTCTACTAGGCTGCGCACCATGTCGCGTTCTGCTCTAAAAGGCGATATAAACGCAGTAAGTACTAACAAGCCAGCGTCGGTCATTAGCTTTGCGGTTTCGCCTACGCGGCGTATGTTTTCAATGCGGTCTTCGTCGCTAAAGCCTAGGTCTTTACATAAACCGTGGCGTACGTTGTCGCCATCGAGCAGGTAAGTGTGCGTACCTTGCTGATTAAGCGCCGCTTCTAGTGCGTTTGCTACGGTGCTTTTGCCAGAGCCTGAAAAGCCAGTAAACCATAAAATAGCGGGCTTATGTTTTTTTTGCTCACTACGCTGTGCTTTTGTAGTTGCGTAGTTATGCCAAACTATATTTTCATCCATAGTGAATGTCTCTTATGCTGTAAGCGCCAGTATTAAAATGGAAATACCAGCGGGATCAAGGTTAATACCGTGATTGAATAAATAATAGAAAGGGGTAAGCCCATCACTATGTAATCTTTTAAGCGATAGTTACCTGCGCTATAAACCATTAGATTAGTTTGATACCCAAATGGCGATATAAAGCTGGCTGATGCGCCAAAGGCAACCGCCATAATAAACGGTAGCGGGTCTACATTAAAACCAACCGCGAGCGAGTAAGCAACAGGGAACGACAAGGCAGCTGCTGCGTTATTAGTAATAAGCTCGGTAAATAATACGGTCATTAAAAATATCGCAATAAATGCGCCGTACGGGCCAAAATCCCCAAGTACCATAAATAGGGCGCTGGATATTTGCCCGGCAAGTCCGGTGCCTATCATTAACTTGGCAAGGCCAATGGCACTACCTACGACCACGAGTAACTCGATAGGAAAACGGCGTTTTACTTCGTTAAGTTTTATGGTGCCACTGAGCATTAGGCCAATTAGTAATACTAATAAGCCTTTAACCAGCGGCACTATGCCAATAATGCTTAAACCCAGTACTGCGGCAAAGCACAGTAGCACAATATTTGATTGCTTAGGTGCAAGGTGGGCTTGTAAGTCAAACCCTGAAATATACACAAATTCGCGCTTTAAGTTGGGCAAGGTATAAAAGTTTTTGCCTGGTGCGAGTATAAGCGAGTCGCCAGCTTGTAATTGCACTTGCCCAAGGCCGCCTTGTAAGCGGTCGTGACCACGGCGAATAGCAATAACAGCAGCATGAAATTGCTCTCTAAAGCGGGCTTCTTTTACGGTTTTACCTATAAATTTTGAAGACTGACTTACAACTACTTCTACTAAGTGTTCTATGTCTTTTTGATGATTTTCGTGTACTACTTTTAGGCCGTCGAAACGGGTAAGTAATGGCACCGATTTTATGTCACCTACAAACAGCAGCACGTCATCTTTTTGAATAATTTGCTGCGGGGTGACTGCGCAAATGCGGCTGCCATCGCGAATGATTTCAGCGAGGAATAAGTCTTTTAAATCACGCAGGCCGTTTTCTTCAACGGTTTGGCCTATTAATTTTGAGTTTGCTTGTACTTTGCCTTCTAGGTAAAAAGGCACGACTTCTTGGTCGCTTTTACCGTTGTCGGGTAAGTATTTAAGCATTACTAAAATGGTAATTAGGCCTACGCTTAACGCGCCTAAACCCACTAAGGTAAAGTCAAAAAAGCCCAGTGGTTCCATGCCCGCATCAACTGCAAAGCCATTAACGATTAAGTTGGTTGATGTACCAATAAGCGTAATGGTGCCGCCCAAAATAGCAGTGTACGACAGCGGTAATAATAGCTTTGAAGGGGAGTGATTAGGGTTGTCTTTTATCGCGGTAATAAGCGATGCAACAACGGCGGTATTGTTAGTAAACGACGATAAAAAGGCGGTTGATAATCCCAATTTTGTTACCGATTTTACTAAACTACCTTTAGATAGCGATTGCGCTAACTTTTGAATTAGGGTGGTTTTTTCTATTGCGGTCGAGACTAACACCAATAGTACTAAGGTGATAAGCGACGGGTTAGCATAATTAATTAACATGCTTTCAAGATCGATTAGCCCTGCTAAGTAGCTGGTGCCAATGGCGCTTACAAATAACCATGCTGGATTAATACGGGTGCCAAAAAGGCACCCGACTAAGGTAAGCATAATGCCTGTTAAAACGAGCTGTTCTACCATGCTTTTAAATTCCTAACAGGCTAAAGTTAACTTATAACTTAGAAATATCAAGCGCTTGCCAATGCGGAAAGTGCTTGCGTACTAAGCTGTTAAATTCAACTTCAAATTCGCTAAAGTTACTTTGCTGTGCTTGGCTTTGCAGTACTTGTTCAATCATGCCCGCACCAACCGTTAAGTTTGATAAGCGATCGATTAGTATAAACGAGCCTGTTTCGTGATTGCTGTGGTACTCGTCTGCCAAAATAGTTTCGGTTAGTTCAAGCGTTACAATCGCAATTTCGTTTAACTGTAGTGAATCGGCAGTGCCGTGCTCAAGCGTGTTTACATCAATCGTGTAATCAATCTTTGTAACAATCGCTGAGGTATTTTTGCTGCCTAGTTTTAGGTTATAACTTTTACCTAATACTAATGGCGATTCGTGCATCCATACAATTTTAGCTTGTAGCTGGTTAGTAACCAAAGCTGTTGAATTTGCAGGAACGATTACATCACCTCGACTAATATCAATTTCGTTATTTAGGGTAACGGTAATTGCTTGGCCTGCTTCTGCGCTGTCTAGGTTGCCATCAAAGGTAACAATTTCTTTAATGCTTGATGTTTTACCCGATGGTAATACTTTTATAGCATCGCCTACGTGTATCTTGCCCGATGTAAGTGTGCCCTGAAAACCACGGAAGTTTAAGTTAGGACGCACTACATATTGCACCGGTAGGCGCGCTTCAAAGCCTGTATCTGTTTCGGCTGCTGGCGAATCTTCTAGTAATTCAAGTAGCGGCTTGTCAGTGTAATACGGTGTATGAGCAGAGCGAGTTACTACGTTGTCGCCTTTAAGCGCCGACATAGGCACAAACTTAATGTTTGATACGTTAAGTTGCTCAGCAAATTTAAGGTAATCGGCTTTGATTTTTTCATACACAGTTTCGTCAAAATCAACGATATCCATTTTATTAACGGCGACAACAAACTGCTTAATGCCCAGCGAGTCACAAATAAAGCTGTGACGCTTGGTTTGTACTTGCACGCCGTAACGCGCATCAACCAAAATAATGGCGACATCACTTGTTGATGCACCCGTTACCATATTACGCGTGTATTGCTCGTGCCCAGGTGTGTCGGCAATAATAAATTTACGCTTAGCCGTTGAAAAATAACGGTACGCTACGTCAATGGTAATGCCTTGCTCGCGCTCAGCTTGTAAGCCATCAACTAATAATGCAAGGTCAAGATCTTCTCCTGCGTTACCTACTTTTTCATTATCTTTATGAAGGGCAGCTAGCTGATCTTCATAAATTTGGTGGCTGTCGTGCAGCAGGCGGCCAATCAATGTTGATTTACCGTCATCTACGCTGCCACAGGTAAGCATACGCAATAAGCTTTTGTCTTGTTGGCGTGCTAGGTAGGCGTCTATGCCTATTTCTTTTACTTCGTTGTATGTATCGTTATTTTGGCTAGACATTAAAAATACCCCTCACGTTTTTTCTTCTCCATTGAGCCTGCTGAATCATGGTCAATAACACGACCTTCACGTTCAGATGACGTAGATAGCAGCATTTCCTCGATGATTTCGGTTAAAGTACTTGCTGTTGACTCAACTGCACCGGTAAGTGGGTAGCAGCCTAATGTACGAAAACGTACAGATTTCATTTGTGGTACTTCACCTTCATTAAGTGGCATACGCTCATCGTCAACCATAATTAGGGTACCATCACGGTCAACAACAGGGCGCTCTTTTGCTAGGTAAAGCGGTACCATGTCGATGTTTTCTTGGTAAATGTATTGCCAAATATCAAGCTCAGTCCAGTTAGATAACGGGAAAACACGAATGCTTTCGCCCGGATTAACTTGGCTGTTATAAGTGTTCCAAAGCTCAGGACGTTGGTTTTTAGGGTCCCAACGGTGGTGTTTGTCGCGGAACGAATAAACACGCTCTTTTGCGCGTGATTTTTCTTCGTCGCGGCGTGCGCCACCAAATGCAGCATCAAAACCATATTTGTTAAGTGCCTGCTTTAAGCCTTGGGTTTTCATTATGTCGGTATGTTTACCCGAGCCATGCGTAAACGGGCCTACACCCATTTCAATGCCTTCTGGATTTTTGTGTACCAGTAGGTCAAAACCGTATTCTTTAGCTATACGGTCGCGAAACTCAATCATTTCACGAAACTTCCAATTGGTGTCTACGTGTAATAACGGAAACGGAATTTTTGCAGGGTAAAATGCTTTACGCGCTAAGTGCAAAAGTACCGACGAATCTTTACCAATAGAGTAAAGCATTACTGGGTTCTCAAACTCAGCGGCGACTTCGCGCATGATTTTGATACTTTCAGCTTCAAGTTGCTGAAGGTGAGTTAAAGCCATTGTTAGTCGTCCTACTAAAATGATTAAAAGTTACAAATTTAAAATTCGGTTATGTATTTGATACATCTGTTAGCGGCTGTGCAAAGCTGCTTGTTTGCTCGTTTTTCCCAAACCACGCTAGTTGCGAGTGCAGGGCGGCTACTTCACCAATAATGAGTAGCGCAGGCGATATAATGCTGTTGCGCTGGATTAAGTCGGCAAGTTCGCCTAGTTGGCCTGTTACTACACGCTGATTTTTGCGTGTACCGTTTTCGATAATGGCAACAGGTGTGTCGGCTTTACGGCCATGCTTTAAAAGCTCGCTTTGTATGTGCGGCGATTTAATTACGCCCATGTAAATAGCAAGCGTTTGATTTGCTTTTGCCAGCGATTGCCAATCAAGTTCTTGGCCGTCTTTTTTACAATGGCCAGTTACAAATTGAATGGCTTGTGCATGGTCACGATGCGTAAGCGGAATACCCGCATATGCGCTACAACCTGCAGCGGCTGTAATACCCGGTACAATTTGATAATTTACGTTGTTAGCAGCCAGTACTTGTACTTCTTCGCCACCACGACCATAAATAAACGGATCGCCACCTTTAATGCGGCACACTTTTTTGCCTTGTTTAGCAAGGTCGACCAGCATTTGGTTGGTGTCGTCTTGAACAACACTATGATCGCCTAAACGTTTGCCTACACAAATAAGGTCAGCATCGCGGCGCACTAATTCCATAATTTCGTCAGACACTAAAAAGTCGTATACAACCACATCGGCTTGTTGCATAAGTTGCAGTGCTTTAAGTGTTAAAAGCTCTGGATCGCCTGGGCCTGCACCTACTACATATACTTCGCCTTCAGGTTCTGCTTTTGCATCTAGCATTTGCTCTAATTGCTGCTGTGCGGCTTGAGTGTCACCGGTTTGCACTTTACTCACGACGGATGAGTCGAACACGCCTTCCCAAAATTGGCGGCGGTCTGAAAAATGTTTAAAGCGTTTTTTTACTTTGTCTCTAAAGCCACCTACAAGTGTTGCAAGTGGGCCAATATGATGCGGAATAAGGGTTTCGAGCTTTTCGCGTAAGCGACGCGCAAGTACGGGCGCTGTGCCTGCACTTGATATAGCAATCGTAATTGGGTCGCGGTCAACAATGGATGGGAATATAAACGTACATTTAGGTTGGTCATCAACTACGTTTACAAATACATTGCGGGCATTGGCAAGTTCAAATACGTTGTTGTTTACTTCATCGCGGTCGGTTGCTGCAATAACAAGCATTTTTCCATCGAGATGCGACTCATCAAAATAAGCATCAATAAGCGTTACTTCATTATTATGTGCATGCTCTTTTAGTTCGTCGCAAAACCAAGGCGCTACTAAAGTAACGCTCGCTCTCGCTTTTAAAAACGCGCGACATTTGCGTAATGCGACCTCTCCACCGCCAACAACCAATACTGGTTTGTTGTCGAGTTTGGTAAAGATAGGTAAATACTGCACGTTAATAAGACCCCTAAACAAATTCAAATATAAGAAAACGCTTTATTCTGATAAGCAGAATATAGCGGCTATCAATAAGTAAAAAATAATTAAAACCAAGTTGATATAACCAAAAGTTATAATAGGTGGGCTTTTTAGGCCTAAGAGTTAGTTAACAAGGGATTGCGCCGAGTTACAAGTAAAATAAACAGCTTATAGTGTTTGGTTATGAGCTATAGCGAGTTTGGTTTAATTTGTTAATATGGAGGCATATCAAATTTTGTACTTATACCAATTGCATTAAATTAGTGATCTATAATAGCGACGAGAAAATAGCTCAATAACAAGGCTAAAATTATGATACATAGTTGTTCTATATAAATAATTTTTAACGTAGTTAGTGAGTTATTTAATACGCTAAAATGATTATGTTTTTAATAAAATTGGTATTACATAAGCAACGGAGCTCTAATGACACAACACCAAAAAGATGCCGCATTAGCAGTCGCACTGATGGATTTAACAAGCTTAAACACCAGCGATACAACCAAAAACATTCAAGCGCTTGTTGATAGTATAAACCCGAGGCTGGGCACACCTGCTGCAGTATGTGTTTATAGCGACTTTGTTGATGATGCAAAAATAGCACTCGCAGCACGTGAGCTTAACTACGTAAAAGTTGCAACGGTCACTAATTTTCCAACAGGTGATGCGCCACTGAGTGATGTAATTAACGAAACACTTATTGCAATAGAGCGCGGCGCTGACGAAATTGATTTGGTTATTCCTTACAAAAAACTCATAGCGGGCGATGTTCAAACAGTACTTAGCTATGTAAGCGAAAGTAAAAAAGCATGTGGGTCGCGCGCCCAACTAAAAGTAATAATAGAAAGCGGTGAGCTTAAAACTGAAGCACTTATAACGCAGGCTACTCAATTGGCTATTGAAGGTGGTGCCGATTTTGTAAAAACCAGTACGGGTAAAGTGGCCATTAATGCAACCCTTGAATCAACAAAAATTATGCTAACAGCTATTAAAAACTCGGATAAACGTGTGGGCTTTAAAGCTGCCGGTGGTGTTAAAACTGTTGCCGATGCCAGTGATTATTTAACGCTTACGCGCGCAATAATGGGTGATGATTATTTGCAAGCAAATACATTTAGATTTGGTGCTTCAAGCTTACTGAATGATGTTTACAAGGTGTTGAATGAAACGCAGCAGTGATGAGGAAAAACGTCAGTTAGAGCATGATGCTGCTAAATTGTTTTTACGTTGCTATGAGCAGCAGTTGGGTGTTCATATGCGCAACATTTGGCATAATGAGCCTAATAAACCTGACGTTAGTTGTTATCAAGAGAGTGAACAGCTTGATATAGAAATTGCTCATTTATATGCCAGCGAAACAGAAGCGATGGCTGTTTTAGGACGATCGTTGTCAATGCAAATGCAACGAGATTTGGCAGATATGGCACAAAAGCCAAGTGAACACAGATTGCGGGCTGCATTAGAGCGGTTGCTGAAACAAAAAGCGAAAAAACGTTATTATTCAGAGCGTACTTGGCTTGTTATTCGTAACGCCAGTACTATTTGGCACAAAGCTGACTTTGAAGCTGTGATCAATGACCTTAACTTTCCAAGAACCTATCAATTTGAGCAAATTTGGTTAGTGTGTGATTTTTATCGTGGTGAGTTATTACGTATAGATTGAAAAACGGCTCTAAGTAACAGCCGTTTTTCATTTTAAACTTAAAGATAATATTTATTAATTAAACTTAAACATGTTGCTTATACTTTCGAGGCTTGATTTGTTCGTTTTAGCAATACAACCACTATCATCAAGTGATTTTTTAGTTGTTTCATCAGCTAAACCCGTTACCTTTAGTTTTTTGTCTTGCTGGTACTCACGAAGTGCGATAACTGTTTTACGATCGTACTCAACATCCTGTGTTTCGAATTCTTCGTAATCAGGCTGGTTTCTTAGGTAACCCAAACATACCAAGCTTAGGCGCGACATTGCTAAATCCATCTTTTCATAATGTGGCATTCTATGAGTGGGTACATCGACTGTTACAGCGCTCTTGCTGGCTGTTTTTGCTTGTACAGCTGCCGGTGGCGGCGCAGTGTAACCCGATGCTAAAGTGTTATTACTGTTATAGCGATAGTAAGTATCTGGAATTTTAGTTTCTAAAAACTCAACCGCTTTAATAATAACTTCACGAAGGGCTTTTTCTTTAGGGGTATCAGACCATCCACTAATATTACCGCCAACAAGTGCGCCACCAAAGTTGGTTGCGGCTCCAGTAAAGTCAAAATCTTTACTGCCACCTTCAACACTTGTTGCAGCTAAAATGCGTGATGTGCGTGTATCTATTAGACGAAGATCAATCGCCATATGCGAGCCTGAGAAACCAGCGGATACAGAGCTAAATACATCACCCATAAAGCCGCCACTGCCAACACTTGCACCAGAGCTATCGTCATCAAATTCAGTTACCGCTGCAATAACGACTATTTCAGCGCCTTCAATCTCACCATAAGCGGCACCCGATGATGCACTAACGCGACCTGAGGCTGCTAGGTCTTGTTCTGATAAAACAGCATCAAGCGCTTGGCGCTCTAAAACAATAAAGCGATTTGTTGATACAAGTGCCGTAGTTAATTGATCAGCCATACCGTCGCCTATTTCTTTACGCCACCATTTTGAGTTGTTTGATTTGTCGGTAAAGCGTGCAACAGCAATACGAGCTTTAGGCCCATTGTATTGTTCTTGGGCGACAGTGTTTATGTCTGGTGAATTTTGACCTGACGTAACATTTGTGGAGGTGCTTTGACAAGCGCTAAGAGTGGCAGTTAATAGTGCCGTTAATAATAGTTTTTGTGGTGCTTTTAACATATGACTGTCCTTAATTAATATGCTCAAGGGAAATGCAGTGCATTTCCTTTAATATTTAAATTCATGTTAATTTAGTTAAATCAGTAGGTTAATAATAGTACTGGTGCGAAATGTTTAGTCACACAGGCGAAATTTATCAGGATTGTTCGCGAAACTGTTTTGGGGACATATTATATTTTGCTTTAAAGCACCGGGCAAAGTAGCTTTGTGAATTAAAGCCAACTTGCTGTGCTACTAGACCAATTGCAAGCTCACTATTTTTTAAAAGCTCTTGTGCAAATTCTAAACGAATATTTCGAATGTAATCGCTTGGTGTTAGGTTGTACAAGGCTTTCATTTTTAATTGTAAAGCGCGAGGGCTAAGGTAGAGCGCTGCTGCAAATTCTTCTACGCTAAATGCTTCGTCTTGGTAATGCTCTTTTACTGTCGTTTTTACACGCTCGGTAAATACATAATCTTTACTTTGCGCCATTTGTGGGTCGAGCTGGGTTGTTTGTGATAAAGCAGGTAGTTGTTGTTTTAAATGTTGATTAAGTACTTCTCTAATCGTTAATAACCCTTGAACGCGGCTGAGTAACAGCTGCGGCTCAAAAGGTTTACTCAAATAGTCATCAGCAAGTAAGTCTAGGCCCTTTAATTTACTATGCGTATCTGCCTTTGCTGAAAGTAATAACACCGGAATATGGCTAATAGCCGTGTCGCTGCGCAGTGCTTTAATAAACTGATAGCCATCCATAACAGGCATCATTACATCACTTATTACCAAGTCAGGCATTTCGTTTTTACATAAAGCTAAACCTAGCTCTCCGTTAGCTGCACTTATACACGTGAAGCTACTAATAAATAGTGACGTTATTAAATCACGCATTTCATCGTTGTCTTCAATAATAAGAATCTTATTACTTTTTACTGCACATAAATTATTGTTTTTAGACACAGCAAGAGCAGTGAGGTTAGAGGTTTCGTCTGTTTGAGTTGTTGGGAGTGAAACAGTAAAACAACTTCCTTTGTTTAATTCACTTTTAAGTTCAATAGTTCCTCCATATTGCTCAACTAGCTGCTTCACCAGCGCTAAGCCAATACCGCTACCACTTTGATTACTCGTATCTATGCGTGTAAATCGTTGAAAAACGGTCTCAAGGTGCTCTTTATCTATACCAACACCAGTATCTGAGACTGTGATGATTAATGTTTGTTTTTGAGTTAATAGCTGAAGTAATACTTTGCCAGTGTTTGGAGTGTATTTTTGTGCGTTACTCAATAAGTTACTGATAATAGAAATTGTATGATTTAGCTCTAATTTAATGGGAATAGTTTTTTGTGTTAAATCTTCAAACTTGAACGTAATATTTTTTTGTTTAAATAAAGGGGTGAAATCTTCAATTAATTGTTCAACTACCGGCTTTATAGCATAGGGTGTGACGTGTTTCACTGCTGTGCTTGGGCGCTGGCTGAGCTGTAAAAGTTGGTTTATTTGATCCAATAGCTTATAGCTATTACGTTGAATCATCGCTAGTTTTTGTTGGGTGTCTGAATCCTTATGGCTTTTTTGTAAACTCTCAAGTGGCGCTAATATTAAGCTCAATGGTGTTTTAAGTTCATGGCTAACATTATCTAATAGTTGGGTTTTTAAGTTGCTAAGTTCTTTCTCTTTTAAGTTTGCTTGCTCTGCAACGTTAGCTCTATACCTTGCTGTTATAATTAACCACATTATAAATAATACGATAATGATGTAAGTTACATAGGCAACATTGTTCTTCCACCAAGGTGGAGTAACTTTAAGCGCAACCATTGTTTTATCATCACTCCATTGACCGTATTGATCTTTAACTTTTACAATAAAGTGATAGCTTCCAGCGGGAAGTTGAGAATAACTAACTTGCCTCTGGTTTTTGTTTGCGTATAAAAACTGCTTATCTAACCCAGCTAACTTGTAAGCATATTGGTATTGAGAAGGGGGCTCTGCACTGTTTAAAGCAGAAAATTTAAAGCCGATAACACCATCTTCTTCTTTAAAAAAGAGTTTGTCTGTATAGCTTATAAGCTTAGCCGTTTGGGTCTTGTTTTTTATATATTGCTGTGTCCCGACTGACTGGTTAAAAATAAGTAAGTCTGTAATAACGGGTTCTGGGGGTTGAGTTGCTAGAGTCAGCTTTAACGGATCAAATTGATTAAAACCGTTAATACCACCAAAAAATAGCTCGCCGTCATCGGCTTGAAAAGCGGCACCTAAAATAAAAGAATGATGCTGTATACCGTTTGCGGGTAAAAAATGCTGCATTTGTTGGGTTTGAGGAGCGTAACGGGTTAGGCCTTGGTTGCTGCTTAGCCACAAGTAACCGCTGCTATCTTGTTTAATTGCAAAAATATTATCGTTAAGTAAGCCATCAAACTCTGTAATGTTTATTACTTTGTTTGTTTGGATATTTAACTTATTGAGCCCGCCAAAAGTACCTACCCATAAAGTGTTTTTATCTTGTAAATGCAAGGATGTAACCATGTCATGCGTTAAACTGTTAGGCTTTTTAAGATCGCTTTGGTAATGGGTGAATGTTTCATCATGTAAAGAAAGTTTATTTAACCCTGCGCGGGTTCCTGCCCATATAGCGTTGTTGTCGCTGTCATAAGTAATACTAAAAACAGTATTATTTGAGATACTATTTTTATCTGCGGTGTATTTAAAATTTGTAACCTGTAAAGTATCGGGATTAAATCGCGTTAAGCCTTCGTTACTGCCCAGCCATAAATTACCACTTAGATCACCTTCGATTGCATAAATACGGTTACTACTGAGTTGATGGCTTTGCACAGTAAAAGCCGAAAAGTTATCATTAATTGGGTTGTAAAGCAGTAAACCACCTCCGTATGTGCCTATCCATACGCGTTTATTGGCATCTTCATAAAGACTAAATATATTGTTATTAGTTAAGCCTATATCTTGATTTTTATCTGTTTTATAGCGTTTAAATCCTGTGTCAGTTTGTTTGTTAAGTCCGTCGCGCGTACCCACCCAAAGTAAGTTGTTACTGTCTTTGAGTATTGCTCTTACAAAGTCATTCGAGATAGAAGCTGGGTTATTGCTTTGATGTTTTTGATGACCAAACTGAGTCTGCCTTTTATCATAGCGATGTAATCCATAGCCGTCTGTACCAATCCAAATAATGCCTTGAGGGTCTTGGTAAAGTGATAATAGGTGATCGTTAGCTAAGCCATGTTTTAAATCTGGAGAGTGAGTAAGTTGACGAAACTCGCTACTTAATAAATTATCTGTAGCTTGGTAATAAAGACCATGACCATAAGTGCTTACCCATAATTTTTTTTCATCATCAAAAAGTATATCTGTGACCCAAACATTTTTGAGTTGCTCAAAGTTATAAAATGCGAGTGTGTTTGAGTCAAAAACACTTAGACCAGTCTTACCTCCTATAATAAATTTGCCGTTTGTTACTTTTTTTAATTGCCAGAGCTGTTCAGGGCTATTAGATATATGTTCGAACCGATGTGTTTGTGTATCGAACTTAATCAGCCCGATACTACTTGCTAACCAAAGGTTTTTTTGATCATCAAAAAGCACATCCTTAAAAACAACATTTAAGTGATTCGTGCCCTGATAAGAAAATAATTCGGTAGTACCTGTGTATGTATCTAAACGAGTAAGTTGCCCTTTATCGTGACCAATCCAAATGATTTGTGGCGAATTAGAAGAAATTGATGAAATACGTTCATTTGTAATAGGAGGAGCTGAGTACTGGTTAAAAACACTAAAACTTCCTGTTTCAGTATTTAATAAGTTAAGTCCATTACTTGTTGTCGCAAACCAAATGTGGCCGTTTCCTAAATTCAGGCAGTCCGTAATCCAATTTCCCGAAATACTAGGTTGTGAAGGATTGAATTTATAGTGCTTAAATTCATACCCATCAAATCGGTTTAAGCCACCTTGGGTAGCAAACCAATGAAACCCTTTTTCATCAGTGGTACTGCAGGTAATTGAATTTTGTGATAAACCTTGTTCATTTGTATATGTATCTAAGTACAATGGCAGGGCATAAGAACTAATATGAAATAATAATAAAAAGCTAATAATTTTATATCTTATGATTGTTTTTATTGCTTTCACAGACTTCCCATCTAATTGTGAGTCCCTATAATTTGGACAATCATAAACTGCTTTTTAATCAATGTTAAGATTGATTTTTTAATGCAATGCCGAGATTTTCCAATGTGGGTATCTTTTAGGCTTGTGTTAATGGACTGCGTAAGTATAATAGGCATCCACTTTGCAGGGGCGTAGTTCCAATTGGTAGAACAGCGGTCTCCAAAACCGATGGTTGGGAGTTCGAATCTCTCCGCCCCTGCCAGTTTTACTTGTGGTTTGAGTAGTCTGAGATTAAAAACCGGTTTAAATTAAGTCTGTTTTTAAGTTTAGATTTTAATGGATTAACCTTACCGTAGTGTAGGGTTGTTGTGTCTGTAGTTAAGGTAATAATATTATGAGCACGAATGTAGAAACACCATCAAGTGCGATGGAGTCAGTAAAGTGGTTAGTAGCAATCGCGCTACTTGCAGGCGCAGTTGTTGGTAATCACATGTATGCAGATCAATCTGTACTACTACGTGCTATCGGCGTTGTTGTTGCAATAGCGGCCGGATTAGCAATTGCCTCGCAAACATTTAAGGGACGTAACTTTCTTGCTTTCGCTAAAGAAGCTCGAATTGAAGTACGCAAAGTTATTTGGCCAACGCGCCAAGAAACTACCCACACGACATTAATTGTAATGGTTGCAACAGTGATTATGGCACTTATCCTTTGGGGATTAGATGGCATTTTATTCCGCGCTGTAGGCTTTTTAACTGGATTGGAGATCTGATCCCATGTCGGATGAGAACGAGAACAAAGAAATTAAGTTACGTTGGTATGTAGTACAAGCCTTTTCTGGTTACGAAAAGCGTGTAGCTCAAACGTTAACTGAACACATTAAAATCGAAGGTCTTGAATCGAGCTTTGGTGAGATACTAGTACCAACTGAAGAAGTTGTTGAGATGCGCGCTGGCCAAAAGCGTAAATCTGAGCGTAAATTCTTTCCAGGTTATGTATTAGTACAAATGGATATGAATGACGCAAGCTGGCACTTAGTGAACAGCACTGAACGTGTAATGGGCTTTATTGGTGGAACGTCTGATCGTCCTGCTCCAATAACTCCTAAAGAAGCAGAACGCATTCTTAATCGCCTTCAAGAAAATGCTGAAGCACCTAAACCTGCTACATTATTTGAACCAGGTGAAGTTGTTCGCGTTACAGACGGACCATTTGCAGATTTCAGTGGTGTAGTTGAAGAAGTTGACTACGAAAAGAGCCGCGTAAAAGTATCTGTACTTATTTTTGGTCGTTCTACGCCAGTTGAGCTTGAATTCGGTCAAGTTGAGCAAGATAAGTAATTGATTAAAAAAGCTTCGCTAATTTTTATTTAAATTTTGGCATGAAGCTTGAAAAAGGCCGCTGATTAACTTATAATCAGCGGCCTTTTTGTATTAAGGTAAAATTTATTTTTACTGTGCAAAAAGTACGAAACCAATTTTTAAACTGGGAAGCCGTTAGAGTACGCGTCCTCGCGCGCACAAGGCTGAGACCCACCAAATGAGGTATTTATAATGGCTAAAAAAGTTGAAGCTCTAATCAAGCTACAAGTTGCCGCTGGTATGGCTAATCCTAGTCCTCCAGTAGGTCCTGCACTAGGTCAACACGGTGTAAACATCATGGAATTCTGTAAAGCGTTTAACGCACGTACAGAGTCTATCGAAAAAGGCGCTCCAGTTCCTGTAGTGATCTCTGTTTACGGTGACCGTTCATTTACGTTCGACATGAAAACGCCACCTGCTGCTTACTTACTTAAGAAAGCTGCTGGTATCAAGTCAGGCTCAGGCCGTCCTAACACTGATAAAGTAGGCACAGTAACTCGTGCTCAACTTGAAGAAATTGTTGAGACAAAACGAACTGACCTTACAGCTGCCGATATGGACGCAGCGGTTCGCACTATCGCAGGTTCTGCGCGTGCGATGGGCTTGAACGTAGAGGACTAAGAAATGGCTAAATTAACTAAACGTATGCGTACTATCCGCGAAAAAGTGGAAGTAACAAAAGATTACGAAATCAATGAAGCAGTTGCTCTTTTAAAAGAGTTAGCGACAGCTAAATTCGTAGAAAGTGTTGACGTTGCCGTTAACCTTGGTATCGATGCTCGTAAATCTGATCAAAACGTTCGTGGTGCTACTGTACTACCTAACGGTACTGGTCGTGACGTTCGTGTTGCTGTATTCACACAAGGCGCTAATGCAGAAGCTGCAAAAGAAGCCGGTGCTGAATTAGTAGGCATGGAAGATCTTGCTGAACTAGTTAAAAAAGGCGAGATGAACTTTGACGTTGTTGTTGCATCACCAGACGCTATGCGTGTTGTTGGTCAACTAGGTCAAATCTTAGGCCCACGTGGTCTAATGCCAAACCCTAAAACTGGTACTGTAACGCCTAACGTTGCAGAAGCAGTTAAAAATGCTAAAGCAGGTCAAGTACGTTACCGTAATGACAAAAATGGCATCATCCATACTACTATTGGTAAGGTTGATTTCACTGCAGAGCAATTACAACAAAACCTTGAGTCTCTAATTGTTGCGCTTAAGAAGGCTAAACCTTCTCAAGCTAAAGGTGTTTACTTGAAGAAAGTAACTATCTCTACAACAATGGGCGCAGGCGTTTCTGTTGACCAAGGCACTTTAAGCACAACTGTAGCTTAATTAGTGTTTACATGGCGTGAAATTTGTACTATAATTTCGCGCCATTTTGTTGATTAATTTATTAATTGGCAAAGTAAAGAATTCGGGTTGAAGTCCATAATTTCGTTAAGCCTTCGGGGTTAACGATAAATTGGGCTTCCGTCCAAGACCGTAGGTGGCTTCGGCCTTAATATTCACCTACGTAGACGGTGTAGACCCCAGATAGATTTTTCCTAATCCTTCTGGCTCTCGCCGTAAAAAGCATCTCTACCTTGTTTGGTAGGGAAGAGTAGAACAGGGGAATCCGATAATCGGTATCCCCATTAAACCAGGAGTAACACCCATGGCTTTAAATCTTCAAGGCAAAAAAGCAATAGTTGCTGAAGTCAACGAAGCAGCCAATGGTGCTCTATCTGCAGTTGTTGCAGATTCTCGTGGTGTAACAGTTGGCGCAATCACTGCCCTTCGTAAAGAAGCTCGTGCAAATGGTGTTTGGATGAAAGTTGTCCGTAACACTTTAGCAAAACGTGCTCTTGAAGGAACAGATTTTGAGTGTCTTTCTGATTCATTTGTTGGTCCAAGCTTAATCGCTTTCTCATCAGAGCACCCAGGTGCTGCTGCGCGTATCTTTTCAGATTTCGCGAAAAAGAATGAGAAATTCGAGCTTAAAACGGCCGCTTTTGAAGGAAATGTTGTTGATGCAGCAATGCTTGCTACATTACCTACATACGATGAAGCTGTTGCACGCTTAATGAGTGCTATGAAAGAAGCGTCTGCTGGCAAATTGTGTAAAACAATTGAAGCAGTACGTGTACAGAAAGAAGAGCAAGCTGCTTAATTTTAAGCTGTTTAATCACTTTCGGTGTAAAATTTATTTGGACGTAATGTCCGTTAATTATTAGGAAATTTGTAATGTCTGTATCTAAAGACCAAATCCTTGACGCAATTGCTGAAATGTCAGTAATGGACGTTGTTGCTCTTATCGAAGCAATGGAAGAAAAATTCGGCGTAACTGCTGCAGCTGCAATGGTAGCTGGTCCAGCTGCTGAAGCTGCTGAAGAGAAAACAGAATTTGACGTAATCCTTACTGGCGCTGGCGCTAACAAGGTTTCTGCAATCAAAGCTGTTCGTAGCGCAACTGGCCTTGGCCTTAAAGAAGCGAAAGCTCTTGTTGAAGCTGCTCCTACACCTGTTAAAGAAGGTGTATCTAAAGAAGAAGCTGAAGCACTTGCAAAAGATCTTACTGAAGCTGGTGCTGAAGTTGAGGTTAAGTAATTTAGCTTTTGCTAAGTTCGCTGCCTGAGAAATCAGGCAAGGGCTGGTGATTATTTAATCACCGGCCTTTTTGCGCTATAGAGTGATGCACTCTTTTAGTTCAAATAAAATCTGATTTTTTCTTTACTTTCAACGCTTTATAGTTTGCTAGTGTTAAAGTGGGATCTAATTAGAACAACAGTTAAATGTTGTAAAATCTTGGCATAGCTGCCAGTTAAGTCTGTTCTTACAAGAACAGGTCGGGTCAAAGATCAGCAAGCTGAGGAACCCCATGGCTTACTCTTATTCTGAAAAGAAACGTATCCGTAAGGATTTTGGTAAACGTCCACAAGTTTTGGATATACCTTTTTTACTGTCTACACAGTTAGAATCGTTTAAAAAATTCTTAGTGCCGGACGCTGATGGCGATCATGGTTTGGAAGCTGCCTTCCGTTCTGTGTTCCCTATTAAAAGCTACTCGGGAAATTCTGAGCTTCAATACGTAAGTTACCGTATTGGTGAGCCAGTTTTCGATGTAAAAGAATGTCAAATTCGCGGTGTGACTTATTCTGCTCCACTTCGCGTGAAACTGCGTCTTGTTGTTATGGACAAAGAAGCACCAGGCACAGTTAAAGACATTAAAGAGCAAGAAGTTTACATGGGCGAAATTCCGCTCATGACAGATACCGGTACTTTTGTAATCAATGGTACAGAGCGTGTTATCGTTTCTCAGCTACACCGTAGCCCTGGTGTATTCTTTGATAACGACCGCGGTAAAACCCATTCATCGGGTAAAGTATTATATAACGCACGCGTTATACCTTACCGTGGTTCATGGTTAGACTTCGAATTTGATGCAAAAGATAACTTATATGTACGTATTGACCGCCGTCGTAAATTACCGGCGTCTATCATCCTACGTGCACTAGATTATTCTAGCGAACAAATCCTAGATATGTTCTTCGATAACACTACGTTTGAAGTAACGAACGGTAAAGTTCTTATGGAACTTGTACCTTCGCGTTTACGTGGTGAAACTGCCGCTTTTGATATCAAGAGCGAAGACGGTGAAGTATTTGTTGAAAGCGGTCGTCGTGTTACGGCTCGCCACATCAAGAGCATCGAGAAGAAAGGCATTAAGCAATTAGAAGTACCACATGAGTACATCATTGGCCGTATTGTAGCTAAAAACTATGTTGATGAGTCAACTGGTGAAGTTATTGCAAATGCAAATGACGAGCTAACTCTAGAGCTAATGGCTGAATTGGTTAAAGCCGGTTACACTAAAATTGATACGTTATATATCAATGAAGTGGACAGCGGTGCTTACATGTCAAATACTTTGAACATTGACTCTGCAAGCAGCCGTTTAGAAGCACTAGTAGAAATTTACCGCATGATGCGCCCAGGCGAGCCACCGACGAAAGACGCGGCTGAAGCCTTATTCCAGAACTTGTTCTTCTCTGAAGAACGTTATGACTTATCTACTGTAGGTCGTATGAAGTTCAATAGCCGTGTTGGTTACGATACAGACACAGGCCCTGGTACATTAAGCAAAGAAGACATCGTGTCTGTTATGAAAGTATTAATTGCTATTCGTAACGGTCAAGGCGATGTTGATGATATCGATCACTTAGGCAACCGTCGTATACGTAGTGTTGGCGAAATGGCTGAGAACCAATTCCGTGTTGGTCTAGTACGTGTTGAACGTGCTGTACGTGAGCGTTTAAGCTTAGGTGACCTTGACGCGATAATGCCACAAGATCTTATTAACGCTAAGCCTATTTCGGCAGCGGTTAAAGAGTTCTTCGGCTCGTCTCAGTTATCACAGTTTATGGACCAAAATAACCCACTATCAGAAGTTACGCATAAACGTCGTATCTCTGCATTAGGTCCGGGCGGTCTAACTCGTGAACGTGCAGGCTTTGAAGTACGTGACGTTCACGTAACTCACTATGGTCGCGTATGTCCAATCGAGACTCCTGAGGGTCCAAACATCGGTCTAATTAACTCATTGTCTACGTACGCACGTACAAATGACTACGGTTTCTTAGAAACACCTTACCGCAAAGTGGTAGACGGTGTTGTAACTGATGAAGTTGATTATTTATCAGCCATTGAAGAAGGTCAGTTTGTTATCGCACAGGCGAATTCAAACTTAACTGAAACCAATGAGTTTGTTGATGAACTTATCCCATGTCGTCACAAAGGTGAATCTACCTTTATGGGTCGCATGGACCAGCAGTATATGGATGTATCACCACAACAGGTGATCTCTGTAGCGGCAGCACTTATCCCGTTCCTAGAACACGATGATGCTAACCGTGCATTGATGGGTTCAAACATGCAACGTCAAGCAGTACCAACATTGAAAGCGGATAAGCCGTTAGTAGGTACTGGTATTGAGTTAACACTAGCGAAAGACTCTGGTGTAACTATCGTTGCTAAACGTGGTGGTGAAGTAATGTATGCTGACGCAAGTCGCATCGTTGTAAATGTACATGAAGAAGAACGCATCCCTGGTGAAGCGGGCATCGACATCTACAACTTAACCAAATACACACGTTCAAACCAAAATACATGTATTAACCAAAAACCAACTTGTATGGTTGGCGAACCGGTTACTCGTGGTGACGTGTTAGCAGATGGTCCTTCGACTGACTTAGGTGATTTAGCCCTTGGTCAAAACCTTCGCGTGGCATTCATGCCATGGAACGGTTATAACTTCGAAGATTCAATCTTGTTATCTGAGCGCGTAGTTGAAGAAGATCGTCTAACGACTATCCATATTCAAGAGCTACAGTGTGTTGCCCGTGATACTAAATTAGGTCCAGAAGAGATCACAGCAGATATCCCGAACGTGGGTGAATCTGCACTAGGCAAGCTTGATGAATCAGGCGTTGTATATATTGGTGCTGAAGTTAAAGGCGGCGATATCCTAGTAGGTAAAGTGACTCCTAAAGGCGAAACACAGCTTACACCTGAAGAGAAGCTACTGCGTGCTATCTTCGGCGAAAAAGCGTCTGACGTTAAAGACAGCTCTTTACGTGTACCAAATTCTGTAACTGGTACTGTAATTGACGTGCAAGTTTTCACCCGTGATGGTGTTGAAAAAGATAAACGCGCGTTAGAAGTTGAAGACATGCAGCTTCGCGAAGCGAAGAAAGACTTCAACGAAGAGTTCCGTATTTTAGAAGCAGGCGTTTTAGACCGTGCACGTAAGCTACTTATAGCTGCTGGTTTTGATGAAGATAAACTTGCATCTCTAAATGCTGAAAAAGTACTTACGCAAAGTCTTGCTGAAGAAGACAAGCAAGCTGAGCTTGAGCAACTAGCTGCACAATACGATGAGCTTAAAGCTGAATACGATAAGAAGTTTGAAAACAAACGTCGTAAAATTACCCAAGGTGATGACTTAGCACCAGGCGTACTTAAGATTGTTAAAGTATACCTAGCTGTTAAACGTCGTATCCAACCGGGTGATAAAATGGCGGGTCGTCATGGTAACAAAGGTGTTATCTCGACTATCGTACCAGTAGAAGATATGCCTTACGATGACAAAGGTCGTACGGTAGATATCGTATTGAATCCACTAGGTGTACCATCACGTATGAACATCGGTCAGATCCTTGAAACACATATGGGTCTTGCTGCACGTGGTATCGGTGAACGTATTGAAGAGATGATGAAAGAACAACGTGAGCTTCATGAGCTACGTGACTTCATCAAGCAAGCATACGAAATTGGCGAATCTCGCCAAGTTGTAGATATTGCTAGCTTTACTGATGACGAAATTCGTCGTCTAGCTGAAAACTTAAAAGGTGGTTTACCAATAGCTACTCCTGCATTTGATGGCGCGAAAGAAAGCGAAATCAAAGACATGCTTGAGCTTGCGGGCTATCCTCGTAGTGGTCAGGTTACACTTTATGATGGCCGTACTGGCGATCAGTTTGAACGTCAAGTAACTGTTGGTTACATGTACATGCTTAAATTGAATCACTTAGTTGATGATAAAATGCATGCACGTTCTACTGGTTCTTACAGCCTTGTTACTCAGCAGCCGCTGGGTGGTAAAGCCCAGTTCGGTGGCCAGCGTTTTGGTGAGATGGAAGTATGGGCACTTGAAGCTTACGGTGCTGCTTACACTCTACAAGAAATGCTAACAGTGAAATCGGATGACGTGAACGGTCGTACTAAGATGTATAAAAACATCGTTGATGGTAACCATAAAATGGAACCAGGTATGCCAGAATCGTTCAACGTATTGTTGAAAGAAATCCGCTCACTGGGTATCAACATCGAGTTGGAAGAAAATTAAGCCAATTAGATGCTGCAGTTAACGCTGCAGCATCTGTTACGGCTGAATAGAATGTAGGGACGAAATTATCCGTCCTCAAGATTAACTCCGACAGGAGAGCTAAGGTGAAAGACTTACTTAAGTTTCTGAAGCAACAAAATAAGACCGAAGAATTCGATGCAATTCGCATTGGTCTTGCTTCACCAGACATGGTTCGTTCATGGTCATTCGGTGAAGTAAAGAAACCTGAGACTATTAACTACCGTACTTTCAAGCCTGAGCGCGATGGCTTATTCTGTGCCCGTATTTTCGGCCCAGTGAAAGATTATGAGTGTTTATGTGGTAAATATAAACGCCTTAAACACCGTGGTGTGATCTGTGAAAAGTGTGGCGTTGAAGTAACACTCACTAAAGTGCGACGCGATCGTATGGGTCATATCGACCTTGCGAGCCCAGTTGCACATATATGGTTTTTAAAATCATTACCGTCACGTATTGGCTTAATGCTAGATATGACGCTTCGTGATATTGAACGTGTTCTTTACTTCGAATCATTCGTAGTAACTGAGCCTGGTATGACAACGCTTGAGCGTGGTCAGCTATTAGGTGAAGAAGAATACTTAGATTCACTAGAAGAGCATGGTGATGAATTTGAAGCTAAGATGGGTGCTGAAGCAGTTTTAGACTTGCTTCGTGAACTTGATCTTGCTCAATTAATTGCTGAGATGCGTGAAGAGTTACCAACAATTAACTCTGAAACTAAGCGTAAAAAAATCACTAAACGTCTTAAGTTAATGGAATCGTTCCACCAATCAGGTAATAACCCTGAGTGGATGATCATGACAGTACTTCCAGTATTGCCACCTGATCTACGCCCATTAGTACCATTAGACGGTGGTCGTTTTGCGACATCTGATCTAAATGACCTTTACCGTCGTGTTATTAACCGTAATAACCGTCTTAAACGTCTACTAGATTTAGCAGCACCAGACATTATTGTACGCAACGAAAAACGTATGTTACAAGAAGCGGTAGATGCGCTACTTGATAACGGTCGTCGTGGTCGTGCAATTACAGGTTCTAACAAACGTCCTCTTAAATCTCTTGCTGATATGATCAAGGGTAAGCAAGGTCGTTTCCGTCAGAATCTACTTGGTAAGCGTGTAGATTATTCAGGCCGTTCTGTAATCACAGTTGGTCCTACACTTAAGCTTCACCAATGTGGTCTTCCTAAGAAGATGGCACTAGAGCTATTCAAACCATTCATCTATGGCAAACTAGAACGTCGCGGCATGGCTACGACAATCAAAGCTGCTAAGAAGATGGTTGAACGTGAAGTTCCGGAAGTATGGGATGTACTTGACGAAGTAATTCGTGAACATCCAGTATTACTTAACCGTGCACCAACACTTCACCGTTTGGGTATCCAAGCGTTTGAGCCTGTGCTTATCGAAGGTAAAGCAATTCATTTGCATCCATTAGTATGTGCGGCGTACAACGCCGATTTCGATGGTGACCAAATGGCGGTACACGTACCGTTAACAATCGAAGCGCAGCTTGAAGCTCGTGCATTGATGATGTCAACAAACAACATTCTATCTCCTGCGAATGGTGAGCCAATCATCGTTCCTTCACAGGATGTTGTATTGGGTCTTTATTACATGACTCGTGACCGCATTAACGCTAAAGGCGAAGGCGCGATATTTAAAGATCCAAAAGAAGCAGAAAAAGCATACCGCAGTGGCAATGCAGACCTTCACGCAATCGTGAAAGTACGTATTAGTCAATCAGTTAAAAACGAAGACGGCGTAGTAGAAGACACTATCACTGTTATCGATACAACTGTTGGTCGTGCAATTCTGTCTCTAATTTTACCTAAAGGCATGCCGTTTGCGTCAATCAACCAGCCGCTAGGTAAAAAGCAGATTTCTGGCTTATTGAATGAGTGTTACCGTCGTTTAGGTCTTAAAGATACAGTTATCTTTGCTGACCAAGTTATGTACACCGGTTTCCATTATGCAATGAAGTCAGGTGTTTCTATCGGTATTGATGACTTAGTTATCCCACCGGTTAAAGCACAGATAATTGAATCAGCTGAAGCTGAAGTTACTGAAATCAACCAACAATTCCAATCAGGTCTTGTAACGGCTGGTGAAAAGTACAACAAAGTTATCGATATCTGGTCACGTGTAAACGAAAACTTATCACGTGAGATGATGTCTAACTTGTCGAAAGACACAGTTATCAATGCACAAGGTGAAGAAGTAGAGCAACCGTCATTTAACTCAGTGTTTATGATGGCCGACTCAGGTGCTCGTGGTAGTGCTGCACAGATTCGTCAGTTGGCGGGTATGCGTGGTCTAATGGCACGTCCAGATGGTTCAATCATCGAGACGCCAATCACAGCTAACTTCCGTGAAGGTCTAAACGTACTTCAGTACTTCATCTCAACGCATGGTGCGCGTAAAGGTCTTGCCGATACAGCACTTAAAACAGCAAACTCGGGTTACCTAACGCGTCGTCTAGTAGACGTTGCACAAGATTTGGTAATCAATGAAGATGACTGTGGTACAGAAGATGGCTTAACAATGAAACCGCTTATTGAAGGTGGTGATGTTGTAGAACCACTTCGTGAACGTGTTCTAGGTCGTGTTGTTGCTGAAGATATTGTAATTCCAGGTACTAATACAGTACTTGTTGAACGTAATATCATGCTAGACGAAAAACTGTGTGACCTTTTAGAAGAGCACTCAGTAGATGAAGTTCGCGTACGTTCTGTTATCACGTGTGATAATGACTTTGGTGTTTGTGCTAACTGTTACGGTCGTGACCTAGCACGTGGTCATATCATCAACGCTGGTGAATCAGTGGGTGTTATCGCGGCACAGTCAATCGGTGAGCCAGGTACACAGTTAACAATGCGTACCTTCCACATCGGTGGTGCGGCATCTAGAGCATCTGCAGAAAATAATGTACAAGTTAAAACTAACGGTACATTAAAACTTCATAACTCTAAGTACGTACTTAACACAGACGGTAAGATTGTTATTACTTCTCGTTCTACGGAAATTACTATCATTGATAGTCATGGTCGTGAGAAAGAGCGCTATAAAGTACCTTACGGTGCGGTATTAACAGTGCAAGACAATACGGAAGTTCAAGGTAACGACATCGTTGCTACTTGGGACCCGCATAGTCACCCAATCGTTCTTGAGCATAAGTCAAAAGTATCGTTCAGCGATATCGATGATTCAAATACTGAAGCACAGACTGATGAACTAACTGGTTTAACCCGTGTAGTTGTAAAAGATCTTGCTAAAGTAAATACGAAAGAACCAAAGCTTATCATCGAAAGTGAAGAGCGCGGTCTGCAAGAAACACGTCTTCCTTCATTCACGACGATTGAAGTTATTGACGGCGTTACAGCAAACCCAGGTGACGTGTTAGCACGTATTCCGCAAGAAGGTTCGAAAACTCGTGATATCACGGGTGGTCTACCACGCGTAGCCGACTTATTTGAAGCTCGTAAGCCAAAAGAACCAGCTATATTAGCTGAAGTAACTGGTACAATTAGCTTCGGTAAAGAGACTAAAGGTAAGAAGCGTTTAGTTATTACTCCAGCTGAAGGTGATCATTACGAAGAGATGATTCCTAAATGGCGTCAACTTAACGTGTTTGAAGGTGAGCAAGTGTCTAAAGGTGAAGTTATCGCCGATGGTCCTGAATCACCGCATGACATCTTACGCCTACGTGGTGTGACTCATGTTGCTAACTATATCGTTAACGAAGTGCAAGAGGTTTACCGTTTGCAAGGCGTTAAGATCAATGACAAGCACATTGAAACAATTATCCGTCAAATGTTACGTAAATGTACCATTATGCACGGCGGTGATACTGACTTCTTAGCCGGTGAACAAATCGAAGTGGCGCGCGTTAATATCGCAAACCGTGACCTTGAAAAACAAGGTAAGATACCAGCTAAGTTTGAAATCCAGTTAATGGGTATCACAAAAGCATCACTAGCAACAGAATCTTTCATCTCTGCAGCGTCTTTCCAAGAGACAACACGTGTTCTTACAGATGCGGCAGTGAATGGTAAGAGCGATGAGCTTCGCGGTCTTAAAGAAAACGTAATTGTGGGTCGTTTGATCCCAGCCGGTACCGGTTTTGCGTATCATCAAGAACGTATGGCTCGCCGTAAACAAAGCAAAGTAGTAGTAGAAGAGCAAACAGTAAGTGCAGAAGAGGCAACTCAAGCACTTACAGACGCTCTAAATGCTGATTTGTCTGGAAATCAATAAACTGTTCTTAATCAATAGATTAAGTGATCGCAAGTCAGTTATATGCTGTCTTGCGGTTAGTTTAGGTTGACAGGTCAAACTTTGCTCATTAAAATTCCGCCACCCATTTACTTGTGTGCTTAATGCAGGCTCGTAAATAAAGGGCGGATTTTTTATTTTTTTCAGTAGTAATTTTAATTTCAGGAGCTATTTAAATGGCAACTATTAACCAGCTAGTGCGTAAGCCACGCCGTAGCAAGGTTACGAAAAGTAACTCAGCTGCACTAAAAGCGTGTCCGCAAAAGCGCGGTGTATGTACTCGCGTATATACAACTACACCTAAGAAACCAAACTCGGCGTTACGTAAAGTAGCACGTGTACGTTTAACTAACGGTTTCGAAGTAACTTCATACATTGGCGGTGAAGGTCATAACCTTCAAGAGCATAGTGTAATCCTAATCCGTGGTGGTCGTGTTAAAGATTTACCAGGTGTGCGTTTTCACACTGTTCGTGGTGCACTTGACTGTGCAGGCGTTAGCGATCGTCGTCAAGCTCGTTCTAAATACGGTGCAAAACGCCCTAAAGGCTAATTGTTTTCCGTTAGTAAGGCCAAGCACTAAATATTTATAATTATTGTTTTGGGTGATTGACTCGAAAGAGCAAACCTGAATAAACCGGAGATACAAAATGCCTAGAAGACGCGTAATCGGTCAACGTAAAATTCTTCCAGATCCTAAGTTCGGATCGGAACTTCTTGCTAAATTCGTTAACATCGTGATGTTAGACGGCAAGAAATCTACTGCTGAAAAAATTGTTTATGGTGCGCTAGACGTGGCTGCTGAGAAATCAGGCAAGTCGCACCTAGAAATCTTTGAAACTGCACTTGATAACATCCGCCCACAGGTAGAAGTTAAATCTCGCCGTGTTGGTGGTTCAACTTATCAAGTACCAGTTGAAGTACGTCCAGTTCGTCGTAACGCATTAGGTATGCGTTGGTTAGTAGACGCTGCACGTAAGCGTGGCGAAAAATCTATGGGCTTACGTTTAGCTCAAGAAATCGTTGACGCTTCTGATAATAAAGGCACTGCGGTTAAGAAACGTGAAGACGTTCACCGTATGGCTGAAGCGAATAAAGCATTCGCTCATTACCGTTGGTAATCTGTCTTTAACCTTTAAGAGGATCATATGGCACGTACAACTCCACTTGAGCGCTATCGTAATATAGGTATTGTAGCTCACGTAGATGCAGGCAAAACCACCACAACAGAACGAGTTCTGTTCTACACGGGTCTTTCTCATAAGATCGGTGAAGTACATGATGGCGCTGCAACTATGGATTGGATGGAGCAGGAACAAGAGCGTGGTATCACAATCACTTCTGCTGCAACAACGTGTTTTTGGAAAGGGATGGACGCTCAATTTGACGCCCATCGTATCAATATTATTGATACTCCAGGACACGTAGATTTCACTATCGAAGTAGAGCGTTCTTTACGCGTACTCGATGGTGCGGTAGTTGTTCTTTGTGCTTCATCTGGTGTACAGCCGCAAACTGAGACAGTTTGGCGTCAAGCGAACAAATACGAAGTTCCGAGAATGATCTTCGTAAATAAAATGGATCGCACGGGCGCTGACTTCTTAGCTGTGGTTAGCCAGGTGAAATCTCGTCTTGGAGCAACGCCTGTTCCAATTCAGTTGCCTGTAGGCGCTGAGGACGACTTTAAAGGTGTTATTGACCTCATAAAAATGAAAATGATTAACTGGAACGAAGCGGACCAGGGTATGACTTTTTCATATGAGGCAATACCGGCAGAACTTCTGGAATTAGCTGAAGAATGGCGCTCTCATTTAGTTGAAAGCGCTGCTGAAGCAACAGAAGAACTAATGGATAAATACTTAGAAGGTGAAGAGTTAAGTGAAGCAGAAATTAAAAATGCTTTACGCCAACGAACATTAGCTAATGAGATTGTTCCAGTTACTTGTGGTAGCGCATTTAAAAACAAAGGCGTTCAAGCTGTGCTTGATGGGGTTGTTGAGTATATGCCGTCGCCAGAGCAAGTGAAACAAATCCAAGGTATCTTAGAAAATGGTACTGAGGAAGAACGTCCTGCTAATGATAAAGCGCCGTTTGCTGCACTCGCATTTAAGATTGCTACAGACCCGTTCGTTGGGACCTTGACCTTTTTCCGTGTTTACTCTGGTACTGTTAAACAGGGTGACACGGTATATAATCCAGTAAAAAGTAAGCGTGAGCGACTTGGCCGTATCGTACAGATGCATTCAAACTCTCGTGAAGAGATCAAAGAAGTTTTCGCAGGCGACATCGCGGCAGCTATTGGTCTTAAAGACGTAACAACAGGTGAAACACTGTGTGATCCGAATTCTATTATTACGCTTGAGCGTATGGAATTCCCTGAACCAGTAATCTCTATTGCGGTTGAGCCTCGCACTATAGCTGACCAAGATAAGATGGGTATCGCGCTAGGTAAACTAGCTGCTGAAGACCCTTCTTTTCGCGTACAAACTGACGAAGAATCAGGCCAGGTTATAATCTCTGGCATGGGTGAGCTTCACCTAGATATCATCGTCGACCGTATGAAACGTGAATTCAGTGTTGAATGTAACGTTGGTAAGCCGCAGGTCTCATACCGAGAAGCTATTCGTTCAACTGTTAAGGTTGAAGGGAAGTTTATACGTCAGTCAGGTGGTCGTGGTCAATATGGTCACGTTTGGCTTAAACTTGAACCGATGGACATTACGGATGATGAGTCACCAATTTACGAGTTCGTTAACGAAACCGTAGGTGGGTCTGTTCCTAAAGAGTTCGTTCCTGCGGTAGACAAAGGTATCCAAGAGCAAATGTCTCAAGGTGTACTGGCAGGCTACCCATTACTTGGCGTTAAAGCGACTTTATATGATGGTTCATTCCATGATGTAGATTCGAATGAAATGGCATTTAAAATAGCAGGTTCACTGGCAATGAGAGATGGGGCGCGTAAAGCTGACCCTGTACTTTTAGAGCCAGTAATGAAGGTTGAAGTACTCACTCCTGATTCAAATATGGGTGATGTAGTTGGCGACTTAAATCGTCGCCGCGGCATAATCGAAGGCATGGAAGATGCATTAGGTGGACTTAAGCAAATTAATGCGCAGGTTCCTCTTTCTGAAATGTTTGGTTATGCGACTGCTTTACGATCTGCAACACAAGGCCGTGCCTCATACTCTATGGAGTTTGTGAAGTACGCTGAAGCCTCGAAAAACGTTGCAGATACAATAATTTCAGCTCGCGCTGTTATATAATTTTAGCTTGTCTGGCTCAATAGTGAGTCAGGCTTTAATTTCTTTATTAGGAATTTTTTAAGATGGCAAAAGAAAAGTTTGAACGCGTAAAACCGCATGTAAACGTTGGTACAATCGGCCACGTTGACCACGGTAAAACTACACTAACTGCAGCAATCACTAACGTACTTGCAAAAGTATACGGCGGTGTTGCTAAAGATTTCGCATCAATCGACAACGCTCCTGAAGAGCGCGAACGTGGTATCACTATTTCAACGTCTCACGTTGAATACGATACTCCTTCACGTCACTACGCACACGTAGATTGTCCTGGTCACGCCGATTATGTTAAAAACATGATCACTGGTGCTGCTCAAATGGACGGCGCGATCTTAGTAGTTGCTGCGACTGATGGCCCTATGCCACAAACGCGTGAGCACATCCTTCTTTCTCGTCAAGTTGGCGTTCCTTACATCATCGTGTTCATGAACAAATGTGACATGGTAGATGACGAAGAGCTACTTGAACTAGTAGAAATGGAAGTTCGTGAACTTCTTTCAGAATACGATTTCCCAGGTGATGACTTACCTCTAATTGCTGGTTCTGCGCTTAAAGCGTTAGAAGGCGAGAAAGAGTGGGAAGATAAGATTGTTGAGCTTGCAAACGCACTTGATACTTACATCCCAGAGCCAGAGCGTGACATCGATAAGCCTTTCATCATGCCTATCGAAGACGTTTTCTCAATCCAGGGTCGTGGTACTGTTGTAACTGGTCGTGTTGAAGCTGGTATCATCCGCATCAATGACGAAGTAGAAATTGTTGGTATCAATGATACAACTCGTTCTACTTGTACTGGTGTTGAAATGTTCCGTAAGCTTCTAG
>NZ_JADYXC010000008.1:0-175452 GCF_015864505.1 Pseudoalteromonas sp. SWYJ118 | reverse complement strand
GTCGATGCTCGTAAGATTGACCAGTAAAACGGTCTTCTCCACATAAAAATGCGCGACGAACACAGCGTGAAATACAGTGATAGTACTTTGTATCAACCAAACTTACTTGACGCTTTCTTGCAATTGCCATAAGACACCCTGCTCGTTTTTCGCACTAACTGAAACGTAGCCTTAAATTTTAAAAAGATCAAAATTTAGGATGGGTGATGAGATGGACGCTCCCCTAAACGGCGTCAATGCGCCAAACTGGTAATTGAACTCACTCAGTTAAAAGGGAACGTCCATCATGAAAATTAGCACATTATCAATTGATTTAGCAAAAAATGTATTCCAAGTCGCTGGCTTTAATTCTAACCATAAAAGAGAATGCAATAAACGTTTAAACAGAGCTAAACTCAACGCCTTCATGGCGAATACCCCTCCGTGCCGCGTGGTGATGGAAGCCTGCTATTCTTCCCACTATTGGGGGAGAGTATTTACGTCTTACGGTCATACCGTTGACCTTATTCCAGCACAACACGTTACGCCTTTTGTACGCGGTAATAAAAACGACAGTAACGATGCCCTTGCTATTTACGAAGCCAGCTTACGCCCTCATATTAAATTCGTTCCTATTAAAACTGAAGCTCAGCAAGAAATACTCATGCTTCATAAAATACGCGAACGGCTGCTACAAAATCGCATTGCTGCAACGAATCAATTACGCGGTTTATTGGTCGATTTTGGGTATGTATTTCCTGTCGGTATGAAGGCGTTTGAGCAAGGGATAATTACGTTAGAAAGTGATTCTGAGCTTCGCCCTCAGCTGCGCATAATGGTGAGTGATATTTACACTGAGTACAAAACCCTTGTTAAGCGCATTAAAGCTATTGAAGCGATGCTTACCGCACACGTTGAACGGGATACAAACGCTAAAATACTTCACTCTATTCCTGGCGTGGGTGTACTCAATGCCTCAGCTTATGCAGCATCAATCGGGAACGGTCAGGCATTTAAAAATGCAAAAGAGCTGGGCGTCTGGCTAGGGTTAACTCCAAAACAATATGCGTCAGGCGATAAAAGTAAAATGTCTGGCATTACTAAGCGCGGTAACAGTTACCTACGAAAACAACTTATTCACGGTGCTCGCGCCCTTATCGCCAGAAGCCACCATAAAACAGATGCGCTAAGCCAGTGGATAAACCAGCTGCGCGAGAAAAAACACTTTAATTGTGTGGTGGTTGCCACCGCACACAGATTGGCGCGACTGATGTGGATATTGCTGACCAAGCAAACTCTCTACTCACCTCAGTTTGTGCAGAATACACAAAAGGATGCTTAATTATGCGTATTTTACACACCAATCACACCCGAGTTTACGACTTAAGACAGCCTGGTTATGACATAGGTTTTAAAACCTGAGTGGGTGTTTGGGCACTTAAGTCGTAACATACGCTTATTCTGTATGTACTTCACTTATAATGAAACAAAAAGCGCACGCTAACCAAGGTTAACCAGATAAAGACACGAGATTAAATCTCGTTTGGGTGAATATTTTTTAGGTCCCTTGGTACGAAGCTCATTAGGAGCATGGCGCATGATAACCATAGCTCGAATATATGTCAGTACCTTTGCTTTTCAGCAAGCTTGTGACGCATCATTACTGTGAAATGGGATACATGATAATAAAATAAAGGCATCAATTTTGATGTTTATACATTAGCTCGTCTTGACTTCAAGGGAGCGTCCATATATGTCATTGTTAATTTTGTTTTAATTTTTGAATAAAAAATTTAGATTGGGTGTCTTGTTAATTTTAAGCAGCTTATCTTCAACCCACCCTCGTCGATGCTCGTAAGATTGACCAGTAAAACGGTCTTCCCCACATAAAAATGCACGTCGCACGCAACGCGAAATACAATGGTAGTATTTTGTATCAACCAAGCTTACTTGACGCTTTCTTGCGATAGCCATAAGACACCCTGCTTATTTTTCGTACTAAATAAAGGCTAGCCTCTAACTTCGAAAAGTGCAAAATTTAGGATGGGTGTCACTGTTAATTCTGCTTTCTTATCATCTACATACAGTACTAAATGGGTGTGATTACTCATTACGGCATAAGCACATACATCAATACAAAATACCTTCGCTAATTCAAGCAGCTTATCTTCAACCCACCCTCGTCGATGCTCGTAAGATTGACCAGTAAAACGGTCTTCCCCACATAAAAATGCACGTCGCACGCAACGCGAAATACAATGGTAGTATTTTGTATCAACCAAACTTACTTGACGTTTTCTTGCTATAGCCATAAGACACCTGCTTACTTTTTGCACTAAAGAAAGGCTAGCTGCTAACTTCGAAAAGTGCAAAATTTAGGATGGGTGTCACTGTTAATTCCGTGTATCTTCAACCCACCCTCGTCGATGCTCAAAAGATTGACCAGTAAAACGGTCTTCTCCACATAAAAATGCACGACGAACACAACGCGAAATACAATGGTAGTATTTTGTATCAACCAAACTTACTTGACGCTTTCTTGCAATTGCCATAAGACACCCTGCTTGTTTTTTGCACTAAATAAAGGCTAGCCTCTAACTTCGAAAAGTGCAAAATTTAGATTGGGTGTCTTGTTAATTCTGGTTACCATAAAACAGATGCGCTAAGCCAGTGGATAAATCAATTACGCGAGAAAAAACACTTTAATTGTGTGGTGGTCGCCACCGCGCACAGATTGGCTCGACTGATGTGGATATTGCTGACCAAGCAAACTCTCTACTCACCTCAGTTTGTGCAAAATACACAAAAGGATGCTTAATTATGCGTATTTTACACGCCAATCACACCCGAGTTTACGACTTAAGACAGCCCGTCGAAGACATAGGTTTTAAAACCTGAGTGGGTGTTTGGGCACTTAAGTCGTAACATACGCTTATCCTGTATGTACTTCACTTATAATGAAATAAAAAGCGCACGCTAACCAAGGTTAACCAGATAAAGACACGAGATTCAATCTCGTTTGGGTGAATATTTTTTAGGTCCCTTGGTACGAAGCTCATTAGGAGCATGGCGCATGATAATCATGGCACCATAGCTCGAATATATGTCAGTACCTTTGCTTTTAAGCAAGCTTGTGACGCATCATGACTGTGAAATGGGATACATGATAATAAAATAAAGGCATCAATTTTATGCTTATACATTAGCTCGTCTTGACTTCAAGGGAGCGTCCATATATGTCTTGTTTATTTGGGAGTCAATTCTGCTAATGGGTGACCCTAATAATTTTTCTCTACTTTGTTAAATCATCAGATAATTGCATAAAATAGTTAGATAAAATTGTAAATATAAGCTCATTGTCATTCCGACGTTTTTGAACAAGCAATGAGGCCATCGTTGGCTTTACATTGACTAAATAGCCCATCTGATCTTTGACATATTTCTCAAATTTTGTAATTGCAGAAAGAGATCTATGCGCAATAGCATTACGTATAATTCTGAGTTCAAACATTTTTTCAGGTGCATCACATATCTTTTGAACTCTAGAATTTTTTCGAAAGTAGTCATCTATACGTTGTTGCAATACTTTAGCATCAAGCCAATCTGTAAAATCTTTCTCACGATCTTTTCTGTTTTTATTTATCTTTTTAAATGCTTCATTAATGTTTTTTGAAGCTACCCCCTGAGGCTTTATCTCTGCTTTACCACGTGTTTTTGCTTTACACATACACCTTAAAAAGTATTCTTCAACAAAACATTCCCAGCTAACAACCAAGCGGATAAAGCATCCTTCTATATGAGTATCTCTCTCTATACTTTCAGCCTTCTCAGAAAGGGCTAGAACGGTTTTATTTAACTCTATTAGATCATTTTTAAATAACTCATAGGTAGCTTTTAATACATAGGCCATATTTACACTACCAACTTAGCAATTTCCTCATGCCTGAAACGTCTCTGTCCAACATTACCGGTGCTTTGTTTAAATTGGGATTTCAAAACTGGATCAAACTGAGGGTGGATATATTGAATACAAAACTCTTCCATTTTCTGTTTTGTTTTTTCAACATCCAATTTACCAGTTTTTTCGTCCTCTTCCCCTTTAAAGCCAAATAGACGTGCATAAACTACTAAAAATAGTGAGTAAAACATAAACTTAGGTTTAAATACTTTTAATATATCAGGGGACTCTAATAAGTTGCCTAAAATACTTATTGTTTTATTAAAGTTAGAATTAATTGTATTTTTAAGAGGGAAGTCATCATCAAATTCTCGATACATTTTCTCTAAAAGCTTTGAATTAGAAGATTGTCTCCCGTAGATGATAGTGTATAAAATATCAGATACTAAAGATGCATCTGCCATTCGAGCTATTACCGCAGGAGTTAAAATCTTAAAATCAAGCCAAAAAGTGTTGTATTCTGATGCTAACTCATAAATTAAGGTTTTTATTTCACCTGCATATAAAGAATTCATTTTTTCTTGAGTATTGAGCGGAAGGCTAAATGAGTTCAATCGAGAAAATATAGAAATAATATCTCCATTTGACGCACCTCTTATAGAAATAAAAGAAACCTCGAAATCTTCAATCATTAACTGCTCTTCAGGAGGTAGCTCTTTAAATGATGTATTATAAAGTTCTTCATCAAAAATATTTTTTGATAATGTAAATTCGTTTTTATAATATTCTAATATCGTTGAAATACGTTGTTGACCATCAATAATTTCTTTTTTTCTTTTTCCGTTATCATCGATATAATCCCTCAGATATATTGGAGGTAAAGGGAAATTATTTAAAATTGTATCCATCAAAGCGGTTTTTGCATTAATAGGCCATGCGGTCCTTCTTCTTTGATATTTTGGTTGAATTGACAGCTCACCGCTATCTAGTAAACGAACGATATCTAAAATGCTATACATTCTTTGAGATAATTGAATTTTTGCCATCTGAATCCCTATTAATTACAATTTAAAATTATTTAATGTTAACTAAAGATTTGAGAGGAGCCTAACGAGGCGGCTAAACAATACTAACAGTCAAAATTGCTTTTAGAATGAGCTGTTTTTGTTGAGAAAACTCTACAACCTCAACCCCTTATTAGGGCTTTTACATTTGACTTCTATATTCTCTTTTAGCTTCTTTGGTAATTATATTTAAACAGAACTCAGCATTTGTCCTTAATTTTGCTAGTTTTTCTGGGTCTTCCGAGCTTGTTTCCATACAGAATAGTTCATTATAAAATCGTAACAATGACTCATGTGAGGTCTTATCCATAAAAAGAACGCTTGAATATACTTGAGTTTGTAATTTCAGCATTGATTTATTAAACATTAGTTTGCGATTATTGAGCTCTTCTTTATCGTGCTTTACGCCGTCAAGTTTAATATCAATCACAATATCGGCATAATTAATAATTACACTAAAAGCTTCAGATAATCCAATATAACAAGCTAGTTTTTTATCCCACCATTTTTCTGATTTGAATTTTCTCAATGCAAGCTTTACAGAGATTATTGCAGTAGGTATTGACACCACAAACGGAACAATAAATTTCATCGCTAGATCTACAAAATCATCCATAATTACCTCTTAGAAATTGAAGGATGAGTCCTAACAACTCATTCAAACCACTTTTGGGGCTATAACATCCCAAAACGACTTTTGATAATGTTATGGATTAAAATTTACAAAACTGTATTTATACACAGCCATTAATTAAATTTATTTTCATTCACCCTAACCTTTAACTAAATGATTTATAAAATTACCACTCAGTTTTAAACCGTGTATCTCTCTCACAAGGGTCACCATCCCTATCGCCATCCATTTTTGTATTCGGGCAGTTATTAATAAAAAACACCGCCTCGGCACGCGAATTCATTTGGCTGCAATGCTGCCTGCCATCACACGTAAAATTTTGCTTGCTTTTAGGAATAACGATTTTTGGGTATTTTTCATCAAAGGTGACTAAATCATCATTAGTAGCTAAATCGTCATTGGTGATAATAGGTATTTGGCTGCTTGAGTGAGCGTTGTATTTAGTAAACGCATATAAACAAAGCACAGTAAGACCAATTGAGGCCGTTTTACCTAAAAAGCTACTGGCAAAATTAGATTTAGCAATACGATGCGGCTGTTGTGTGCGTTTTTGATAAGGTACTTTAAGTTCTGCAACGCCTTCTATGCGGCAGTTAATTGCTTTGGTTTTACCGTCGGGCTGGGTTGCTACTTCAAAATAGATAGTGTCGCCAACTTTAGGCTTGCGGCTCATGTGTTTGAGCGCAGATATGTGTATAAACGTATCGTGTTCTAGGGTGTCTGATTTAATAAAACCAAAACCTTTGTCTGATTTCCACGACTTTAACAATCCTTTGTTCATGTATCCACCTGCTCTGCTTAAGCTGCGTTTTACGCAAATTCCATTTAGTTAACACTTGTTATTATACGTCCCTAAATTAAAACCATGCAACTATTTATTCATATTGCGTTAATTTTACGCTCTACCTACTAAACTTAATTATTAAGCTTAGCTATTAATTAAAGCACTAAAGCAAGTGCCCTAACAATGCTCACAGAGCTAAAACCAAGTGAAAAATCAGCCTGCTTTATTTTATGGCTAACGGATAAATGTCCTTTAAATTTTAATAATTAACCCGCACCTCCACAATGGCTTAACAGCTTGTTTACACTAGATTTTGTTATTAGTTATTTCTATCTGAATGAAGCTTTTTTAGTATGATTTTTCATTCGTTATTTACTTAATTTATCTATACAATCCACACCTTATTTTTACGTACGTATTTCAAGTGATTATCTCATGCTATTAACGATTGTTTATATTATTGGTATTACAGCAGAAGCCATGACTGGCGCACTTAGCGCTGGGCGAATGAAAATGGATTGGTTTGGTGTTGTACTGGTTGCCAGTGCAACGGCAATTGGTGGTGGTAGCGTTCGAGATATATTACTAGGCAATTACCCGCTTACGTGGGTTCAGCACCCTGAGTATTTATTAATTACTTGTATTGCCGGTATTGTTACTACATGGCTTGCTAAGTGGGTAGTTAAATTTAAAGGCATATTTATGCGCTTAGACGCCCTTGGCTTAGCTGCCTTTAGTATTATTGGCTGTCAAGTGGGGCTAAATATGGGCTTGCACTATGGTATTTGTGTTGTGGCTGCGGTTGTTACTGGCGTATTTGGTGGGTTACTGCGTGATTTAATATGTCGTCAAGCGCCGTTGGTATTGCACAACGAGTTGTATGCCAGCGTATCGCTAATTGTAGCGTGCTTATACTTAGCGCTGCACCATTACAATATAGACGACAACATAAGCATTATTGTAAGCCTAGTTGCGGGATACTTAATACGTATGGCGTCAATACGCTTTAAATGGCGCTTACCTACGTTTAGTTTATTAGAACCAGCTAAGTAGATAAAATAGTTATATGAGACAGGCTTGAATCTGCTAGGCAATAAAGCCTGTCTTCTCTTTAATGATCTTACTATTTAATACTCACACTACATCGCTTAACGCGGTTTTAGAGCCACTGTTACTGTGTGGCATTACGCTAAAGCTGCCGTCTGTTTCGAGCACAACTGCGGCTACCTCTTCTATTGCAATAATACCTGCGCCTCGCACTGCAGCACGAATTTCTGACTTTGTTACCCGTTGTGATTTAAGGGCTGAATCACAATACTCGCCATTACTTAATAATAACGTGGGTTTTGCTTTTACAAGCGCTGCAAATTTTGACGAGCGTACACTAAGCCACGTAATAACATATTGCAGCCCTATCAATACTACAAAAGCAAGAATGCCCTCAAACAGCGGGACACTTTGAGAAATAATAACAGACGCTAATATAGAGCCCAGCGCAATGGTAACTACAAAGTCGAACACGTTCCACTTTGAAAGCGTACGTTTACCCGATATACGCAGCCAAAACACCAGTGCTATATAACCCAGCACACCAATTATAAGTACACGTAATAACCCCTGCATGTCATCGTAAAACATAATGGCTCCTTTTCTATTTTAACGCTTAATGTAAGTGCTCGTTACTTGCTTACATTTTTTTAATTTATTGCTTAACCGTAGTTGTTACGAGTGAGTGTAATACTTTGCTTATTTTTTTAGCCGCTGGACAATTTACAGCATTATGGCGCGCAGCTATATAAGTAGGATCGTTGTAACTTAACCACACTTGCGATTGTGCGTCTTCCCATACCAGTGCTTTTAGCGGTAAATCAATACCTATTGTTTGTGCGCACTGCATAAGTGGTGTGCCGCCTTTAGGGTTACCAAATATAAGTACTTCTGTTGGGTTAAGCTCCTTATCTACTTTTTTAGCACCGGCTGCGTGATCTATTCTTGCAAATATATTTAGCCCTTTTTGTTTTGCCAAATTCTCAAACTTATCCATAGTGGCTTTTGCACTTAATGGGCTTTTTACTGAAATTAGCCCCTCTACTGCGTTAGCATTTGTAATAGTAAAGAGTAATGCGAGTCCAAAAATAATGTTTAGTGTTTTCATAGAGCCTCCGTTTAAATATATAAATACTGAGCGTTATTGCTCCTTTAATTTTTACAGTGTACATTTTTGCTAGGTAATTAAATTTAATAAATTTTTTGGCTGATGGTTATGTATTTCAATGTATAATAAATTTAAAGGGAGAAATACATGCACATTGGAATAATTGAAGATCATCAATTAGTACGCGACAGTTTTAAAAAACTACTAGAGCTACAAGCAGACTGGGAAGTAATAATAGAAGCCTGCAACGTTAGCCAAGCAAAACTGGCTGTTGAGCTTGAACAACCCGATATATTTATTGTTGATATATCACTTAATGAATTAGAAACCGGCCTTACATTTTTAACCTACCTTAACGAAAATTTCCCTGAAATTAAAACTATTGTTGCCTCTATGCACGATTACGAACCTTATGTAAGTAATGCACTACGACTAGGCGCGCTTGGTTATGTGTCTAAGCGTTCTGCGTCGGAGGAGTTAATTGATGCCGTTAAATCGGTTGCATTAGGTAAACGCTACATAAGTGAAGACGTAAATTTTGCTTTAAATACACCAAACTTAGCATTAACTATTTTAACTAACCGCGAGCTTGAAGCTTTACCGCTGTTAGCAAAGGGCTTTAATGCAAAGCAAATAGCGCAAAAATTAGAAATAATGCCTAAAACAGCGCACGTGCATAAGGCCAATATTTACAGCAAGCTTAATGTTACAACCTCGTTTGAGCTGTTAAAAATAGCTATTGATGCGGGAGTAATAAAGCTAGATGAACTTACCTAGTACACTGCCCGCCTTTAACTTTACTATTACAGCGACCGTTAAAGAAATTACAAAGCAGCTTTTGGTTGGTGTAATTTATTTTATTGCCTGCATTGCTGCTTTTTGGGTAGGATCTAATTTAGAAACAGTGCCCGAAAGTAGTGCTATATTTATTCCTGCAGGGATAAAAATTGCTTTTTATTTACTTTCGCCAACTCGGTATTGGATTACTTTGTGGGTATCGTCTCGTGCTTTGGCTGCTCACTTTGGGTATACAATGACCGGCGCATGGGAGTTTAATTTACTGCATGGTTTTTGGCAGGAGCTTTGCTTTTTTGCCCTTGTGTATGCGTTTAAACATAGCCGCTGGCCGCCGAGCATTAATAATAGTTTAGGTATACTTTCGTTGATTTTATTGTGTGTTGCGAGCACCTCAATAAAGTGGTTTTTGTTTTCCAGTGCGTTTGAATTTACAAACATATTGGTTGCTAAAGAGCTATTACAGTATCAGTTAAATATGTGCCTTGGCGATATAACTGGCTCATTATTAATTGCGCCGTTTATTATGCTACTTCATTCTTTAAACCTTCCGTTAAAGCGCCCTGCATTACTTAAAATCACTAATTTAATGGTTACGTTGGCTACCGTTTTACTTGTTATGATGCTTGTATACCTGATACGCCCTGATACCTACCCATTACTTCGCCTTGCATCGTTATTACCTATTATTTGGTTTTCGTATCGCTTTGGCGTATTAGGCGCGGTAACTAGCGCTACACTTATTAATGCAATAATAATAGTTGAAGCAAGTATTACCCATGAGCCTAGCAATACCTATATTAGCCAGTTGTTTATTTTAGCTAATGCGATTACCAGTATGGTGTTAGGCGCGGCTATTACAGAGCTTAAACGTAAAAATACTGAATTAAAAAAGATTAACCGCGTGCTTAAAAAGCAGCTTGAGCAAAACACGCTTCTTGGGGCTAAAATGGTGAGCGTACAAGAAAACGAGCGAAAGCATCTGTCACAAGAGTTACACGACGAACTTGGTCAAAACTTAACGGCTTTAAAAACCGATTTGGCTATTTTGTCGCACCTTAGTGATGAAAAAACGCAATCGTTTGTGGCTACGTTAAAAAGCAATGCAAACTCTATGTACGATTCTGTTTATCAATTAATGCATTACCTTCGTCCTCGTGAACTAGACGAATTAGGGCTACAAAATGCGATGACCCAAGGGCGATTAAAAAGCTTACTTACCAAAGCAAATATTAGCTACGAGGTTAATTTTAATGTAGATAATGCACTGACAAAAGAGCATGAAATTGCCGTTTACCGAATTTGCCAAGAAGCCGTGACCAATTGCATTAAGCACAGTAATGCGGGCAATCTTATTATAAATATTAAAACGGATAGTCAGTTTATAAAATTAGAAATTAGTGATAACGGAAGCAAAGTAAAACCGACTGAAAATTCAGGTAACTATGGTTTAGCATTTATGGAAGAGCGCGCTATTGCGCTAGGGGGTAGCTTTAAGGTTACTGATCAAGGCGGCTTTAACATTAAAGTAAAACTGCCTATAAGTGTTGGGCGTTAAACGCTTTAACAAATTGATACTTGCTTAGTGTAAAACTTTTGCCTTGGTTGGTCATCAAATGCGTTATCGGGGTTTACCTGTATTTCAACTTGGTTGCCCACCAGCTGTAGCAATAACCCGGTCGCTATTTGGCAATTGCCTAAGGTTGATTTTACAACCACCTTTTTGCCTATAGCGTCTTGCAGCCTTGGCTTTGGTAAATTAGGGTTAGTAACAGGTCTTAACCCTTCTGCTTTAACAAATAAATTTATGCAATAAAGTTTAGCTGCGGCAACTCTTTGTTCGTTCATTTTAGCTATATCAACATTATTCAAAAAATGAATAATGGCTTGGTTAGCACGGCTAAAATCACTAGTAACATCGTCTAGCTCTCGCCCTGCTGCCCACTTTCGGGTAACTAAATACTTGCCAGCTTCCATTCTTACTAAGGTAATTGACGCTCCAGTCATTTTACTAAACCATTCAATACAATAACTTGCTGTATTAATGTTATGAAGTAATACGCTCATGCTGCCAAATTCTTTTGTACTTTCACCCAATAAAGTCATATTTGTATCTCAACGTCCTAGTTGTAAAGAGTTTAATAGTAATTATAAAAGTAAAAAATCATCCATATTCCTAATCAATCTAGGAAAATGGCTTAGCAAATAACATGTGCTATTTATAAAACACCATTTACGAGCTTAAACCCATTATTAATGGTTAAAATATTAAGCAGTGGTTTAAATTTATCGTACGGTTGATTATGATTAGTTAAGTACTATATCTCTATTTTCGCTTTATTATTTTGAAAGGATCGCCATGTCTAGCTATAACGAATCTCCAGAGCAAATTGAACAAGCCACGCAAGGCTATGTAATGCAGCAAACAATGTTGCGTATTAAAGATCCAAAGCCGTCTTTAGAGTTTTACCAAAATGTATTAGGTATGAAGCTGTTAGGTAAGTATGACTTTCCTGGTATGAAGTTTACGCTTTACTTTTTAGGCTACGAGCAAGAGCTGCCAGAAGGCGATGATAAAGCAAAAGCTGAATGGGTGTTTCGCCGCCCTGCGCTAATTGAGTTAACCCATAACTGGGGCACTGAAAACGATGACAGTTTTGAGGGCTACCACAGTGGTAACCAAGAACCAAAAGGCTTTGGCCATATTGGTATTAGCGTGCCCGACGTTTACGAAGCAAGTGAGCGCTTTGCCAAATACGATGTAGAGTTTGTTAAAAAGCCAGATGATGGCTCAATGAAAGGCCTCGCGTTTATTAAAGACCCTGACGGCTACTGGATTGAAATACTCTCTGCTGAGGGAATTACCGAGATTATACTTTCTCAGTAACTACTGATTTGTTTATATTAAAAACCAGCTTTTTTGCTGGTTTTTTTGTTTTACTTGTAAAATTTATCTCTATTTATAAGCCCAGGCATCGGTTATAAACACTTGGCACTTGTTGTAACTAGTAGCTGACTTTTGGGCTATCCCTCTTACTCTAAAATTAGTTAAGCCATTCGCTATTATTAGGTCTTCGTCGGTTATTGATAGCGTATCGACTAGTGCGTTTTGCTCTGATAAAAAGTCGACTTTAAATTTTATATTTTTAAACGAAAAGTCTGATTCATTTTTTATTTGCCCTATACACGCAACATACAAACCATCGGTTTCATTTTTAGTGCTTATTTGGCTTACATTAGCAGTTAGGTTTTTTTGTGCTTGTTCTTCAAGCCCTGCTACATAAATATTTTGATAAAAAACAGACCCAAAAATACCAACGATACTTAAGGCCAATGCACCAATAATTATGGGATTATTTTCTAAGTTAGAATACTTAGCTTGAAGAGAGGTGCATTGCGGGCATTTTTTAGCGCGTGAATCAATTGAGCTAAAACACATAATGCATTCTTTAGTTTGCTGAATATCTACCATTACAATAAGCATCCTTGTTAAGTATTAAAACCAGCAGCAGTGCTGACTTTTAAGGAGTTTAAGTGTACGCATGCAAAGAATATCCGTAAATACAAATAGCTTAAATAAGTAACGATTTTAGCAACCATTAAAAATAACTGTATATAAACACAGTGCGCTTGTTTTTAGCATTTTAACGTAAACACAAAAAAGCCAGCGGTTAAGCTGGCTTAGTATATTTACTAATTTATATAGTTACTTACATAGCTACTTACGAAGTGCGTCTATTCTAGCATCAAGCGGTGGGTGAGATGAAAACAGCTCAGCCATACCTTTGCCACTTGCAATACCAAAGGCCATCATTGAACCTTCTAATTGCGATGGGTGGTTTTGCTTTAATCGCTCAAGCGCTGATCGCATTTTGTCTGCACCTACCAATTTAGCTGCACCACTGTCGGCTGCAAACTCACGTTTACGGCTGTAGCTTGCAACCACTATACTAGCAAGTACGCCAAATAATACTTGGAATAACATATCGAATAAGAAGTAAGTCCAGCTACTGCCACCCTCTTCTTCATCGCTATTAATAAAGTTATCTACTATGCCAGCCAGCACTTTTGCGGCAAATATTACAAAGGTGTTTACCACGCCTTGTATTAGCGTAAGCGTTACCATGTCGCCGTTAGCAATATGCGATACTTCGTGGGCAAGTACGGCTTCGGCTTGCTCTTTGGTCATGTTGTGCATTAAGCCTGTGCTTACTGCCACTAATGAGTTGTTTTTACTTGGGCCCGTTGCAAACGCGTTCATTTCTGGGCTGTCGTAAATTGCCACTTCTGGCATTTTAATACCTGCTTTTTGTGCTTGCGCAGATACCGTTTGTACAAGCCAATGTTCGGTTTCGTTTCGAGGCTGCGTAATTACATGCGCGCCTGTTGATTTTTTAGCGATCCATTTCGACATAAATAACGAAATAAACGATCCACCAAAACCAAACACAGTAGCTATAAGTAAAATTCCGCCAAGGCTACGATGGCTTAAACCCAGCGCACTCATGATTATTGAAAGCACTACACCTAATACCAACATAACCGCTAGGTTAGTTAATAAAAACAAAAATACACGTTTCATATTGTCCTCACAAAAATAGGTTTGATCACCGAACATAAAATTAAATTAGGTTAAAGCAATCACTGCGCCATGACACACTATGTCATAACGTTAGCGCTATTTTGTGACAAACTATGTCATAACACAAGAGTTATTTATGTGTTTATTGATAATTTTTTTAAGAAGAGTTTTACAGCAATTTTAAATATGAAGTTTTTTATAAATCAGCTTATTACAAGCTGTTATTTAGCTCTGCCATATCAATTGGAAATCCACGCTCGTGTGCCAATATGCGCGCAACTTCGTCAATACTTTCGCAGCTATTATGTTTAAGGTAAGACCATTGATGAGTACTGCGGTGATGATTTACAGCAGGATCACTGCTTATTATTCCCAATTTTATAAACTCACCCACTATTTGATCTGCCGCTATTAACGTTGACGATGCTTTAACATTTTCGGCCCGTGCATAATTAATATGCGAATATAAACTTACATCGGCTACGCGCAAAGTGTCGTCATCACCTGGGATTTGTTGCCCGCCAAACAAGGCATTATTTTGTTTATTAGCAGTTTTAAACGCAGGTACAAACTCGGCTACATAATCAATTGCTGTTTGGGTGCGTGTTTGCAATGCTGCTTTGTCCCACCCATCTTTAATATAATGCAGGTATTTATTGGGAAGTTTAGGTTGTGCGCTCATTGGCGTTGCATCAGCTAACCCATCATTAAACAATGTAATGTTGTTAGTCATTCCATGTATTTGAAAGTAACCATTAGGGTAAGGCGTCAGCTGCGCCATACCTTCTGGCGTACCACGGTTACCATAAATAATTATTTCGGGTATTTGCCCACCAGCACCTTGCCAATGAGTAATGTAAGAGGCTTTAAATTCGACCATGCGTTTTACATCTACCCCAACCAGGTCGTCAATAATACCGGTTTGAAAACCACACGCATTAATAAGGTAATCTACCTCAATCGTTTGTGTATCGACTTGTGTATCGGTTTGAGTATCAGGTTGTTCATCAAGGCTTGGCTCTGATTGGTATTCAATGCGCCACTTAAGTGTTTGCTTATCATTATTGGTATTTATAACTGGCGATACATTTTTAACACTGGTGCTTGTTAAAACGTGAGCGTGTTTGTACTGTGCAAGTGCTAGTTGTGCACTGGCCGATAAACGAAATATATTCCAACCATATTCTTGTGCAACAATAAGCGGAAACTTTAACTTATCTAAATCTAAATGCTTAGCCACGGGTATCATCCACTCATCTAACGACGTGGGCTTCGCTACTTGTTTTTGCTTAGCAAGCTTTAGCATTTGCTCATAACTATATAACTGATAATAATGCTCTGGCTCGCCTAATATTTTGTTAGCGCTATCTTGCTCAACAAGCTCGCTGTAGGCTTTTACTAATTTATTTAAACGCGGAAATAAATCCTCGGGTGAGTCGTCATCGCGCTTAGGCACTGCAAATACTGTAGGGCGAACATCAATAGTGTGAGGATAAAGGCGCGCAATATCTATACATTGCTTGAGTAAATCTATGCAGTCTTCGTCGGGTATTTCACGGTATAAGTTGCCACCTGCATGCAAATGGCACATTGGAGGGCCATCAATTAACGACTTTTTCTTTTCAAGTACATAAGTTTCTAACCCTAACGCAGCAAGCCTAATGGCAATTGTGGCGCCTGCTGTACCCCCACCAATTATGCCTACGCGTTTTTTAGGTAAACCATAGTTTAGTGCTTTTGGCTCAGCGCTTACGTGCGCATCAGGGGCGTAGCTTTCAATAAATGGGTGCGTCATATAGTCGTTATGTCCTTAGTAACTTAGTAACATTGTCTTTAAGCAAGCTATGTATTTATAAATGTTTATATGTGTACTAAGGCTGACTATTTCAAGATTTACCTAAAAAAGTAAATCTTTTTAAACCACTTAAGTGTTTATAGATAATGCACTAAGCAAGCTTTTGTATATTTGTAACTTAGGAGTTTGCTCGCTGTATGGGCTTATAGCAAGTATTGGGAACGGTAAACGTGCTTTGAGTGAATCAAGGTTTGCTTGATACTCGTCCATGTTTTTATCGACTTGGTTTGCGATCCAACCAACGCAGTTTATACCCATACTTTGCATATGCGCAGCGGTTAGTAACGCATGATTTAAGCAACCTAATTTCATACCAACAACGAGTATTACCGGCAGTTGCTCTGCTTTAACCCAGTCGTATAAATACTCCGTATTGTTAATAGGTAACGCCCAGCCACCAGCGCCTTCGGTAAGTATATAATTAGCTCTCTGTTGTTTTACACCTTTATAAGCATCACTTAGTTTATCTACAGTAATACTAACCCCAACTTGCTCAGCGGCTATGTGCGGCGCAATAGGGGGTGCAAACGCAAACGGATTTACTACGTCGTATTTAGCGCTGACTGTTGCGCTTTCCATTAGTATGAGGGCATCGGCATTTACTAGCTGATCGAATGCCATTTCGCAGCCAGCAGCAAGAGGTTTAAAGCCAATGGCTTGTTTTTTGTGCTGGGCAAGTAACTTTAATAGCAAACTGGTAACGTGGGTTTTTCCGGCATCGGTGTCGGTGCCTGTTATAAAAAATTCTTTCATTACTTTGCCTTATGATCTGAATCTAACTTTGGTTAAATTAGCAATTAATCGCTTTTTTGTAATGATAACAGCACCACATGATAAGACACACATGCTTTGTTATTTATAAGCGGATACGAACTGCATACTTTTTGTAGCGCCGATTTAGTAAGTAACCCTTGACGTGTATTGGTATGATTTTGCGTAGTTGCACCTATCGCTTTAATTGAGGCAATAGCTTTTAAAGGTGTTGTGTATTCATCGGTGTAAATACGTTTTTGAGCGCTGTTAATAGTAAACCCTGCTTTTTGGACTGATTGGTTTATATGCAACTCACTATTAAAGGTATTTATGTGGCTGTTAGAATCAAGCGCTGCAAAGGCTGTTTTTATTTCGTTAAGTGAGCCCTCTACCACAGCGCTTATGTACGCCTGCCCGCCTGGTTTTAATATGCTGTAAAGTGATTGCATTAAAGCCGAAAAATTAGCAGACCACTGCACTGCAAAATTACTGTAAATTACATCAACACTGTTTGCTTGTAGCGGTAAGTTATCCATATCGGCGCATATTTTTGGTGCGGTTAAATCACTACTTTGCAGCATATTTAAGCTCAAATCCATTGCCACAACGCTTTCAAATACGCTTTGTAAGGTATGTGTATTAACAAGTGGGCCTGCGCCTAAATCAACACAAAGCTTATTTTTATTAATGCCTGGTTTTATGAGTGAAAATAGATCGCTCGCAGCATGTTTTTGTACATTTGCATGGGTGTTATAACTCGCCGCCGCCTTTGAAAATTTACTTTGTGTGGACTTTTTAAGCTCCTTATTTAGCTCCTTGTTTAACTCTATATCCAATTCGCTACTTACTAGGCACGGTTTTACAAGTTGTGTTTGCACTAGGTCTGTTTTTAATACTGGCTGAGCAGTCATGCTATTGCACCTACTAAATGCTTAACTAGGTGCGTTATGTCTTGCTCGGTATGTGCGGCGGTTAAAGTAACGCGCAAACGTGAGGTGTTATGTGCAACCGTGGGCGGTCTAATTGCAGTAAGCCAAATACCCTGTTGTTTAAGTTTATCTGCCGCTTGCAATGTTTGCTCAGCGCAGCCTAATACAATGGGCTGTATGGCGGTGTTTGATTCAATTACAGCAATCTTATGGGTTTTAGCGAGTTGCTTAAATAACGCAATATTAGCATTAAGCTTATCGCGTTTATCATCAGCTATTTTTATGCTTTTAATACGCGCTAGTGTGTGGCTTACCATAAGCGGTGACATGGCGGTTGAATACGTGTAATCGCGATTAAACTGCAGCATGTAATCAATAAACTGTTTACTGCCTAATACACACGCACCACTACTAGCCGCTGCTTTACCAAAGGTAATGACTAATATATCTGGAAGCGTTTGAGTAATAAATGCTTCGCAACTGCCCAAACCTGTTTTACCTAATGCGCCAAAGCCGTGTGCGTCGTCAATCATTAGCCATGCGTTGTGCTGTTTTGCAAGTGCGAGTAATTCTTTAAGAGGCGCGGTATCGCCATCCATCGAAAACACGCCTTCGCTTATAATTAGCTTGTTTTGCGCTTTTGATTTTTCGAGCCGTGAGCGTAAATGGTTCATGTCGTTATGATTAAAACGGACTAAAGCCGCGTTACAATGCAGAGCACCGTCAATCAGGCTTGCATGATTTAACTTATCTTGAAAAATAGCGCTGTTTTGTGCAGCGGCTTTATCTTGAAACAACGCCTTAATTACGCTGCTATTAGCGCTAAACCCTGAGTTAAATAGCATCCCTGCGCCATAACCAAATTGCTCGCATAAGTATTGTTCAAGCGCTTTTTGCTGCGCCTGATAACCTGTCACTAATGCGGAGCTGTGGCTGCCTAATGCTTGGGAGTCATCAAGATTAACAGCCACATCTCCAAAGCCTAAGTAATCGTTACTGGCAAAATTAAGATAGGTTTTATTATTAACCGTTATGGTACGCGCTGTTGCATGTTGCACTACGTGGCGCTTACGAAGTAACGCATCTTGCTGGCGAGCTTGCAGATGCGTATTTATAAAATCAAAAGGCATAGATAAAAGCCTACGCTTCGTAAAACAATTCAGACGTTGCTTTGTCGGCTACTTGCGATGAAAGCGAGGCTTCAACTGCTTCGTCTGAATAGTCGTGACGCTTTTCTGGGTTCATACCTAATTTTTTAATTAGGTTCATATCGGCATCAGCGTCTGGGTTTTCGGTGGTAAGAAGTTTGTCGCCATAAAATATTGAGTTAGCGCCTGCAAAAAAGCACATTGACTGCATTTGCTCGTTCATGGCGTTACGCCCTGCCGATAAACGCACATAACTGTGTGGCATCATAATGCGCGCTGTTGCAATGGTACGTACAAATTCAAAGTGATCTAAATCGTCTGCGTTTTCAAGCGGTGTGCCTTTAACTTTAACGAGCATATTAATAGGCACGCTTTCTGGCTGTTGTGGTAAATTAGCTAGTTGCATAAGTAGTCCAAAGCGGTCGCTTGCTTGCTCGCCCATGCCGACTATTCCGCCTGAGCATACTTTCATACCGGCATCGCGTACGTGGTCAATGGTATTTAATCTATCTTGAAAAGTACGGGTTGATATAATTTGCTCGTAATACTCAGGCGATGTATCGAGGTTATGGTTATAGTAATCAAGCCCAGCGTCTCGAAGTTCATGAGCTTTTTCGTTAGTGAGTTTACCCAGCGTCATGCAGGTTTCTAACCCTAGCTCTTTTACTTCTTTAACCATTTGCGAAATGTATGGCATGTCTCTGTCTTTTGGATCTGACCATGCAGCGCCCATACAAAAACGGGTCGCGCCTTTTTGTTTTGCAAGGCGCGCTTGCTCTACTACTTTTTCTACTTCTATTAAGCGTTCGCGTTCTAAATCTGTTCGGTAATGCCCCGACTGCGGGCAGTACTTACAATCTTCTGGGCAAGCGCCTGTTTTAATTGATAACAACGTAGAAATTTGCACTTCATTTGGGTTGAAGTTAGCACGGTGAACCGATGCGGCTTTAAAAAGTAAATCGTTAAATGGCATTTCAAATAATGCTTTAACTTCAGCGTGGGTCCAATTGTGACGAACAGGTGCAAGTTCCATAATACTCTCTTATTTTTTCTCAACGGTGATATTGGCTTAGTCTACGAGTTGAAGTAACATTGTCAACGAAGCCCACCAAGTTAAAGTTTACATATGATTAAAAAGAATGCGATTGACCTTGATTTTGATCGTGAGCACATTTGGCATCCATATACATCTATGACTAAGCCAATTCCGGTATATCCCGTTACACATGCAAATCACAACATTATTCACCTTGAAACTGGCGAGCAATTAATCGATGGCATGGCCTCGTGGTGGAGCGCAATACATGGCTATAACCACCCTGTTATAAATAACGCCATGATTGAGCAAATTAATAATATGAGCCACATTATGTTTGGCGGTATTACACATAACAGCGCGGTAGAGCTTTGCAAAAAAATAGTAAATATAACGCCGCCGAGTTTAACTAAAGTGTTTTTAGCCGACAGCGGATCGGTAAGTGTTGAAGTAGCAATAAAAATGGCGCTGCAGTATTGGTTAAGCCAAGGCATTACAACAAAACAAAAATTAATGACGCCTTACAAGGGCTACCATGGCGACACCTTTGCAGCCATGAGCGTATGCGACCCCGTTAACTCAATGCATAGTTTATATTCAGGCTTTTTACCTGAACACGTTTTTGTACCTGCACCGGTTAGTCAATTTGGGGGCGAGTTTAACCAAGCTGAAGCCCTAGCGCTTGAAGAATACTTTCAAGCCCACCATAGCCAAGTAGCTGCATTTATAATTGAACCTATTGTGCAAAACGCGGGTGGAATGAACTTTTATCACCCCGATTACCTTGCCTGCGCACGCAAGCTTTGTACGCAATATAATGTGCTGCTCATTTGCGACGAAATTGCCACAGGCTTTGGCAGAACAGGTAAATTATTTGCCGTAGAACATGCCAATATTGAACCCGATATAATGTGTATTGGCAAAGCCCTCACAGGCGGATCAATGACGCTATCGGCCACTATAACAAGTGATAAAATAGCCATTGGCATAAGCGAAGGTGAAGCAGGTGTTTTAATGCACGGCCCTACGTTTATGGGCAACCCGCTTGCCTGTGCTGCGGCCTGCGCAAGTATTGATTTATTACTTGAGCAAAACTGGCAACAACGAATAAAGCAAATAAATACCCAACTACAACAACTTAATAAATGCAGTGAACTAGATGCGGTTGCCAATGTACGTACCTTAGGTGCTATTGGTGTTGTTGAGCTAAACGAGGCTGCTGGCAATGTTGATGTTGCTAAAATTCAGGCTTATTTTGTAGAGCAAGGCGTATGGATACGTCCATTCGGTAAACTAATTTACCTTATGCCACCGTATATAAGTGACGACACCAGTATAAAAACACTGTGTGATGCCATTTACAATGCCATTAAAGGCAAGCATTACGCTTAATAGCCGGTCTCAATAACTAATCCTAATACAGGTTATAGGGCTATTTTCTGTAACCTACCGCTACATTTAGTGTTTTTATCTATTAAGCGAGTTTGTGGTTATTGATCTCGTTAACTATTAGCTATATGATAATGTCTATCATTTACAATTACCTTTTTGGACTTCTTTGCTATGAAATTACTATTTAAACCAGCCAAAACTTTAGGTGCAAGCCTTTTACTAGCCTCGGCGTTTATGGCTCAACCAGTATTAGCTAACGGCCCTATTGGCGAGCATGTTAATCATCTTCAAGCTAACCTTAAAAGTTACGCAGAAGAAGTAGAATGGATGGTAGGCAAAGTTGATACCATGGTAAGCGACTACGACACTAAAGGCGCTAAAGCTGTAAAAACTGATGATTTAATTGAATATTGGGAATCAGTTAAGTTTCACAGCGCAATAGAAACTAACTTCGTACCGGTATACGCTTCTATTTGGCAGGGTCTTTATGGCGTAAAAATGGCCATTGATAATAAACAGCCTGCTGAGGAAGTTCGTAAACAACAAAAAGCGATGAACATAGCCTTGTGGCAAGGCCTTGGGGCTGTTAAGCTTGCTGCAAAATTCCAGCAAAAAGGCTTGTTAGACACTGTAAAAGCTACCGCTACAAAAGAAATGACACAAAGTGCCACAATTGATGAAATTAAGCACAAATTAGACCGTGTAGTAGCTAAATTTGCTGAGCGTTTACAAGACGAAGCAACTGAAATTGTTCACGATACTTATCTACACCTGTTTGAAGGCGTTGAAGGTACACTTATTGAGCAAGACGCTAACCTAGTTGAAGTGCTGGAAAAAGACTTTAACGTAACACTGCCACTAGCAATTAAAAACAGCAAAAGCGTAGATGAAGTACGCGATGTGATCAGTGATATGCAAACAAAATTAGACCGCGCTAAGGTTTTAATAGAAAAAGCCGAAAAAGCCCGTAAGGATGTATTTTAAGTGAAGCGTAGGACCTTTATTCAAGGCCTAGCTGCGTTAGGGGTGGTTGGCTCATTGCCACTGCCTCTTTCTCGTGCGCTAGCCGCTGATATAGCAAACCCAGTTTCTGTTGATGATTTACCAAAGCTTAAAGGCGAGTTAACTCTTTATTTAGGCCGAGGCGAAGGTGGTTTGTATGAAAACGTATTGCAAGCAATCCAGAAAAAAAATCCAGACTTTAAACTCGGTATACGCCGAGGTCCTACTGCTGCTTTAGCAAATACGATTGTTGCAGAAGCTAAAGCCGGCGTTCGCCGCGCTGATTTATTTTGGGCGGTTGATTCAGGCGCGATTGGTTTAGTAACCGATGCAGGCCTTGCACAACCTATCCCAAGTGATTTATCTGCTCAGTTACAACCACAATTTAGATATAAAGAGTGGGCTCCAGTAACTGGCCGTATTCGTACATTGCCATATAACACATCGCGTTTGACCAAAGATAAAATTCCAACAAGTATTATGGAAATTGCCGACAGCGATTTAAGTATTGGTTGGGCGCCCGCCTACGCTTCTTTTCAATCATTTGTAACCGCAATGCGAATTTTAGAAGGCGACGACAAAACCGCTAAGTGGCTTAAAAAGATTAAAAAACGCGCTAAAACATACGCTGGAGAATTAGGTGTTGTTATGGGCGTTGAGCGCGGTGAAGTTGATATTGGTTTTGCTAATCACTATTACACATTGCGTTTAAAATCAGGCAAGCCTAATGCTAAGCTTGATTTAGCATTTACACAAAATGATGCGGGCTGTTTAGTTAATGCATCGGGTGTATTAGCGCTTAACGACGACCCGCTTGCTACTAACTTTATGCGTTACTTACTAAGTAAAGAAGTACAAGGTTACTTAGCCAGTGAAGCGTACGAAATTCCGTTAGTAAATGGTATTACCCAACCTGAGGGTTTACCATCACTTGCTAATATTTCTCCACCTAAAGTAGATTTAACACAGCTTGCTGATTTACGCCCTACTATAGATTTGATGCGTAGCAGCGGCGTATTGTAATGAGAATACCTGCCTCTTATCCAATGGCGCTGCTTGCAGCGCTTGTTGCGCTTACCCCTGTTTATGTATTAATAGTGCTTGCAAGCGATGCAAGTTCCGTTTTTGATAGTCATAATTTAAAAATTTTAGGTAATACCTTAGCCCTAATGGGGTTAACGGTTTTAGGCTCCATTTTAATTGGTGTGCCACTGGCCTTTATTAGTGCGTATGTGCATTTACCATTTAAAAAACTATGGCTGGTATTTTTTGCAGCGCCTTTAGCTGTTCCCAGTTATATAGGTGCGTTTACCTTGTACGCGGCCTTTGGTCCGGGCGGCGAAATAAACACGTTAACCGGTATAGAAACCCCTTCTATGTATGGTTTAACGGGCGCCGCCATTGTAATGACCTTATACACATTTCCATTTGTAATGATGACCACTCGCTCGTCCTTACTAAGCCTTGATGCAAGTATGGTTAACGCCGCGCGTACACTGGGTATGTCGATGACACAAAGCATATTTAAAGTCATATTACCGCGTGTAGTAAACGGCATAGCCGCAGGCTCATTGCTGGTAGCGCTTTATACGTTGTCAGACTTTGGTACACCCGCAATGATGCGTTTAGATACATTTACCCGTGTTATATACGTTGAATACAACGCCTTTGCGTTGGGCCGTGCAGCCATGCTTTCGCTTCAACTGATGGTTATTGTTGGCTTTTTACTTTTAGTTGAATCACAAATAAAAACAGCCCCTGAGCGCCAAGGTCGCCCGTTAATTTTATTCCCAAGCAAACTACAGTTAAGTGCAATATTTATTACGTTTGCACCTGTTTTACTGCTCGCTATTGGCTTGCCTTTGGCTATATTTTCGCTTTGGTTAGCTCGTGATGGTTTTAGCTCATTTGATTTTAATATTGCGTGGAACTCTACGTATGCGTCGGGTATTGCGGCAATTGTAGCCGTTATCGTTGCGATCCCCGTTGCACATGCCGCACTGAGTGGAAAAGCGGGTCGTATAATGGAGCGTGTTACTTACTTTGGTTTTGGTATTCCGGGTATAGTAATGGGCACAGCGCTTGTTTACGGTGGATTGCAGTTGCCGTTTTTATACCAAACACTAGGACTGCTTATTATTGCTTATATGCTGCGGTTTTTACCACTTGCTGTAGGCTCTGTTAGAACAAGCACCGAACACTTAGATCCAAGCTTAGTAAAGTCTGCGCGCGTATTAGGGGCAAGCCCACGTGAAGTATTTACTCGTATAACACTGCCTTTAACTATGCGCGGTATTATCGCCGGTGCAGCACTGGTATTTTTAGAGTCAATGCGCGAACTCGAAGCCACGCTACTACTTGGCCCAACAGGGTTTGAAACCCTCTCTACATATTTATGGCGTGTATACGAAGCGGGCTATTTTGGTCGCGCTGCTATTCCTGGATTATTGTTAGTAGTGATATCTGCCTGCGGGTTAGCTATTATGATGTCTGGCGAAAAACGCAACCAGTTTGAACATTAAGGATTTAAGAAACAATGCTATCTGTAAGTCAGTTGTCTATAGATTATGGCAGTAACCGCGTAGTAAGCGATTTAAACTTATCGCTGGGTGAAAACGAAATCCTTATGCTTGTAGGGCCAACAGGTTGTGGTAAAAGTACAATTTTACAAGCCCTTGCTGGCCTTATACCTATTAGCGAAGGCGAAATAAACACAGGTAAATGGCGCGCTACACCCAAATTAACACTACCTCCTGAAAAACGCAGTGTAGGTATGGTTTTTCAAGATTTTGCGTTATTTCCGCACTTAACCGTACAGCAAAACATTTGCTTTAGATTAAAAGATACAGCCCCTGCTGAGTATTGGATAAACCTACTTGGACTGAGCGATTTTAGAGATAAAAAACCAGCAACGCTTTCTGGCGGACAAAAGCAACGTGTTGCACTTGCGCGAACCCTTGCCCACCAACCTGATTTTGTATTGCTTGATGAGCCGCTTTCAAACTTAGATGCCGCCCTTAAAGACATGCTTCGTTGGGATATTAGAAACGCACTTAAAGCAGCTGGCGTACCTGCGATTTGGGTAACACACGACCAAGAAGAAGCACTCTCAGTTGGCGATCGTGTTGGTATACTTAAAGGCGGCAAAATTCAGCAAATCGATACACCCGAGCGCTGCTTTAGTACCCCAAATAATCGCTTTGTGGCACGCTTTTTAGGTGAAGCCAGCTTTATTAGCGGCCAATTTAGCCAAGGACAAGCCACTACCTCAATTGGTAATGCTCCCGCTCATGGCGTTGACTGTGAAAGTGGCGACGTTGATGTACTACTTCGACCAGATGATGTGTTACTTGTACAAAGCAGTGTTGGCAATAACGGCGAAGTAATTTGGGTACGTTTTGAAGGTGGCAGCCGCTTGTGCGCTGTAAAACTTGCGTGCTCTACGGTTGTAACTAGCCGAGTAAGCCATGAAGTTGTGGTAAACCCTGGCGACGAAGTGCATGTATCACTAAGTACCTCGCACCCATTAGCGGTTTATAAATCTATAGACTGATTAAAATATTGATGTAGGCATTAATTTAAACATTAATACCTACATCAATACTTACTATTTAGACCCAAAATTCAGTTTAAATACGTTCCCCGTTAAAACCCTATCTCGCTTAAAACTAATACTTTTTACCTTTAAAAAACTCACTATAGTCAATAAACAACAATAATATGCAGGTTAAATTATGAACCTCTTGCTATTAATCAGCTGTTGCTGTTTACTGAACAAAGATTAATGTTAAATAGTTCCTCTCAGATATCACTTATCAGGTTACGCCTTTTATATTAGTTAAAACCACACACAAACATTGAAACACATTATTAAGCATTGCTTTTAGCTAACGAATTATAAAAATAAAGCTATATTCAAGTATTGCTGAACCTTAATTATCCTTTAAACGTTTATAAAATTGTTCAGCCCTTAATGGTACAAAGGAACTAGATAGTGAATAAAATAAGTACCAAGAAAGAACTCTTAGAATACTCCGAAAGTATTGTAAACACGGTTCGAGAACCACTGATTGTTTTAGACCAACATTTAAGAGTAGTTACAGCAAGCCGCTCATTTTATGAGTTTTTTCGCGCTAATCATAAAGACACAGTCGGGAAACTAATATACAACCTTGGTAATAATCAATGGAACATTCCCAAGCTTCGTGAATTATTAGAAACCATATTGCCTCAAAAAACGAGCTTTGATGATTATAAAGTTGAGCACAATTTTAAAACAATTGGTTGGCGTACAATGCTGCTCAACGCAAGGCAAATTAAACGTACTCAGTCAAAAGATCGTATTATTTTATTGTCTATCGAGGACATTACTGAACGTAACGCAATTCAAGAAGGACTCGTAAAAGCGAATAAAGAGCTAGAAGTGCTAACGAGTGACTTGGAAAGTGCTGCTCGAGTTAAATCAGAGTTTTTAGCAAATATGTCGCATGAACTGAGAACCCCACTTAATTCTATAAATGGTTTTTCTGAGGTGCTCTACGATGAAACATTTGGCACTTTAAATGACAAACAAAAACAGTATGTTAAAAATGTATTGGTGAGCGGCAAACATTTACTGTTACTTATTAATGAAATACTGGATATGGCAAAGATTGAAGCAGGCAAAATGAGTCTCACCATCTCTCATTTGCCGATACGCCAAGTATTGCACGAAATTACAGGGCTTACAGCAGATACAGCTAACCAGAAAAAATTAAATATGTGTCTTGATATTGCTGATGACTTGCCACCAATTGAAGCTGACTCCCTTAAGGTTAAACAGATACTTTATAATTTGCTTTCAAATGCAGTGAAGTTTACACCCGATGAGGGTCAAATTGGCGTTAAAACACGACATACTGATACAGAAATAGAAATAATAATTTGGGATACGGGTATAGGTATTGCTGCTGAAAATATGGAAAAAATATTTGAAGGTTTTTTCCGTATAGAAACCCCCTATTCTAGATTAACAGAAGGTACAGGACTTGGGCTGCCAATCGCAAAAAGTCTAGTAAAGTTGCATGGAGGCGAGTTTGTTATTGAATCTGAAGGTGTTAATAAAGGCACATCGGTTCGTATAACTTTGCCAATTAAACAAAAGTCTGTGGTAAAGCATAATGAAAACCAAAATAGTTATAGTTGATGATAATGCGAATAACCTATTGCTAGAGGAAGATCTTTTACTCATGGCAAATTTTGAAGTATTCACTGCTATGAATGCAAGAGATGCGCTTTTAACAATAAAGCGTGAAACTCCAAAAATTATTATATTAGATGTCCAACTCCCAGATATGTCTGGAACAGAAGTTGCAAAAATTTTGCGTGATGAAAAAGAAACGGCAGATATTCCTATTGTTTTTGTTACCGCTTCTGTTTTACCCGCAGATATAGACCAATTACTGTGTATACCTAACAGTGCGTATATTTCTAAACCTATAGATACACGCACGTTTGCTCAACAAATAAGTTTATATATAAAGTAATGACTACAATTATTTAAACCTTGATACACAGGAACAGTTAATGAAAGATAGCCCTTTAATTTTGGTTGTAGATGACAACCTTCAAAATATTGAACTCATGCAAGCTTATCTTGAACCCAAGGGATATAAAACAGTAACAGCGACTGGCGGGCAACAAGCATTAGATATCTTAGCACAACAACCTGTAGACCTTATTTTACTTGATATAATGATGCCCGGTATGAACGGTTTTGAAGTAACACGCCGTGTTAGAGAAGACGCCCTATTAAAGCTATTACCTATCGTCCTTATTACTGCTTTAAGAGAGACAAAAGAGCGAGTTAAAGGGATTGATGCTGGTTGCGATGATTTTATTACAAAGCCTGTAGATAAAAACGAGCTATTATCGCGCGTTAAGTCCCTTCTTAAGATTAAAGACTATAACGATTTAAGAACAAATTATCAGAAACAATTAGAAGCTGAAGTTGCTCAAAGAACTGAATCATTAAAGCAAGCAATGCTAAGCATTAAAGCCGCATCACTAGAAACAATTAATAGACTAACCAAAGCTGCTGAATACAAAGATGAAGAAACGGGTGCGCACATTCAACGCATGAGTTTGTATTCTGAGGCCGTTGCACGCAGTGTAGGGTTAGATGAGGGAACAGTTGAAAATATTTTATTTTCAGCGTCGATGCACGATCTCGGAAAGATTTCTACACCTGACCATATTTTGCTAAAAGCAGGACAATTAGATGCTGCAGAATGGGAAATAATGAAACAGCACACCGTTGTAGGCGCTAGCATACTTTCGGGTTCTGATTCTGAGGTTATTAAACTCGGTGAAATTATTGCACGCTCACATCATGAAAAGTGGGACGGCTCTGGTTATCCTGATGGCTTAAAAGGTAGTGAAATTCCAATTGCAGCACGCGTAGTTGCTATTGCTGATGTATTTGATGCTCTCTCGTCAAAGCGTCCTTATAAAAAATCATTCTCACAAGAAAAAACATTTGCCATTATTAAAGAAGGTAGTGGGAAGCACTTTGACCCCGCAGTAGTGGATGCTTTTTTTGCAGTTCAAGAAGAAATTTTAGCAATTAAACAAAAGTATGCTGAAAAGTAACACGTCCATAATTAATTAGAGAAAACCCAATGAACGGACCAAACCCCAATAATCCTTCACCAATGGAAGGTTTTCCTCAAGTAGGTTTTTATATTTGACGATAAAACAATAAATACGCTGCTAGATATATCTTGGTGAGATTGGAGCAATGATAAAATCACTGCTCATTTAAATACTATAACTCAAAATAATTTAGACGTGCTGTCTAAAATTCAGCACTACCACTCAAACATGTAGGCCATTTTACTTATTGTTTTAAGCGGGACATTATGCGAGTTACGTTTAGCATATAAGTGCTGCATTGATTTGTCTTTCACTTCACCCACTATCACTTCTTTTACTTGATAGCCTAAAGCAATAGCGGCTTGCGAGTACGCTATAAATTCCCACTTTTTAATATTGGTATTATCTACAATTACCAATGGCATATTTTGAGCAAGTGCATTTATAAAACGCGCTAAGTTTAAATTATGAAATTGCGACAATTTAAATTTATCGAAATGATATTCGCCCTGCTCGTTAATAAAGTAATCATCAGTTGAGCAGATTAGGTATTGGCTTTCGTCAACTCCACCTAATTCGTCAGCAAGGCTTTGCGCATAATAAGACTTACCACTTCCTGGTAGTCCTCGTAAAATAAAAACTTGTTTCATAGCATCGATTTTTTAAGTGTGAATAAATATTAATTTAATTTGTGTGTTAATAATGCCACAAAATCATTAAATTTAAGAGTAACAAATAACAATAGTGGCAATTAAACGCTAAAAACTGTTTAAAAATAAACCGCATGCATAAAAACTTTTAAAGAGTTGCCCACAATAGTTTTTTTATTCAACTTTACTAGGTAAGATACAGGGTTCAAGTGCAGCGCCGTTTATGTGCAATTTATGCCACAGTGCTGCGCACAGTTAAAATAAAATAGTTAGGCAACTTATATCATTGGAGTGAAGATGAGCCATTTAGCGATTTCAGAGCTATTAAAAGGCAATGTTGCGGTAGACAGCCAAGTAACAATTAAGGGCTGGATCCGTACTCGCCGCGATTCAAAAGCAGGAATTTCATTTTTAGCCGTTCATGACGGTTCGTGTTTTGATCCTATTCAAGCGGTAGTTCCTAATTCACTGAATAATTATGATGAAGTTACTAGCTTAACAGCCGGTTGTTCTGTGTCGGTTACTGGTGTTTTAGTGCAATCTGCTGGCCAAGGTCAGTCTTTCGAAATTCAAGCTAATACTGTGACTGTATTAGGTTGGGTAGAAAACCCAGATTCTTACCCAATGTCGGCAAAGCGCCATAGCATTGAGTACTTACGTGAGCACGCTCACCTTCGCCCTCGTACAAATATGATTGGCGCGGTAACACGTGTACGTAACTGTTTAGCACAAGCTATTCACCGTTTTTATCACGAGCAAGGCTTTTACTGGATCAGCACGCCAATCATTACGGCAAGTGACTGTGAAGGCGCTGGCGAAATGTTCCGTGTATCAACGCTTGATATGCAAAACTTACCGCTTACAGACAAAGGCGAAGTTGATTACAGCGAAGATTTCTTCGGTAAAGAAGCATTCCTTACTGTATCGGGTCAGTTAAATGGCGAAACTTACGCGTCTGCAATGTCAAAAATTTACACGTTTGGTCCTACGTTCCGTGCAGAGAACTCAAATACATCTCGCCACCTTGCAGAATTTTGGATGGTAGAGCCTGAAGTAGCTTTTGCTGATTTAGAAGATATCGCAAAACTTGCTGAAAACATGCTTAAGTATGTATTTAAAGCTGTACTTGAAGAGCGCCGTGATGACATGGAATTTTTTGCGCAACGTGTAGAAAAAACTGCAATTACGCGTTTGGAAGAATTTGTAGAAAAAGACTTCGCGCAGGTAAATTACACTGAAGCAGTAGAGATCCTTAAAAACTGTGGTAAAAAGTTTGAGTACGCTGTTGAATGGGGTGTAGATTTACAGTCTGAGCACGAGCGTTACTTAGCTGAAGAGCACTTTAAAGCACCGGTAGTTATTAAAAACTACCCACGTGACATTAAAGCATTCTACATGCGCCAAAACGAAGACGGTAAGACCGTTGCCGCAATGGACATTGTAGCACCAGGTATTGGTGAGATCATTGGTGGTTCACAACGTGAAGAACGCCTTGATGTACTTGATGCACGCTTAGAAGAAATGGGCTTAAACAAAGAAGATTACAGCTGGTACCGCGATCTACGTAAATACGGTAGCGTGCCGCACTCAGGCTTTGGTTTAGGCTTTGAACGCTTAGTTGCTTATGTAACAGGTATGGGCAACGTACGTGACGTTATTGCCTTCCCTCGTACTAAAGGCAGCGCAACTTACTAATACTAAGTTAGCCGTTTATAAATACTAAAAACCAGCCAATTGGCTGGTTTTTTTGTGTCTTTGATTTACCGAATAAAAAAGCCGCAGCACTCAAAGAGCACCACGGCTTTCAACCAGAATAAATTTTGCTTAATTAAGCGCTATAAAGCACTTTCGAGCTGTGGCAGTACTTCAAATAAGTCAGCCACTAACCCGTAATCTGCAACTTGAAAAATAGGTGCGTCAGGGTCTTTATTAATCGCGACAATTACTTTTGAGTCTTTCATACCGGCTAAATGCTGAATAGCACCGCTAATCCCTACTGCAATGTATAAATTAGGCGCTACAATTTTACCTGTTTGCCCTACTTGCATATCGTTAGGTACAAAGCCTGCGTCAACTGCTGCGCGCGACGCACCAATGGCTGCTCCCAATTTGTCGGCAATACCATTAAGTAGTGCAAAGTTTTCACCGTTTTGCATACCGCGACCACCCGATATAACCACAGTGGCAGCCGTAAGTTCAGGTCGTTCAGACTCTGTTTGTTCAACACTTACAAAGCTACTTAATTGCGAATCAGACACTGTATCAATGCTTGTTATAGCAGCAGCTGATTGCTCACCTTGTAAATCAAAGCTACTGGCACGTACGGTAATTACTTTTTTACTGTCGAGTGATTTAACCGTGGCGATTGCATTACCTGCATAAATTGGACGTTTAAATGTATCGGCGTCCACTACTGCGATAATTTCAGAAATTTGCGCAACATCTAATAACGCAGCAACACGTGGCATAAAGTTTTTGCCTGTTGTCGTTGCACTTGCAACAATGTGGCTGTAGGTGTCGCTAAGCGATAAAACTAAATCGGTCATGCTCTCAGCTAACTGATGTTCATAAACACTATTATCGGCAACTAAAACATTAGCTACGCCATCAATGCTGGCCACTTGTGAGCTCATTGCGCTTAGGCTGTTCCCTGCAATAAGCACATCAACAGGAAAACCTATTTTTACTGCAGCGTTAATCGTTTTTGAGGTTTCTGGTTTTAAGGCACCGTTGTCGTGCTCTGCAATTACGAGTGTTTTCATTTAAATCACCTTTGCCTCTGTTTTTAATTTTTCTACAAGCTGTGCAACGTCTTCAACAATAATTCCTGCGGTACGTTTAGCTGGCTCTTCTACACTTATTAATTGAATACGCGGTGTTAAATCAACACCAAGCGAATCAGCTGCTATTACTTCAAGCGGCTTACGTTTGGCTTTCATAATATTTGGCAGTGATGCGTAACGAGGCTCGTTTAAGCGTAAATCAGTTGTAACAACCGCCGGTAAATTAAGTGCTACCGTTTGCAGGCCCCCATCAACTTCGCGGGTCACGTTTACTTTGCCATTTTCAATAACAACCTTGGATGCAAATGTACCCTGCCCACGATTAGTAAGCGCAGCAAGCATTTGACCTGTTTGATTATTATCTGAATCGATTGACTGTTTACCTAAAATTATAAGTTCAGGAGACTCTTGCTCAACAATTTTAGCCAAGAGCTTTGCAATATGGAGTGACTCGAGCTTTTCATCGGTTTCGATGTGAATGGCTTTGTCGGCACCCAGTGCTAATGCTGTGCGTAATTGCTCTTGCGATGCTTTAGGACCAATAGTAACAGCAATAACTTCACTGGCTGTACCAGCTTCTTTAAGGCGAATGGCTTCTTCTATGGCAATTTCACAAAACGGATTCATTGCCATTTTTACGTTAGTTAAATCAACGTCGCTGTTATCACTTTTAACGCGTGCTTTTACGTTGTAATCAATCACTCTTTTTATTGGTACGAGAACTTTCATAGGAACTCCATAATTATTTAAACCTACAAGGTAACGTGCACGTCAACTTATTTATTTTATGAAATTAGACTACTTCCTGTTGACGTAAACGTCAACCTAAAATAACCTTTAACTATTCACAGTCTGTAACGTTTAATTTGCAAGGTTAAAAATAGGCTGTACACCTTATTTAAATGCGTAGTAAACATTCGAATAAGTCCGTCATAGATAAAGAGGTTATTATGGTCGAACGTGAAACCATGGAATTTGATGTAGTAATTGTTGGCGCTGGCCCTGCGGGGCTTTCAAGTGCAATTAAACTCGCGCAACTAGCACAAGAAAAACAACAAGAGTGCATGATTTGCGTAGTCGAAAAAGGTTCTGAAGTGGGTGCACATGTACTCTCTGGTGCTGTTTTTGAAACCAAAGCTTTGGATGAACTGCTACCAAATTGGCAGGAGCTTGGCGCACCGGTTACAACCAAAGTAACCAACGATGAAATTTATTGGTTTAATAACGAGCAAAAAGCGACATCAATCCCCCACTTTGCTACGCCAAAAACATTTCATAATGATGGTAACTACATTGTATCTATGGGTAATGTATGTCGATGGCTAGCAGAGCAAGCTGAAAGCTTAGGCGTAGAGATTTTTCCAGGATTTAGTGCTCACTCTTTAATAATTGAAGATAAAGCAGTAAAAGGGATTATTACTGGCGATATGGGTGTCGACAAAGACGGTAATGAAAAAGACGGTTACATGCCAGGTATGGAGCTTCGTGCAAAATACACCATATTTGCAGAAGGCTGCCGAGGTCATTTAGGTAAGCAGCTAATTAATGAGTTTGCACTTGATGCAGATTCATCGCCGCAGCATTACGGTTTAGGCTTTAAAGAAATTTGGCAAATTGATGAAAGTAAGCATGAGCTTGGCAAAGTTGTTCATGGTACAGGTTGGCCACTTAGCGGCGATACTAATGGTGGTGCATTTATGTATCACAGTGAAAACAACCAAGTTGTTGTTGGATTGATTATTGATTTAAATTACTCGAACCCACATTTAAGCCCGTTCGATGAGTTTCAGCGAATGAAGCACCATCCAGTATTTAAAGACGTACTAGAAGGTGGCGAACGTATTGCTTACGGCGCACGTGCTATTGCTAAAGGTGGCTTGCATTCATTACCAAAAATGCATTTTGCGGGTGGCTTAATTGTTGGTTGTGATGCAGGCACACTTAACTTTGCAAAAATCAAAGGTAATCACACTGCAATGAAATCGGGAATGATTGCCGCTGAGGTTATTTTTGAAGCATTGCAAAATGAGTTGGCAAATACCGATTTAACTCATTATCAAACTGCGTTTGAGAAATCGTGGGCATATAAAGAGTTATATCAATCTCGTAACTTTGGCCCTGCAATGCACAAACTCGGTAAGTTTATAGGGGGTGCGTATAACACGCTTGATCAAAACATTTTTAATGGTGGTTTACCCTTTACGTTTAAAGATAATACGCCCGATCATTCAACCCTTGTTGATGCTAACGCCGCTGACAAAATAGCGTACCCAAAGCCAGATGGACACCTTAGCTTTGATAAACTCTCAAGTGTGTTTTTATCAAATACTAACCACGAAGAATCACAGCCTTGTCATTTAAAGCTCAAAGATGCGTCAATTCCTATTAACGTAAACCTAGTTAAATTTGATGAACCCGCACAACGTTATTGCCCAGCAGGCGTTTACGAAGTACAAGAAATAGGAGGCAATAAAGAGTTTGTTATTAACGCCCAAAACTGTGTGCACTGTAAAACCTGCGATATTAAAGACCCAAGCCAAAACATTACTTGGGTAACCCCAGAAGGTGCTGGTGGGCCAAACTACCCTAATATGTAACTAAATTATGCGTTATATACACATATAATCACTTTTTTTACATATAAATTATAAACATATCCTAAATTGCAGGGGCTTCGGCCCCTTTTTTACGTTATGCTAATAGTAGTTTTAATAATAAGAGTGTTATCTATGCCGTCGTCAAAAGTTGTTTTTCGTTTTTTAGCAGAGCCTACCGATGTTAATTTTGGTGGTAAAGTTCATGGTGGGGCCGTCATGAAATGGATTGACCAAGCAGGCTATGCATGTGCTGCGGGTTGGAGTGGTCACTACTGCGTAACGGTTTCAGTTGCGGGTGTTAAATTTAGACGCCCAATTCTAGTAGGTCAAATAGTCGAAGTAGAAGCTAAAATTGCCCATACGGGTAGAAGTAGTATGCAAATATTTATACAAGTGCGTTGTGGCGATCCTAAAACACAAAATATGGTTGAAACAAATCATTGTGTTATCAGCTTTATTGCTATGGATGAAACGGGCTACCCAATAGAAGTGCCTTCGTTTAAAGCTGTAACAGAAGAAGATATTAAATTAGAAAATTACGCTATAAAAATGAAAGAAATAGCAATTGAAACAGAAAACTTGCTTCATACAGTGTAATTACTAGTTTAAATAAAGTCAGGCTATGTAAAAAACTCATTATACTTTGTAAAAGATACAACTTATTTTAGAGTACTCAATTACACAAAAGTTCACTTTGATTATAAAACACGCTAAACACCGTAAAAACCAATACAAAAGAATTAATTAAGGCGTGTTTTTAATTCATTTTAATATTGGCACGCTCGCTGCAAGTAGATAATTGAAGTTTGATTAATGAAATCAAGCATTTGATTATTTTTTGTAAAGGAGCTATTCAATGATTAAAACACTTTCTCTTTCAGCTATTGCACTAGCAACACTGGGTTTTAACTCTGCAGCACACGCTGACATTTCTGATTTCGATTCTCCACGTATTTATACTGGTATCGGTTACGGTCAATATTCTTTTGAATTTGAAGACAGTGACAACGACACTGACTTTGACGACGATGCACAAATGCTTAAGGGTTACGTTGGTGCACAATTTAACGAGTACTTAAGCTTAGAGCTTGCTTATCAAAACTTTGATGAAGTAAGTGATATAGACAGCAAAGCTGAAATTGATGGCGTATCGCTTGCCGCACGTTTGGGCTACCCTATAACAGAAAGCTTTTCTGTGTATGCAAAAGGCGGTTGGCTTGAATGGGATGCAGATTACACACAAGATTTACCAGTAGGTGGCGTATCAGCGTCTACAGATGGTGGTGATGCATTTTACGGCGCTGGTATTGAATACGCGCTTACAACAAATGTACAGTTTCGTTTAGAGTACGAACGCTATAAACTTGATGACGATATTGACCCAGATATGGATGTAGCGTCTGTATCAGTTCAATACATGTTTTAATTAGTCTTTAGCATGTATAAAAGGTAAGCCCAAGGGCTTACCTTTTTTGTTTTAGGCTCTTTTTAAATATATTAATATAAACCAATCAGTCTAATAAAAAACTTTAAACCGTTTGCTCTATAATGCCAAGTGCATTAAATAGGTGTTCTATTATAGCACTAAGAAAATAGCGCAATAACAAGGCAAAATTATAATATATAGTTGTTATCACTAATTGCTCCCTGCATTGTTCTACCTCCTGCATCCATACAGTCAACTAAGAATAATTTTTAACAAAGTAAGTGCGCTATTTAATGCAGTAGAATAATCATATTTTTAATAAAATTGGTATACGCAATAAACTTGCTTACATTAATGCCATAAATGCTAAATGCGGGTAGAATAGCGCTCTATTTTATTTGTACCCGAGTACTATGAGCGATTACACCATTTCGGCTATTGGCCACATTCAATCTCCTTATAAACAAAAGTTTGCTATACCTAGGCAACCACGTTTAGTGCCACAAGCTAAAGCAAAGCTTATATTTGCCCCCGATTTTAATCGCGAAGAGTTTGTACGTGGTTTAGATGAATTTACTCATATTTGGTTGTTATTTCGTTTTCATGGAACAGCTGATAAAGGTTATTCTGCTATGGTGCGCCCGCCTCGTTTGGGTGGCAATGAGCGAAAAGGTGTATTTGCGACCCGTGCTACATTCAGACCAAACGCAATTGGAATGAGCGCCGTAAAACTTGAAGGTATTGAATATAAAAACGGACAACTTAGCTTATTACTCGCTGGCATTGATTTACTTGATGGCACACCGATTATTGACATAAAACCGTATTTGCCGTATTCAGACTCTATGCCGGATGCAAGTGCTGGCTTTGCTGACACGCGCCCTGAAACACAAATGACGGTTGAATTTAGCCCTCAGGCAATTGAGTTTGTTAATGCCCAAACACAATACCCAGACTTACATGATTTTATAGCCAATGTTTTAAAACAAGATCCTCGCCCTGCTTATAAAAAACAAAAAGAAGAAATGCAAAGCTACGGGATGACTCTCTATGACTTTAATATTCGCTGGCAGGTTAATGATGCACATAACTTAGTAACAAGCATAGAAAAAAACTAAATAACTCACTTAGCGCTTTAGTGTAAAAGCATCCGCTGGTAAACTTAAGCTCTATTAAAAGAATATAATTACTCTATTTCGGAAAAAACATGCGTACAAGCCAATATATACTCGCAACACTTAAAGAAACGCCATCAGATGCTGAAATCGTATCGCATCAGTTAATGCTTAGAGCCGGTATGATCCGTCGCGTCGCTTCGGGTTTATACACTTGGTTACCCTCTGGTTTACGCGTGCTACGTAAAGTAGAAAACATTGTACGTGAAGAGATGGACAAAGCGGGTGCAATTGAAATGCTAATGCCTGTTATTCAACCTGCTGATTTGTGGGAAGAGTCTGGCCGTTGGAATGAATTTGGTCCTGAGCTTATGCGCTTTACAGACCGTCATAACCGTACGTTTGCACTTGGCCCAACACACGAAGAAGTAATAACTGATTTCGTACGTAAAGAAATAAGCAGCTACAAGCAATTACCAGTTACTTTATACCAAGTACAAACTAAAGTACGCGACGAACGTCGTCCTCGCTTTGGTGTAATGCGTGCTCGTGAGTTTACAATGAAAGATGCCTACTCTTTTCACTTAAGTGAAGAGTGTTTAGATGCGACTTATCAAGCGATGCACAAAGCATATTGTAATATTTTTGAGCGTTTAGGCCTTGATTACCGCCCTGTTATAGCCGATACAGGCTCTATTGGTGGTAGCGTATCGCACGAGTTTCATGTACTTGCTGAGTCGGGCGAAGATGCAATCGCGTTTAGTGATGGCAGTGATTACGCCGCTAATATTGAAAAAGCAGAAGCACTGGCACCAAGCGAGCCTCGCCCTGAAGCATCAAAAGAGCTTAAAGCGTTTCCAACTCCTGACGCTAAAACGATTAACGAGCTTAAAAAACACTACGGTGTTAAGCCACATCGCGGTGTTAAAACGTTAATTGTTTATGGTACGCCTGATGAAAACGAAGTACGCGGTTTAGTAGCTTTAGTACTGCGTGGCGATCACGAATTAAATGAACTAAAAGCTGAAAAGCACCCATTAGTAGACTCTCCGCTTGAAATGGCAACAGAGGCAGATATTGTTGCTGCTATTGGCGCAAAACCTGGCTCATTAGGTCCTGTCGGCTTATCAATGCCTATTATTGTTGATAGAGCAGCTAACATACTTGCTGATTTTGTTGCCGGTGCAAATAAAGACGACGAGCATTACAGCGGTATTAACTGGGATCGTGACGTAACTGATTACGAAGTTGCTGATATTCGTAATATTGTTGAAGGCGATATGAGCCCATGTGGCCAAGGCGTTTTACAAATTAAACGTGGTATTGAAGTAGGTCATATTTTTCAACTTGGCACTAAATACTCAGAAGCGATGAAAGCGGGTGTATTAAACGAAGGTGGTAAAAACCAAACCATGACTATGGGTTGTTACGGTATTGGTGTTTCACGTATTGTTGCTGCTGCTATTGAGCAGAACAACGATCAATACGGGATCATTTGGCCAAAATCAATCGCGCCATTCGATTTAGCAATTGTTCCAATGAACATGCACAAATCGCATCGTATTCCTGATATTGCAAATAACCTTTACCAAGGTTTAAAAGATGCAGGTCTTGATGTGTTATTTGATGACCGTAAAGAGCGCCCTGGTGTTATGTTTAACGATATGGAACTCATTGGTGTGCCATTTACGCTAGTAATTGGTGAGCGTAACCTTGACGAAAACAAAATTGAGCTTAAAAACCGCCGTACAGGTGAAAAGCTAATGATTGATATCGATACAGCAATTGATGCAATTAAAGCAGCCGTTAAAGGTTAAGCTAAAAATACTTATAAGTAATTTTAAAACCGCTTTTTAAAAGCGGTTTTTTTATATCTAAATTTTACATGTGTCATTTAGCTTTAGTATTACTGTCGTATAATTGTCATTTTTATTCCCTAAAGTATTTAACCTGAACTCTGGATAATAAATCTATCTCGAGCAGCTATTTTCAGCGCTAACTGCGTTGAATTTACTTGCAATAGGCTCGCTATTGACGCGTAAATTCGCCTTGTTTTCACTGAAAATCTCTGGCTAGAGAAAATAAATTTAAATATCACCATGATTCAATACCTTAGTAAATCTCTTAACCAGAGTTCAGGTTATTTAACTATTACACTCGATACTTTAGGGAATGAAAATGAGTAATGGCGCAAACACTAAGAAGCAACACTACCCTGCTATTTGGATATCTGATGTTCATTTAGGTTACAAAGACTGTAAAGCAGATTACTTACTCGATTTTTTAAACTCGGTAGAATCCGACACACTTTATTTAGTGGGTGATATTATTGATTTATGGTCAATGAAACGTCAGTTTTATTGGCACCCTTCGCATTATCAAGTATTAAACTCTATACAAAAAAAAGCAGCTAGCGGTACACGCGTCATTTATATTCCCGGTAATCATGACGAAACGTTTAGAAACTATATAAATCAAACGTTATTTGGTATTGAAATCCACCAGCAATTTATTCACACCACTAAAGCTAATAAACGTTTTTTACTCGTACACGGTGATGACTTTGATTCCGCGACACGCTATAACAAACTTATTAGTATCGCAGGTGATGCAGGGTACGACTTTTTATTATTTTTAAACCGCTGGACCAATCGTATTCGAAAGCTATTTGGTGGTAATTACTACTCGCTTGCATCATGGATAAAAGCTCGCGTACACAAAGCACGTGAAGCAATTAAAGCCTTCGAAGATGCCGCAATTCATGAAGCTAAAAAGCAAAACGTAGACGGTATTATTTGTGGACACATTCATCATCCCAAAATAAAAGTAGATGACGGAATTATGTATTGTAACGATGGAGACTGGATTGAGAGTTGTACGGCGCTGGTAGAGCAGCAAGATGGAAAAATTGAATTACTACATTGGTCAGACACACAAACCGTACTCGATAGCGCCGACATAACAAGGTTAAATATATCAACGGATGCTAAACCAAAAAAATCAGCTGCATAAGCAGCTGATTCTCATCTAATAACGATTAACTTAGCCAGGTGATTAACTTATCTTTCAGCGTTCTTGGTTTGATTGGTTTAGTAATATAGTCGTTCATGCCTGCAGTTAAACAACGTTCTCTATCACCTTCCATTGCGCTTGCTGTCATAGCAATAATAGGTATGTAAGTGTAGTCTACCCCGGCCTTACTATTTCTGATTTCACTTGTTGTATCGTAGCCATTTAAATTAGGCATTTGGCAATCCATTAAAATAACATCAAAAGCTTGCTCTGTGTTTTCTCTCAATGCTTCTAATGCTTCTACACCGTCTGATGCACAGGTGATTTTTACTTTAGTGCGTTTTAAAATCGCCTTAGCAACTTCAATATTAATCATATTATCGTCTACTAATAATATATGATAAGCAGACAAATCAGGCTCTACTTGTTCTTCTGTTAAGCCTTTTGGTGGCGCTATAATACAATCATTACTGGCACCAAATAAGCTGGCTAACTTATAGCTAAATTGATCTTGGGTAAGCGGTTTATTTAGAATGTGGCTACCCTCAGGTAATATCATTTTAGTCGGTTTATCGGTCACCATGTCGCGTAAAATTAAGACGTACTTTTTATTAAACTGCTTACAGTAATCAATTAACGCATCAATTTGAGGATGCTCATCGTCAATCAATAATAAGTCAGCTTCAAACTCTTTATGCTCACTAAAGTAGTCGAGTCTTACAATGTTTTCTGCATTTACTTTACAGGTTAGTAGCAATAAATCGCACACGTTTTTATAAACGTTATCGCGCGCTATTAATGCCGCTACGTTAATACTTGTAGCAAGCTCAATACCTGTGTTTAATTTTTTCTCTTGTGCTACATGTAGCTCAACTGTTGCGGTAAAGGTACTACCAGCACCCTTTTCACTTATAACCGTAATATTACCACCCATTAACTGAGCAAGTTTTTTACATATAGATAAGCCTAAGCCTGTACCACCAAAATGGCGGGTTGTACTTGAATCTTCTTGTGTAAACACTTCAAATAGTTTGTCTATGTTCTCTGGCGCTATACCAATTCCCGTGTCTTTTATTGTAAAGCTCATTAATAACTTTGAGTCGGTAATGTACTTAGAGCCGACAGTTAAACTTACTTCACCTCGGTGAGTAAATTTAAATGCATTATTAACTAAGTTAATTAAAATTTGTTTAAGTCGATGGCTGTCGCCAATAACCATTCTATCTACTACATCTTTTGTATCTAAAAACACTTCAAGACCTTTGCGCTGGCCCTGTAACGCTAAAGAGCTAATCATATCGCTACATACTGTAACAACATCAAATGTATGATTATCAATATCAAGCTTACCCGCTTCTATTTTAGAAAAATCGAGAATATCGTTAATCAAATTCATCAGAGAGTTAGCACTACTATTAGCTAATTTTAAGTAATGGTATTGTTGTTCACTTAAGCCATCTTCTTTGAGCATTTCAAGCATACCCAAAACGCCATTCATCGGTGTGCGTATTTCGTGAGATATATTTGCTACAAAGTCACTTTTTGCTTGGCTCGCTGCTAATGCTTGATCAATTGCTCGCTCTAGCTCAACAGTCCTTTGTGATACTTTTAGCTCTAAAGTACTGTTTAAGCCTTCAAGCTCTGATTGAGTATTTTTTAATGAGCTAATATTTCTTAAAATAGCCGCTACCTGATAACGGTTATTGTAGACATCAAAAATACTACTGAGTGTAATTGAAAAGTATTGTTTGTTGCCATAACCATCTGTGTAGATAGCTTCAAACGGCATTTTTGATCCGTTTGAAATAGTCTCTTCTATACAGTTATTATCGGCTTCATTTAAGTTAAATAAAGAAACAAAGTCAGGGCTAGTGCCTGAGATTGAATTACCGAAAACCTCTTTAGCTGTATTATTAAAGTGAACAATTTCGCCGTTTTGCTCAATTGTAAAAATAGCATCCAAAGAATTTTCTATTACTTTATTGTTTTGCTCTTTTAGAGAATTAATTAACAACTTACGGTTTATAAAACGTTGGTATAAAAAGGCAATAACTAAAAATACGCTAAAGAATACCACTAGCATTGCAATAAAGTTTTGACGCCTTTCGTTCACCTTTGCAAACAACGTTTTAGTATCAACACTTACACCAAGCTCTAAAGGTAACATCGCAATATCACCATCAAACGAAATACGTTTTTTTAACGTGTAAGCAATTGGGTAATTACTTAGCGGTAAAGTGCCTTGCTCTGCCATTGTGCTTGCAGTGGAAAATTCTTCAGTCCATGTTTTTGCTTTATTAAATTCAAAACCGAAGCGTAATTGAGAGTTTGGATGATATAAAAATTCACCTTCATTATTCATTAGGTAAATTTGTGTTCCTTGTGGAGATTCAACCGTTAAACTTTTTATTAATTTATCAGCAAAGTAGTTAGTGACTAATATTGCAAAAATTTTATTTTTTTCATCAAAAACAGGCTTAGCTACACGAAAAGTACTTATATAAGGTTCTTGTATCTGCCCATTTTCACGGTTGTAGTTAATTGGAGAAATATAAACACTTTTATTATCGAGCATACTCGCTTTTATCATGTAATCGCGTTGGCCTTTCTTTTGTAATTGCAGACCTTGCAGTCGATTAATTTCTCCGAGTTGGTTTCTATCAACCCTGACAACTTCTTGCCCACCATCTGCGAGAATAATATAGCGAGCCTGAAGTATGCTGTCGTCTGTGCGCATAAAACCACTAAAAATACTCGCTAAGCGCTCTTCCCAAACGTCGATGTGCGTGCCTAACAGGGGATCTATTTTCTTGTTTTCAGTGGCGCGAGTAATGCCTTTAATCGGGGGCGTTGCGTCTAAAAAGCGAATAGCGGTAACACTATCTTTAAGATGGTTTTTTAGTGAAAGGCTTTTTGTTTCAAGCTCACGTTTTAATTCTATTTGGGCTGAATTATAAACATCACTTCTTACTTTTTGGTCAAACAAATACAGAGATGGTAAAGCTATAAGAACAAATATTATTGTTGCAACGAGCATTAGTCTATTATTTTTTGTCACATTCAAAAAATTATTCTTTTTCAACATTTACCTTCACCATAAATTTTTATTGTTATTAGTATAGAGCATTAACGAAAGAATTGGACCACCTAACTAATCGGTTATCGTTATAATTTTTATAATAAAAAGACTAAATCATTAGTTTTATTTAGAGCACTCTCTCTATATGAATTATAAATGAATGAGAGTACCCATATCGACTCACGCAGCTTATAAAATAGTTTTTTCAAGCAATCATTCCTTTAAAATATAAAAGGTAGCCAATGCTACCTTTTATATATTTTTAGAGTGCTAAATCTATATTATTATCTAAACAGCACATCTTCTCTGTTAAACCATTTAACGCAAAATGCCAGTAGTCCGGCTGCAATGATTGCAGTTGCTAAAAATATTAAGCCTACAAATGTGTAATCAACAGTCCCTTTTACTATTTCTTTAATTGCTAAAGCCACGTTTGTAACAGGAATGAATGCTGTTTTAGCAGTAAGCTCCATATTTGGCATTATTGAAATAATAATAGGGAAAAACACGCCCATACTTAAGGGGGCCATATAGTTTTGTGCTTCTTTAAACGTACGTGCATAAATAGATATAGCCAGTGCCAAAGCCGAAAATATAGCAGCCACAGGCAGTAGCAATACAAATATCATCAGTAAATCGGTTACCGCTAATGTACTAAATGCCGCTTTAATAAAATCTAGATCGGCAAATGCTAACGCCAGTGCTATCCAGCAGCCCATACTTAAGACCGTTATGGTTGTGGAGGCAATGGATGTAGTTAACAAAGTTATAAATTTACCAAGCACCAGCTCTGTACGCGTAATAGGTGTAAGTAGGAGTGTTTCTAGCGTGCCGCGTTCTTTTTCGCCAGCGCCTAAATCAATAGCGGGATAAGTAGCCCCCATTAGTACTAATGGTATAAGTAAGTAAGGTAAAAAACCGCCAATTTTTTCGCCAAGGTTTTCACGTTTATCGGCTGTATCCACCTTAATTACTTCAATTGGGTTAAGAATAGATTTTTGAACAGACTCTTCAATACCAAAACTGATTAGCTTTTGAGTTTGCAGTACGTCACTGTATTCTTTTGCTAGCTCTTTGACGCGTTCGAATAAAAAGTTAATAGATTTTGAATCGTTAAAAACAACCTGCCACTGACTTTGTTCACCATTATCTAGTGTTTGCTCAGCATGGCTTGGTAAATAAATACCCATATCAATATCGCCAGCTATAACACCAGCTTTAAGCTCTTCAATGTTATTAAAGGTTTTAGCCCCTTTATAAAGCTCAAAACTTTTGTGATAAAACACTTTATCAGTAAATTCTTGTGCATATTCACCATTAATAATGGCATACGTATTTACTTTTTGTTCTGCGTCCATTGCTGCTTGTGAGCTTATAAATGCCATTACGGCAAACAATAACGGAAATATAGCGACAGGAAGCGCAACAACAAATAATAGCGTTTTTTTGTCGCGTAATAACTCTCTTAATTCCTTTTTAAATACCTCAAACATCATGTTTCTCCGTTAATATGTTCATAAACGCTTGATTAAGCTCATCACTATTACCTGCTTGTTTAAATTCATCTACTGTTCCGTCAAAGCAGCTAATACCTTCGTTAATTACAGCTACTCGGTCACATAAAAGTGCAACTTCATCTAAATGATGGGTAGAAAAAATAACAGGAGTACCTTGCGCCTTTAAACCCTTAATAAATTGAATAACGGTTTGCGTGGTCATTATATCGAGACCCGTTGTTGGCTCATCAAGCACAACAACTGCTGGGCGATGCACAACAGCACGCGCTATATTTGCTTTTTGCTTCATACCTGTTGATAGGTTTTCTGCGCGTTTATCTACAAACTTATGCATATCAAGCAATGTAAATAGCTCATCACAACGCGATGCAATATCGCTTTTGCTCATACCGTGGAGCTTTGCAAAATACTCTATGTTTTCTTTTACAGTTAAGCGGCCATACAAACCGGTAGAGCCCGATAAAAAACCGATAGACTTACGCCCCAGTAGCGGTTTTTTTACAATGTCGTTTCCGGCAATTGTTATTGAGCCTTCATCGGGCTTTAACGCGGTTGAAATCATTCTAAGTGTAGTTGTTTTACCCGCACCATTTGGGCCTAGCAATCCAAGTACTTCACCCTTTGCGCAGCTAAAACTCACATCTCGTACTGAGTGAAAATAATCTTTATCTTCACGAGGGTCGATGTCGTCTATTTTATTTTTTTTGTGATCTTTAGTTAGCTTAAATTTCTTTTTAAGCCCAGCAACTTCTATCATGTTCGTATCCTTCGTTTCGCTCTAAAATAATCTGTATTGTTGTAAAAAGAGTCGTCTTTGTTTTCGTCATGCCAGCCTGGCACACCTAATAAAGGCAGTGGTGAAAGCTGTTTGTTATCGGCTAAGCAGTTATCTGTATTAATCATCTCATAAAGGGCTTGGTCTAGGTACTGATATTGAGTAACTAAATCTTTACAAAATATTTCATCCGGTACACAAACAAACAATGCTTTACCCGTTAAACCTATATAAGGTTTGGTGAGCATTTCATAATTAGCATGGCCAAACATAAAAGGTTTTATTGTTTTACCCCACTCATGTTTGTGTTCAACAAATGCTGTTTTCCATTGATGATCGCAAAGCCACTGCTGCCATTTACTCTCACTTATAGCTAATACAACACCACATTCATCAAAGAGCGTTAATGCATTACGATGTTTGGTACGCTGTTGTAATCCATGTTCAGCTATATCTTGTACATGCCGCTGGTTTATAAGTGCTTTAGTTTTAGGAAATAAACACCAAATAAAGCCACCAAATAAGTCATGCCAGTTCTCACTGCGTGTAGGTACAACACCCGTTTCAAAAATAACTTGTTCGTAATAACGATCGCCAAAATCTACCTTTGCATCATCTTCAAAAGTAATAGGAATATTATTCGCATTAATAGCGGTTAAAAATGGAGAAAACCACTGCGGCGCCGGCCAATCTGTTAGTTCGTTAACTTTAAACAGCTCACGTAAATGCGCAAATGCACCTGTTTCTAAACTACTGATTTGCCACTGCTCGGGGGGAGTAAAACGCTTCATTTAAACCTTTAACAATTTATGCCTATAATTTACGAGAAGTTTACCGCAAAAACTGGTTCTACTTAATAGAAGTTAATATACTAATCACAACTTAAAACAAAAAAAGAGCTGACATGAAACATTATTTCTCTCTCACACTCCTCGCTACCGCTGTTTTAGCAGGTTGCGCAACAACAAGTATTACACCTACTGATGTAACAAATGGTTATAACAGTATCCAAGCTGATGAACTGGCTAAACATGTAAAAGTACTTGCATCGGACGAATTTGGTGGTCGTGCTCCTTCATCACCAGGCGAAAAGCTAACGCTTGATTATTTAACTGCGCAGTTTAAAGCTTTAGGTTTAAAACCAGGTAATGGCGACAGTTACTTACAAGAAGTGCCATTAGTTTCTTTAGAAGCTGATTCGAACATGGTGCTTAGTATTGGCGGTAAAGACTACCAATACAAAAAAGACATGGTTATGGGTAGCAGTCGGATAAGTGCTCAAGAAAGCATAGAAAACTCTGAACTTGTATTTGTGGGCTACGGCGTTAATGCACCTGAATACAATTGGAATGATTACGAAGGTTTAAACGTTAAGGGCAAAACGGTTGTAATGCTGGTTAACGATCCGGGTTTTGCAACAAAAGACCCTGCTTTATTTACTGGCGACGCGATGACCTATTATGGGCGTTGGACATATAAATACGAAGAAGCGAGTCGCCGTGGTGCCGCAGGTGCAATTATCATTCATGAAACAGCACCTGCATCTTATCCGTGGTCGGTTGTTGAAAACTCGTGGAGCGGCGAGCAGTTTGGTTTTCAAAAAGAAAACAACAACATGGACCGTGTAGCTGTTGAAGGCTGGGTTACAACTGACGTAGCAAAAGAGCTCTTTACTAAAGCAGGTTTAGATTTTGATACCGTTAAAACGAATGCTGCCAAAGGTGCTTACCATGTTGATATGGGCGATTTAACTGCTTCTGTTACTATTAAAAACACGATTAAAAAATCGGTGTCATATAACTTTATCGCCACTTTACCTGGTAGTGAAAAACCAGATGAGCATGTTATTTACTCAGCTCATTGGGATCACTTAGGCACAGATAAAACACGTAAAGGCGATCAAATTTATAACGGTGCTCACGATAATGCAACGGGTACAGCGGGTCTTATTGAAGTAGCTGAAGCTTTTACTAAATTACCTAAGCATCCTAGCCGCTCGATGACCTTTTTAGCGGTAACTGCTGAAGAGCAAGGCTTATTAGGGTCTAAATACTATGCGGCAAATCCTGTGATTGCAGCGAATAAAACAGTCGCTAACATAAACATGGATAGCTTAAATTTATTAGGCAAAGTAAAAGATATGAACGTGGTTGGTATTGGTAAATCTCAAATGGATGAGTTTTTAACTAATGCAGCTAAAGAGCAAGGCAGAACAATATCTGGCGATCCTAAACCATCATCGGGTGGTTACTACCGCTCTGATCACTTTGCATTTGCAAATATGGGTATTCCGGCAATGTATGCAGGCGGTGGAACTGTGGCTGCTGATGAAGAAACAGCTAATTATCGTAAACGCATGAGCTTAGTACTTCGCGGTTGTTACCATCAACCGTGCGACCGCTACCGTGATGAATGGGATTTATCGGGTGCTGTTCAAGACTTACAATTATTTTATAAAGTAGGTTTTGATATTTCTGAAACAGAACAGTGGCCAACATGGAATACAAACTCTGAATTTCAGCGTAAGTAGCCTTATTTGAGTTTACTTATCGAAAAATTCAAAGTGAGTAATCGATTTAAATAGATGTAAATGATATTGATTATCATTTAATTAAAATATACAGTGTGACCTAGTTAATTTATTAGGTCGCATTGTATGATTTCACTCCCTCACATTGGTTTTATTACTCCTGCCTCAAAACGATTTTTGAGCCAAAATAAACGCTTACTGCTGCCTTTATTTATTTTAACTTGCCTTGCAATACCGCAATTACGCGAAATAACAATGACCGCACTGAGTGATGCATTTTTTCAAGTGAGTGTGTTTGTTGCTGCTACCCTTTTAATTTATTACTACGCTATAGAACACTTACCTCAATTAGAGCTTAGTTATTTAAGTGCCAAGTCCCCTATTTTAGAAATTAGCTTTGCAGCGGTTTTAGGTGCATTACCTGGCTGTGGTGGCGCTATTATTGTGGTTACTCAATTTACAAAAGGCCAAGCAAGCTTTGGTGCTATTGTTGCTGTGCTAACAGCTACAATGGGAGATGCAGCATTTTTATTACTTGCTACCCGCCCTACTGAAGGCTTGTTAATTATGGGAATAGGGTTAGTTGTGGGTACATTCAGTGGTTTACTGGTTAATACAATACACAAAAAAGACTTTTTACGCCCAACAGCGCAAGAACAAAACCACCAAATTAAAATACTCTCAACTAACATTATTAAAATCAGCAAACCGGTTTGGATGGCAGCAATTATCCCAAGCCTTATAATTGCCTTTTTGATTGCGTTTAATGTTGATTTTTCACAGTTTGGTTCAAGCACAAGTACTGTAATTACGCTATTTGGTGCATTAATGGCTTTATTTATTGTTAGTATTTGGGCACTTTCGTCAAGAGGTGAAAGCTATCAAGAAGTAACGTCAGAAGACGATGCATGTAACCCCCCTTCTAAAATAATAAAAGTATTACAAGATACCCATTTTGTAACGGCATGGGTTGTAGCCTCTTTTATGCTATTTGAGATTTTGGTTAATATTGCAGGACTTGATTTAAAAACGTGGTTTGTACATTACGCCTATTTAGCCCCATTAATTGCAGTGCTTATTGGATTTTTACCCGGCTGTGGCCCGCAAATAATTGTTACAACGCTTTATATTCAAGGCATTATTCCCTTTAGTGCTTTAGCAGGAAACGCAATTTCTAACGATGGTGATGCGTTATTTCCAGCAATAGCAATGGCGCCCAAAGCTGCAGTTATAGCTACACTTTATACATCTATTCCCGCATTAATAGTTGGTTATGGGTTGTATTTTTTTGCTGAAATTTAAAAAATGAGATTTAAAAAACACAAAAAAGCTCAGCAATTGCTGAGCTTTTAACATGTTAAGTTATTCTTACTTATAAAGTTGCAGGTTCTACTGCTAATTCTTTTGGATTTGGACCAAAATCATTTTCGCCTTCGTGTGAATCTTGAGCAAGGAAAACAATTAAAACAATCCAGCCGATTACTGGCACTAACCAAAGTAGCTGCCACCATCCTGAACGGCCTGTATCGTGTAAACGACGTGCACCCGCACTCAATTGAGGGATCAATAAAGCTAAGCTATATATTGAGCTTACGAACATTGTGTTTGTAATACCATCTATAACACTTGTTAAAAGCGAAAAAATAATATTAATTAGCATAAACATCCAAAATGCTTTACGACGATTACGGCCTGAAAAATCTGCGTAGCTACGCAACGCGTTCATATAATGTTCCATGAAATTTCCTTAGTGTTATTTTTTATATTCCCTAACGGGGTTAACTTTATTACTTTTTAGTAACATTTGTATCTTAATTAAAAACAGCTGACATTAAAACAAAAAACCAGCTAAAAGCTGGTTTTTATTACATATTAACAATTTAGCTATTAACTCATAGCCATCATCATTGCCGATGGGTTTTCTAAGTACGATTTCCATAGGTTATTAAAGCGAGCAATAGTGCCGCCATCAATAACGCGATGATCGCCAGACCAGCTCACTTGCATAATAGCTTTACTCACAACCTGCCCACTTTCATCAAAACGCGGTAGATGCTGCAGTTTACCTAGCGCAACAATAGCCACTTCTGGTTTATTAATTATAGGGGACGCGATAGTGCCGCCAATAGCACCAATGTTAGAGATGCTAATTGTCCCACCTTTTAAATCATCGGGTGCAACACGGCCTTCTCGCGCAGAATGAGTTAAACGGGTTAAATCATTTGCCACATCAACAATGCTTTTACTCTGGCACGATTTAATATTAGGCACTAACAAGCCAATTTTAGAATCAACCGCTATACCGATATTATGATCGTTATAATAGGTAAGCTCTGAGCATTCATCGTTCACTTTTGAATTAAGTACAGGGTACTCTTTCATTGCTAGCGAGAGTGCTTTTACAAAAAATGGCATCATGGTGAGCTTAACGCCTTGTGCTTTATACTGCTCTTTTAAAGCGCTACGCAAAGCTATAAGCTGTGTTAAGTCTATTTCATCACTAAACGTAAAGTGCGGAATAGTTGAAACCGAAGCTACCATTTGCTTGGCCATGGCCGCTTTAATACCTTTAATTTGCTCTACTCGTACGCCACCGCTTTGATTCTGTGTTTGGTTTTGTACTGCACTTTGAGAAGCATCGCTATTAAGCGGTGAAGTATCAATAGTATTTGGCACTTCGCCTTTTACAAACTCTTCAATATCTTGCTTGTAAATACGTCCATTTTTACCACTACCTGGTACACAGGTTAAATCAACATCTAGCTCACGTGCTTTACGACGAACCGCAGGTGATGCAACCGCTTTTTGATTGATAACTTTAGCAGTTTGCTGTGTTTTAACAGGGGCAACTTTTTCAGCGACGGCATTAGTTTGAGCCTTTACGACCGCTTGGTTTATATCAACATTTGGTTTTGCTGCACTGCCTGCAATTGTCATTTGAAACAACGGGCTATGTACTTTTGCTATTTCACCTTTCTGGTAATATAGTTTTTTTACTGTGCCTGTATATTTTGCCGGAATTTGTACTAATGCTTTGTCGGTCATTACGTCACAAACCGCTTGGTCTTCTTCTATTTCGTCGCCTTCAGCAACTAACCAATCAACAATCTCACACTCAACAATACCTTCACCAATATCCGGTAATATAAAGTCCTCAACCACATCAGCTGCATCATTAGTTTTATTTTCAGCTTGTACTGGCTCTTGTACTACTTCATTGCTAATGCTTTCACCTGCTACATCCATAGCGAATAAAGGGGCATGTACTTTAGCAATCTCACCTTTTAGATAATATAGCTTTGAAATAACGCCATCATGCACTGCCGGAATTTGTACTAATGCTTTGTCTGTCATAACATCGCAAATTGGCTGATCTTCAGATACGGTATCGCCTTCTTGTATTAGCCATTCAACTACTTCGCATTCAACAATGCCTTCACCAATATCGGGTAATATAAAATCTTTAGCCATGGTAACCCCTAAAAATCCATTGATTGTTTAATTGCAGCCAACACTTTTAGTGCATCCGGTACGTATTCTTTTTCAAGTGCCAGCGGGTATGGCGTATCTAGACCACATACACGTAAAATTGGCGACTCTAAATGCAAGAAACACTCTTGTTGTATTGTCGCGGCTATCTCTGCACCAAAGCCATTGGTTATAGGCGCTTCATGACTCACGATTAAACGGCCGGTTTTAATAACCGATTTAGCAATCGTTTCAACATCCCATGGTAAAATACTACGAAGATCAATAACTTCACAGCTTATACCTTGCTCACTTGCTTGCTTTGCTGCATCTTCAATAATCTCCATTTGAGCACCCCACGCTAAAAGCGTAATATCGGCCCCCTCTTGTACTACTTCAGCCGTGCCTAATTCAATACTATAATCTTCTTCTGGCACTTCGCCAATTGATGCACGATATAAACGCTTAGGCTCAAAAAATATGACCGGGTTATCATCTTTAATTGATGCACGTAATAAACCTTTAGCTTGATAAGGGTTACGCGGTACAACTACTTTCAAACCAGGTGTGTGCGCAAAATACGCCTCGGGTGATTGTGAATGGTATAAACCACCGGCAATACCGCCACCATAAGGTGTACGAATAGTTAAGTTACCGACATTAAATTCATTACCACTGCGATAACGAAATTTAGCGGCTTCATTTACTATTTGATCAAACGCTGGGAAAATATAATCAGCAAATTGAATTTCTGCCAATGCAGGCGCACCAAAAGCAGCTAAACCATTAGCAAAACCTAAAATACCTTGCTCGGTTAAAGGCGTATTAAAAACACGATGTTTACCGTACTTCTCTTGCAAGCCCGATGTTGCTCTAAATACACCACCGAAGTAACCAACATCTTCACCAAAAATACAGGCTTGAGGGTGTTCATTCATCGTAATATCGAGAGCAGAGTTAATTGCGTGGAGCATGTTCATTTTAGCCATTACTTAATTCTCCCTGCGGTTACTGGGTAAGCATCTGGATGCTGTTTTATATGTTCTTTTAGTTGCTCGTACTGGCGTTGCAGTAATGGAATTGGTGTATCGTAAACGTCAGATACCAGTTCTTCTAAAGCGGGCTTTGCAACAACTTCAGCACGTTTAAGCGCTGCTAAAATTTCTTCACGAATCGACTCTTTTGCTTTTATATCGTCTTCTTCGTTTAACCAGTCTTGCTTGACCAGCCATTTTCTAAATTTATCAATAGGACACGTTTGATGATTCGCTTCTTCATCTTTAGAGCGATAACCACTTGGATCGTCTGACGTAGAGTGCGCACCCAAACGATAAGCAATCGATTCAATAAGTACAGGTTCACCTTGTGTTGAGGCTATTTCGCGTGCTTTTTTAGTTGCCGCATAAACAGCAAGTGCATCTGTGCCATCAACACGAATTGTTTTAATGCCATAACCCACACCACGCGACGCAATACCGTCGCCTTTAAACTGCTCATCAGCAGGGGTAGATATGGCATAGCCGTTATTACGTGCAAAAAATATAACCGGCGCTTTGTGAACAGCGGCCATATTTAAACCGGCATGAAAGTCACCTTCAGATGCAGCACCTTCACCAAAGTAACAAATAGTCACATTATCAATTGTGCTGGCAAGCTCGCCTGTTTTAGCGTCGATGTGCTTTATTTTTTGGCCATATGCATAACCCGTTGCCTGTGGTATTTGCGTACCCAATGGCGATGAAATCGTCATGTAGTTTAGCGCTTTAGACCCATAATGAATTGGCATTTGACGGCCTTTGCCTAAATCCAATTCATTTGAAAACATTTGGTTCATAAATTGATCAAGAGTAAAGCCACGATAATGCAGGGCTGCCTGTTCACGATATTGAGCCATGATCATATCGTCTTGATCCAGTGCAGCAGCAGAGGCTGTAACTGCGGCTTCTTCGCCTAGGCATTGCATATAAAAACTAACACGGCCTTGGCGCTGCGCGCCTTGCATACGTTCATCTAACAAACGTATAAAACGCATTGTTTCATATAACTTAATAGCGGTATGTTTTGAAATGTCAGGTGCGGTTGCACTAGGATGAATGTCGCCGTCCTCAGTTAAAATACTAAGGGTTGGAATATTAAGCGCTTGACCATCAATAAATTCAAGCTCGTGGTTAATATTCAGCGATACGTTATTTGGATTACTCATAACCTACCTTCTTTTGTTGTCGGTAAAACAGTGCCCCTTTAAATTATTATTGTGGGTGATTGTTGCTGGTTAAACTTTGCAACATCTGCACTATCTTTAATTAAAGCTGCCAACACTTTACGTTAACGTAAAGTGTTATTCAACAGATCTGGGACGAAACAAAAGCAAATACTGGTTAAATAAGTGGCAAGTTAACGATACGGTTACTTTAATTAATAGTAATCATATAGTTAACTTTAAGTTACTAGTGGTCTGATGAGTTAAATTAGACGAAATTGCTATCAATATCCATTGGAATAACAGTAAGGAGTGCTCTTTGCCCTAATGCTACGCTCGCATTTGGAAAAATAATAGCCTCTCCTTCAACGTCAGCGTAAATCGCTGTATCACCGTCGGTTGCAAGTAGTGCACCTTTCGCAAAGCCAGTAAAGTTCTCGGCATCGTCAGAAAAAGGAAAGCTAAAATCGTTCTGCGTTCTATTTATTGTGCGATGGACAGCAAACAATTCAAAATCGTTTGCATTAAATTCAGGATATTTAACTTCATTTTGACTAATTAATGCAGTTAAGGTTTGCTTTGTTTTTTCAAAGCGAGCCATATCGTTTTGACCAAATGGCTTAACTTGACCCAGCTCTACCGTAAAAGAATCAGCACCGTGTATAAATGACGAATAATAGCTAAATGTTGTTGCAGGAGATTTCATCATAAGCACGGTATTTACACCACAACTCAATAAAAATTGTAGCTGCGACTTTTTCCATGGCTTACCATGTAAAAATGGATACACAGCAAATTTTTCGTTTTTAGAGCCTCTAATTGCAGTGTGTAAGTCGTAATGACATCGCGTACTGCCTTGCTCGCCACGTGTATAAAAATCGCTTACGTACTGCTCAAGCTTTGCAGCGCGGTTTCGCTCATTATTCATTGGTACACCTTCAATTGTATGGTGACCATTAAATAATCTATTTAAGTTTTCTTCTACAAAACGCAGGCCAATATTAATTGATTGTGGATTACCGTAAATAAACAAAACACGCTGCTTAAGTATCAGCTCGCCTTTTATAATTTGTTTAATAAGTGCATCACAAATTTCAATTGGCGCAGTTTCGTTACCGTGTACAGCGCTTGAATAAACTACATCTTTTGACGTTATAACAGCAGGTTGAAACTCAATGACTCCGGTATCGTGTATATTTACACGAGTCCCATTATCTAAAACAAACTCACCTGCATCTAAATGCCATTCGTTGTCACGACTAAGCGTTAAAAAATCGCCTGTTTGTTTTAATTCATTTAAGTAAGATGGATTGGCTGACATATAATAAGCCCTTTAAAAATAATGTGAGAGTAGACTCTTATGCATATATTTTTATAAATACACAAGGTATAGAAACGAAAACGGCTGAATAAATCAGCCGTTTTAAAATTATTAGATTAAGTTAGCTTATAACTGAATCTACAAGCTTTTTAGCTTCTTTTTCAAGTAACGCTAAATGCTCTTCACCTTTAAATGATTCAAGGTATATTTTATAAATATCTTCAGTACCTGATGGACGCGCTGCAAACCAGCCATTTTCAGTAACCACTTTTAAACCACCAATGGCAGCATCGTTACCTGGTGCATGAGTCAATTTTTGCAAAATAGGCTCGCCAGCAAGTGTATCTGCTTTTACATCAGAAGCACTCAATGCTTGTAAACGTGATTTTTGACCGCTTGTGGCTGGTGCATCTAGGCGTTTATAAATTGGAGAACCAAACTCTTGTTCTAATTCTTTATAAAGGACTGATGGCGTTTTACCTGTCACAGCAAGTATTTCTGCAGCGAGTAGACCCATAATGAAGCCGTCTTTATCTGTACACCATACAGAGCCATCAAAACGTAAGAATGCAGCACCTGCGCTTTCTTCGCCACCAAAGGCAAGCTTGCCTTTGCTTAAGCCTTCAACAAACCATTTAAAGCCTACTGGTACTTCTTTAACCTTACGGTTGTTACGAGCAGCTACTTTGTCGATCATAGAGCTAGAAACCAATGTTTTACCAATTTCTACGGTTTCATTCCAATCACGGTGTTTAAGTAAGTAATCGATTGCCACTGCTAAAAAGTGGTTTGGATTCATTAAGCCGTCTGGCGTTACAATACCGTGACGATCGTAGTCAGGGTCGTTACCAATAGACACATCAAAATCATCTTTTAGTGCAATAAGATTTGCCATTGAATAAGGTGATGAACAATCCATACGAATTTTGCCGTCTTTATCAAGTGGCATAAAAGCAAAACGTGGATCAACAACATCATTAACTACGGTTAAATCTAAATTATATTTTTTTGCAATGACTGGCCAAAAATTAATACCTGAACCACCTAGTGGATCGATACCAATTTTAATACCTGCATCGCTAATTGCTTTTAAATTAACGATATTTGCTAAGTCATCAATATAAGGAGTCATTAAATCTTCGTAGCGGATAAAGCCAGAACGCGATGCCTTAGCGAATGGGAATAACTCAACTTCAACTAAATCTTCTAGTAAAAGTTGATTAGCTCTGTCTTCAATCCATTTAGTGACGTCGGTATCTGCTGGTCCGCCATTAGGTGGGTTGTATTTAAAGCCACCATCTTCAGGAGGGTTATGCGAAGGCGTAACAACAATCCCGTCTGCTAATTCATTTGGGTGTAGCTTATTGTGGCTAACGATTGCATGGCTAATCACTGGTGTTGGCGTAAAATCACCATCTTCTTGTGTGATCACTTGCACTTCATTCGCAACAAGTACTTCTATTGCAGAGTTAAATGCGGCTTCACTCAATGCGTGTGTGTCTTTGCCTAAAAATAACGGACCAAATATGTCATTTTGTTTTCTGTAATCACAAATAGCCTGAGTAATCGCTAGAATGTGTGACTCGTTAAATTTAACATCGTAAGAACAACCACGGTGGCCTGAGGTACCAAAGGCAACACAATGCTCTGGATTTTGTTCAAGATCAGGTTCATTTAAGTAATACGCAGATACTAATTTAGGTACGTTAACCAGTGCCGATTGTGGAGCAGTTTTGCCTGCGCCTGAGTGAATAGCCATTATATTTCCTTACAGGTAATCGCGAATTTTTTCAGCTTGCTCTGCACTATATCCAAGGCAAAGAGCAACTTCATGAAGCATCATTTTTTTACGCGTTGTATTAGAATTAGTCATAACCCAATATTCACTATCGGTTATGTTTTTAGGATTCATACTACTACCGCTATTTACTAAAGCTTCTTTACTAGTAGCAAAGTAAACACGGTCACGCCCTTTTATGTCTAATACCGCAGAAAAATCAGTTTTATGTGTGCGGTAAAATGCACTTAAAATAAACAAAAAGCGTCCAACAACACCTTTTTGCATTGCCAGCTCTTCTTTATTTAATACATTAAAAACATTATCGCTTTTTTGCTTCACGGGTGCGTGAGCTACAGGCGTTTGTTTTTTTGAAGTCTCAGCAGCAGATGGCTCTGAGCTTTTTAATGTGGCGGTAGACGTAGTCGCAGTTTGATTATTTTGAGTTAGTTCTACGTTTGCGGTTTGAATTTTTTCGCCGCTCAGATTTAATAAACGACGTAAAATAGTGGATGCACTTTCACCAATACTTTGCGTATTGCTAGCAATATATTGATATAACTCGTCGTCTATGTCGATTTGTTTCATGTTCTTCCTGTCATTACGGGTCACATTTTTTTCTCCCGTGTGATTATACCCAAACCAATCAGAAATGCGAGTTACAACAAGCACTCCCGTAAACATATTAATATTTACCTCATTGTTGTTGATTTAACAAACAAAAGCCCAATTTAATAAATAGTCGCTGTATTTTTTGCTTTTTAGAGCAATGCTCGGCAAACTATGGCGAAATTTTCAGGAGGCGGGTATGCAGTTAAATTACAAGCAACAAGGGCAAGGTCCTAATGTTATTTTGATACATGGGCTTTTTGGATCATTAGAAAACCTAAATGTAATAGCAAAACCATTAAGTGAACACTTTACTGTTATTAACGTTGATTTACGTAACCACGGGCTTTCTCCTCATAGTGATGAAATGAACTACCCAGCAATGGCACAAGATATTGTTGAGTTATTAGCACATTTGAACATAGATAAAGCACATTTAGTTGGGCACTCTATGGGTGGTAAAGTGGCAATGGAATTAGCGCTTACACATCCTGAACTTGTAAATAAGCTTGTTGTACTTGATATAGCACCTGTTAGTTACCCTGCTCGGCACACAAAAATATTACAGGCATTAAAAGCGGTTTCAGCACAATCAATTGACGATAGAAAACAAGCTGATGCTCTAATGCAGCCTTACATAGAAGAGCTGGGAGTTCGACAGTTTCTACTTAAAAGCCTCGCTAAAAATGAGGAAGGTCATTTTGCATGGCGATTTAATTTAAATGTGCTTGACGAAAAATATTCTACAATTACATCCAATGTTAATGAAAACAATTCTTGTTTATGCGATACTCTTTTCATTAAAGGTAATGATTCTGACTATATTTTGCCCGAGCATCGTACTGCAATTAAAGCTCGCTTTAAAAATACCAAGGCTAAAATAATTCATGGCGCAGGCCATTGGCTTCATGCTCAAAAGCCACTTGCCGTAAATAAAGCGATAAACGACTTTTTAACTGCGGTTTAAAGCAATTTTAATCGCGTGTTTTTGATTTTGCGCACTAAATATATGAATAATTATATGCTATAGTACGCGCCGTTTAATTTAAAGGTTATACGTTGATGGTCAGTCAGTTAATTAACGAATTTGATACCCTAGGGTTGTATTTTGGCTTAGCCGGTATTTTCATATTCATCGGCATGGCAATTAAAGACGTACTAAAAAGTGGCAATGTGCCTAAGTTCGGACAATACATTGTCTGGGGTGTGCTCTTTTTAGGTTGTTCAGGCTTTATTGCTAAAGGTCTTATTCAAGTATTTTGGCAAGGCGCAGGTGTAGGTTAAGCATGGCGAAGTCAGAAACAGATAGAACTACACTCGATTTATTTGAATACGAAAAACGCCCAGGCAGACCTAAAACCAATCCCCTTTCACGGGATATGCAGTTAAAGGTAAATAAACGTAATCAAATAAAAAGAGATAAAGCACGTGGCTTAAAGCGTGTTGAATTTAAAGTTTCATCGCAGTTATATCAAGCATTGAGTGATATGGCAGATGCACAAAATATTAGCCGCAGTGCGCTGATTGAAACGATTTTACAAGAAAGATTGGCTATTGATACATAAAAGGTTTTAAATCCATGGCAAGTGTAGGCATTTTTTTCGGAAGTGACACAGGTAACACAGAACACGTAGCAAAAATGATCCAAAAAGAATTGGGTAAGAAGCTAGTGGCTGTTCATGATATTGCAAAAAGCTCTAAAGAAGAGATTGCTGAATTTGATTTAATCTTATTCGGTATCCCTACTTGGTACTACGGTGAAGCACAATGTGACTGGGATGACTTTTTTCCAGAACTTGAAGAAGTAGACTTTGAAGGTAAACTTGTTGCTATTTTTGGTTGTGGAGACCAAGAAGATTACGCTGAGTACTTTTTAGATGCGATGGGCATGATCAACGATATCGTTACTGAGCGTGGCGCTATTGTTGTTGGTCATTGGCCGAGCGAAAGCTATGACTTTGAAGCATCTAAAGGCATGGCTGATGATAAGCATTTTGTAGGTTTGGGTATCGACGAAGACCGTCAACCAGAGCTTACAGAACAACGTGTTAAAGCATGGTCTGCTCAAGTATATGAAGAGATGTGTTTAAGTGAATTAGCTGACTAATTTACTGCATATATCGCTAGCTGTTTAAATAATTATCAAACAGTTAGCGTTTTAAGCTTTAGTGGCAATATAAATCAATTGTTCTTTGCACTTAACGCTTAGGCACGTTATCCTGTTTGTTGCTAATGTGTCGTGTACATCTTTGCAAGATGTCTAGTATAACCAAATAAAATTGAGACAGATTTAATGACTGATCATAACTTGGAACTTAAAAAAGCCGGTTTAAAAGTAACTTTACCGCGTATTAAAATATTAGAGATTTTACAATCTCCAGATAACCAACACATCAGTGCTGAAGATGTTTACAAAATTCTTTTGGATCTAGGTGAAGAAATTGGTCTTGCAACTGTATACCGCGTACTTAACCAATTTGATGATGCGGGTATTGTAAGCCGTCATCACTTTGAAGGTGGCAAATCAGTATTTGAACTTTCAGGAAGCACACACCACGATCATTTAGTATGTTTGAAGTGTGGCAAAGTTGTAGAGTTTGAAGATGAGATGATTGAACGTCGTCAACTTGAAATTTCTGAAGAAAATGGTATTACACTTACAAACCATTCTTTATATTTATACGGTGAGTGTAATGATAAAGCAGCGTGTAAAGAATTTAGCGACGCTAACAGCTAATACCGCTTTTAAAAAGCAATAAAAAACCTGCTAAGTGCAGGTTTTTTTGTGTCTAAAATACGCTTGTAATGAATATCCCCAGTAAATACTGGAGATATTTAGATATTATTTATTGAGTTTTAGACCATGAATCGCGAAGACCCACTGTTTGATTAAATACAACATTCTCTGATTTAGAATCACGAGAGAAATAACCCGTACGCTCAAACTGAAAGCCCTGCTCTGCTTGTGAATTAGCAAGCGATGGCTCTAATTTAGCGTTTGATAAAACAACCAGTGACTCTGGATTTAATGTTGTTTCAAACTCATCAGCGGCTGCTGGGTTTGGAACACTAAACAAACGATCGTATAAACGAACTTCTGCCGTAATAGACTCTGGTGCTGAAACCCAGTGAATAACACCTTTTACTTTACGTCCATCACTTGGATTTTTACCAAGTGTTTCAGTATCGTAAGTACAGAAGATAGTTGTGATTTCACCATTTTCGTCTTTTTCAACACGCTGTGCTTTAATAACATAAGCACCACGTAAGCGTACTTCTTTATCAAGCACTAAACGTTTAAACTTGTTATTCGCTTCTTCTTTAAAGTCTTCTCGTTCTATATAGATTTCACGAGTAAACGGTACATCACGACGACCCATTTCTTCTTTATTTGGGTGGTTAGCCACAGATAAAACCTCAACCTTGTCTGCATCGTAGTTTTCAATAACAACTTTAACAGGATCGAGTACGGCCATTGCACGTGGTGCATTTTCGTTTAGATCTTCACGGATACATGCTTCAAGCATACCCATTTCAACCATATTCTCTTGTTTTGTTACACCAATACGCAAACAAAACTCACGGATTGAACCTGGTGTATAACCACGGCGACGCAGGCCTGCAATTGTAGGCATACGTGGGTCATCCCACCCTTCTACATGGTTATTTACCACTAAATCGCTTAGCTTACGCTTAGACATAATTGTGTATTCAAGATTTAAACGTGAAAACTCAATTTGCTGTGGGTGACACTCTAAACTAATGTTATCAAGTACCCAGTCGTACAAACGACGGTTATCTTGAAATTCGAGTGTACATAATGAATGTGTAATACCTTCGAGTGCATCAGAAATACAGTGCGTGAAGTCATACATTGGGTAAATGCACCACTTGTCTGCTGTTTGATGATGATGAGCAAAACGTACGCGATAAATAATTGGATCGCGAAGCACCATAAATGAGCTTGCCATATCAATTTTAGCACGCAGGACACATTCGCCTTCTTTGAATTCGCCAGCACGCATTTTTTCAAATAACGCTAGGTTTTCTTCAACGGATGTATCTCTGTACGGGCTATTTTTACCTGGCTCTTTCAATGTACCACGGTATTGGCGTGCTTCATCCGCTGTTAAAAAGCAAACGTACGCTAAGCCTTTATTTATAAGCTCAACAGCGTAACCATATAAAGTATCAAAATAGTTAGAAGAATACTTTATATCGCCATCCCAGTTAAAACCTAACCACTGTACGTCTTCTTTTATAGAATTAACGTAGTTAATGTCTTCTTTTTCTGGGTTTGTATCGTCAAAACGTAAGTTACATAAACCGTTATAATCTTTTGCGATGCCAAAATTTAAACAAATTGATTTGGCATGACCAATATGCAAAAAGCCATTTGGTTCAGGTGGAAAACGTGTATGCGTTGTTGCATGCTTTTTACTTGCTAAGTCTTCATCAATTCGGGTTCTAATAAAGTTACTTGGGCGATTCTCAATTTCCGCCATAGGAGTGTAGTCCTCTAAATATTACGTAATAACAAAACTAATGCATTATTACAAAAACATACACTAACATACAGCACTAGATTAAGGTTTATTTTTGATATTGCTTAACTTTAATTCAGCTGAACCATTGTTTATGAATAAAATTTGTTTTAACGCAATATTTAAGTCATCTAAACAGTTTATAGTAGGTAAATAACCTACATTATAAGGATTTAAAGATGGCGACACTTAATCAACATCGTGTATATATTCCAACTAATGCACGCGCTAACCACTACCTTTTAGCTGAAATAACCCCTAATCAGGATTTTTATAAAAGCTTTAGTGATATAAATTGCTGCTATGAACGTATTGCACGCCAGCTGTTTGCTTCTTGTGATGAGTACGAGCTTTATAATGTGCACTTATTAGCGAATGATAAACTACCCGTTGTAAGATTTAATGATGAGTCTTATCAATTAGAAACAGATAAACAAATGCTCTTTTTTTATAATCCCCGTTATCACGAAGCGCATAAGATTTATTACACTGAAGGTACACCGAGTAAAAAAATACGCATTCTATTTTTAGCAACAGGCGATGATTTGCGAGCCAACTCTGCAGAATTTCATAATAAAGTTCAAAAAGTGTTAGACACTTTACAAGGACAACTCTTAATAAATCAGCCCCAGTTTAAACTACGCGACCATCAACACTTAACGTATGACCTATTTGCTAAAGAAAAAGGCAACAAGGAAAGCTATGGTTACAAATTAAGAAGTCTCTACCCTCGCTACCAATCAAGACAATGCAGCATACCCAATGATTATGCAGAGATGACTTACGCCACTTTTACTATACCGGTTTCGCGCGCAATTAAAACGCAGTTTCAAACACTAATGAACACAAACGACTATGCTAAATTTTATGACTACTTTGCATATGCATTTATACGTGCGTGTCAAAATAACAACTTAAACCATGGCGCTATGGTTGCTAACGGCGCAACGCCTATTATACGCAATAGTAAAATAGATAAGAGTGAAGGCAATGATGAACTTCAAAAGTTAAGTTTTGATATTGAATCTAATGAAAATCAAATTAAGCACTTTTCTGAAGCAAGTAAATTAGTAGAAACGCTGCATTTTGTAGTAGTAGCAACGCAGCAGGATAAACATGAAATGGGCTACGGTCGATTTATGAACCAAGTAGAAAAAACAATCTATACTCTGTGTAATGAGCTGGCTATAAATAAACAACGCCAAGACTTATCTGTACGTTTTTTCCAGCATATTAGTTACCCGTTCTAAATTTTCATCTAATAACAAAAAGGCCCGCATGTGCGGGCCTTTTCAAAGGAAACAAGCGATTACCAGCCTGTTTTCTCTTTAAGTGCTTTACCGATATCAGCAAGTGAACGTACAGTTTTTACGCCCGCAGCTTCTAATGCAGCAAATTTCTCATCAGCAGTACCTTTACCGCCGGCAATGATTGCGCCAGCGTGACCCATACGCTTACCTTCTGGTGCAGTAACACCAGCAATGTAAGATACTACAGGTTTAGTTACGTGAGCTTTGATGTACTCTGCAGCTTCTTCTTCTGCAGTACCACCAATTTCACCAATCATTACGATTGCTTCAGTTTGTGGATCTTTTTCGAACATTTCTAGAACGTCGATAAAGTTAGTACCTGGAATTGGATCACCACCAATACCAACACACGTAGACTGACCAAAACCAGCATCAGTAGTTTGCTTAACTGCTTCGTACGTTAAAGTACCAGAGCGAGAAACAATACCTACTTTACCAGGTTTGTGGATATGACCAGGCATGATACCAATCTTAGTCTGACCTGGAGTAATAACACCTGGGCAGTTAGGACCGATCATACGAGTACCTGTTTGATCTAGTTTAATTTTAACATCAACCATATCAAGTGTAGGGATACCTTCAGTAATACAAACTATTAGCTCGATGCCAGCATCGATAGCTTCTAAGATTGCATCTTTACAGAAAGGAGCTGGTACGTAGATAACTGAAGCAGTTGCGCCAGTTTCTTTTACAGCATCACGAACTGTGTTGAATACAGGAAGACCAAGGTGCGTTTGACCGCCTTTACCTGGGCTAACACCACCAACCATTTGTGTACCGTACTCAAGCGCTTGCTCTGAGTGGAAAGTACCTTGGCCACCAGTGAAACCTTGACAGATAACTTTTGTATCTTTATTGATTAATACAGACATTATTTGCCCTCCGCAGCAGCAACAACTTTTTCAGCAGCGTCTGTTAGTGATTCAGCAGCAATGATATCTAGACCAGAGTTCTTAAGAACTTCACGACCTAATTCAGCATTAGTACCTTCTAAACGTACAACTACTGGTACGGTTACGCCAACTTCTTTAACTGCGCCAATGATGCCTTCAGCAATCATGTCACAACGAACGATGCCGCCAAAGATGTTTACTAAAACAGCTTTAACATTGTCGTCAGAAAGAATGATTTTGAATGCTTCAGAAACACGTTCTTTAGTAGCACCGCCACCAACATCCAAGAAGTTAGCCGGCTTGCCGCCGTGTAGGTTTACGATGTCCATAGTACCCATTGCTAGGCCTGCACCGTTAACCATACAACCAACATTACCGTCTAGAGCAACGTAGTTAAGCTCGAAGCTTGCTGCGTGTGCTTCACGAGCATCTTCTTGAGATGGATCGTGGAATTCACGGATTTTAGGTTGACGGTAAAGTGCATTACCATCAATACCGATTTTGCCGTCAAGACAGTGAAGGTTGCCTTCATCTGTAATTACTAACGGGTTGATTTCAAGTAGTGCGAAATCAAAATCAGTGAACATTTTACCAAGACCCATAAAGATCTTAACAAACTGTTTCATTTGTACTGGGTTAAGACCCAATTTGAAACCTAGTTCACGTGCTTGGTAAGCTTGAGGACCTACTAACGGGTCGATCTCTGCTTTGTGGATAAGCTCTGGTGTTTCTTCAGCAACAGTTTCAATTTCAACGCCGCCTTCAGTAGACGCCATGAAAACTACTTTACGAGATGCACGGTCAACTACTGCACCTAGGTACAATTCGTTAGCAATGTCAGTACAGCTTTCTACTAAAATTTTAGCTACTGGCTGGCCTTTCTCGTCTGTTTGGTAAGTAACTAGGTTTTTACCTAACCAATTAGCTGCAAACGCTTTTACTTCTTCGATAGTTTTAACTAGCTTTACACCGCCAGCTTTACCACGTCCACCTGCGTGAACCTGAGTTTTAACAACCCACATATCGCCGCCAATTTTTTCAGCAGCTGCAGCAGCTTCTTCAGGTGTATCGCAAGCGTAACCTGTAGAAACGGGTAAACCATATTCGGCAAAAAGTTGTTTTGCCTGATACTCATGCAAATTCATGATGCTTTATCCAATTTTTTATACTAAAAGAGCTGAATATTTTTTCAAATAAACAACTATCCCAAATTGCGCACCTAGTATAGATCCCAAGGCTTAACATGAAAACCCCAGTACGACCAAAGGCGCAAAAAAAAAGCTGTGAATGTTCATTCACAGCTTACATTTCATACAACTAGATTAAACATCTAGCAATAAGCGAGTTGGATCTTCAAGTAACTCTTTAATAGTCACTAAGAAACCAACAGATTCTTTACCATCAATGATGCGGTGGTCATAAGAAAGTGCTAAATACATCATAGGAAGTATTTCAACTTTACCATTTACTGCCATAGGACGATCTTGGATTTTATGCATACCCAAAATCGAAGATTGTGGCAAGTTAATGATAGGTGTAGATAGCAATGAACCAAATACGCCACCATTAGTAATAGTGAAATTACCACCCGTCATATCAGCAAGCGTTAGCTTACCATCACGACCTTTAAGTGCTAGTTCACGAATACCTTTTTCGATTTCAGCAACAGATAGTTTGTCACAATCTTTAAGTACTGGAGTAACTAGACCACGTGGAGTAGATACTGCAATGCTGATATCGAAATAGTTATGGTAAACAATATCGTCACCATCAATTGATGCGTTAACATCAGGGAAACGTTTAAGTGCTTCAGTTACCGCTTTCACGTAGAAAGACATGAAACCTAAACGAATGCCATGACGCTTTTCAAACGTTTCTTGATACTGCTTACGAAGGCTCATGATTGGTCCCATGTTCACTTCGTTGAATGTTGTTAACATTGCAGTTGAGTTTTTAGCTTCAAGAAGACGTGTCGCAATCGTTTTACGTAAACGAGTCATAGGTACACGTTTTTGAGTACGATCGCCCATCGGTGCTGCTGGAGCAGAAGCTTCTGCTTTTTTAGCCGCTGGCGCTGGTGCTTTTAAGAAAGTATCAACGTCTTCTTTAGTTACACGACCATTTTTACCCGTGCCTTTAATTTTAGAAGCGTCTAAGCCTTTTTCAGCGATTAAACGACGAACTGATGGAGTTAACACATCTGAGCTTTCGCTTGAATCTGCTGCTGGCGCTGCGTCTGCTTTTGCAGCTGGAGCCGCTGGTGCACCGCCTGCTTTAACCGAACCAATTACTTGCTCGCCTAATACAGTATCACCTTCTCCGTGAATGATATCACCCATGATGCCATCTTCTTGAGCTACTACTTCAAGAACAACTTTATCTGTTTCAATATCTACCAAGTTTTGGTCGCGTGTTACAGCGTCACCTGGTTGTACATGCCATGTAGCAATTGTTGCGTCTGCAACTGATTCTGGAAGTACAGGTACTTTAATATCCACTTCTTTACCTTCTGATGCTGGTGCTGATTGCGCCGCTGGCGCGTCTTCTGATTTAGCTGGTGCTGATTCTTCTTTAGTTGAACCTTCACTTGCTGGCGCTGCATCAGCATCACCAAGTAAACCCATAACTTGATCGCCAAGTACGGTTGCACCTTCTTCTTGTGATATCTCTGTAATTACACCGTCGTGCTGTGCAACAACTTCTAGAACCACTTTATCTGTTTCAATGTCTACTAAGTTTTGATCGCGAGTTACTTTGTCGCCAACACTTACATGCCATGTAGCAACGGTAGCATCTGCAACCGACTCAGGAAGAACAGGAACTTTAATTTCTGTGCTCATTGCTTATCCTTTATTTTCTATAGTAAGCGCGTCGGCAACGAGCGCTTGTTGTTCTTTAGTATGTACTGACATGTAACCACACGCTGGTGATGCAGATGCTTTACGTCCTGCATATTTTAATTTAGCACCTTGTGGGATTGCATCAATAAAGTGATGTTGTGAACAGTACCATGCACCTTGGTTTTGTGGCTCTTCTTGACACCATACAAAATCAGTTACGTGTTGGTAGCGCTCTATAATTGTTTTCATTTCATCGTGCGGGAACGGATATAGCTGTTCAACACGTACAATTGCAACATTATCTTGCTCAAGCTTACGACGTTCTTGTAATAGTTCGTAGTAAACTTTACCACTACAAAATACAACACGTTCTACTTTCTCCGGGTTAATATCATCAATTTCATCGATCATATTATGGAAAACACCGTGTGAAAGCTCTTCAAGTGATGAAGTAGCAAGAGGGTGACGAAGTAACGACTTAGGTGTCATTACAATCAGTGGACGACGAAGTGGTCGAACTGATTGACGACGAAGCATAGCGTAAACTTGTGCCGGAGTAGACGGAACACACACTTGCATGTTGTGATCAGCACATAGTTGTAAGAAACGCTCTAAACGCGCTGAACTATGCTCTGGTCCTTGACCTTCGTAGCCATGCGGTAACAAAATTGTAAGACCACATAAACGGCCCCATTTTTGCTCACCAGAACTTAAGAATTGGTCAAATACAACCTGTGCACCATTGGCGAAATCACCGAACTGCGCTTCCCAAAGTATTAGTGATGTAGGCTCTGCTGTTGCATAACCATACTCAAAAGCAACAACGGCTTCTTCAGATAAAACCGAATCAAATACTTGGAAAGTACCTTGGTCTTTACTTAGGTGCTCTAAAGGAGTGTACGTAGCACCATCAGTTTGACTATGAACAACAGCATGGCGATGGAAGAATGTACCACGACCAGAATCTTGTCCAGTTAAACGAATGTCAGTGCCTTCTGTCGCAATTGTTGCATAAGCAAGTGTTTCTGCCATACCCCAATCAAGCGCTTTTTCACCACTTGCCATTAACTTACGATCATCGTAAATCTTTTTAACACGAGATTGAGCAACATATTGCTCTGGGTAAGTTGCAATTTTTTCACCCAGTTCTTTTAGTCTTTCAACAGAAACACTCGCGTCGTAATCAACATTCCACTCGTGGCCAACATATTTAGCCCAATCTGAAGAATGCGAAGTCTCTGGCTGTATTTCTGAAACAACACAGTTGCCTTCATCTAATGCATTACGGTAATCATCTGCTAGAGCTTTAACTTCTTGTTCAGAGAAAGAGCCTTCTGCAATCAGTTGATCAGCGTAAATTAAACGTGGAACTGGATGTTTTTTAATTTTTTGGTACATGACAGGCTGAGTTGCATTAGGCTCATCAGCTTCATTGTGACCATGGCGACGGTAACACACTAAATCGATAACTACGTCGCGCTTAAACTGGTTTCTGAAATCAAGTGCAAGCTGTGTAACAAATGCAACAGCTTCAGGATCATCAGAATTAACATGAAATATTGGTGACTGAACCATTTTAGCTATGTCAGTACAATATACAGTTGAGCGTACATCATCTTGTTTAGAAGTTGTAAAACCTACTTGGTTATTTACAACAATGCGTATACTACCACCACAGCTAAAGCCATTAGTTTGTGACAAGTTAAATGTTTCTTGTACAACACCTTGACCAGTAACTGCAGAGTCACCATGAATTGTAATTGGTAGAGCTTTAATACCAGAGCTATCACCTAAGCGATCAAGACGAGCACGAACTGAGCCCATAACTACTGGATTTACAATTTCAAGATGAGATGGGTTAAACGCAAGCGCCATATGTACGTTGCCACCTTTAGTAGCAAAGTCAGATGAGTAACCCATGTGATATTTAACATCGCCAGAACTTAATGTCTCTTTGTGTTTACCGGCAAACTCATCAAATAATTCTGATGGGTTTTTACCTAGTACATTCACAAGAACATTCAAACGACCACGGTGAGCCATACCAATAACAGCTTCTTGTTGGCCGCTTTCACCAGCGCGGTGAATAAGCTCTTTTAGCATTGGAACTAACGCATCGCCACCTTCGAGTGAGAAACGCTTAGCACCTGGGAACTTAGCCCCTAAATATTTTTCAAGACCATCAGCAGCCGTAAGACCTTTTAGGATACGTAGCTTTTCATCTTTTGAGAATTTTGGCCTAGACTGGACAGATTCTAAACGCTGTTGTAACCAACGCTTTTCCTCTGTTGATGTGATGTGCATATACTCAGCGCCAATTGAACCACAATATGTAGTTTTTAGTGCTTGGTATAGTTCACCTAAAGGCATAGTATCGCGCCCTACGGCAAACGACCCTACGTTAAACTCGCGGTCAAAATCACTTGAAGATAGGTCGTGGTACTCTAGCTCTAAATCTCGTACACGCTCTCGTTGCCAAATACCTAATGGATCTAGGTTTGCATTTTGGTGTCCACGAAAACGGAAAGCATTAATAAGTTGTAGAACTTTAACCTGTTTAAGGTCACCGCCACTACCCTCTGCTACCACTACTTCTCTATGCTTGTTTTTTGCAAGCTGTGCAAACTGTGCTCGAACCTCTGAATGTTTTACTTCAACATCCACACCATCAACTTTAGGTAATTGTTCAAACACTTCTCGCCATTCGTCTGGCACAGAAGTCGCATCGTCTAAATACGCTTCATAAAGCTCTTCTACATAAGCAACGTTGCCGCCGTTTAAATGTGAAGATTCTAGCCATGCCTTCATCACACCTTCGTGCATTTATAAGCCCTTTTTTTTAGCGCAGAAATTAATAGTTATTATAACAAGATGGCTAATATAATTTAATATTAGCCATCTTACCTTTACTAAGCTATCAAACCGCTCGGTTTAGTAACATAGATTTGATTTGTCCAATTGCTTTGGTCGGATTAAGACCCTTAGGACAAACGCTAACACAGTTCATGATACTGTGACAACGGAACACACTGAACGCATCGTCTAAATCCGCTAAACGTTCTTCAGTTGCTGTATCTCGGCTATCAGCCAAGAAACGGTAAGCATGAAGAAGGCCTGCTGGACCAATGAACTTGTCTGGATTCCACCAGAACGAAGGACACGATGTTGAACAACATGCACACAAAATACACTCATAAAGCCCATCTAATTTATCACGTTCTTCAATAGTTTGAAGACGTTCGCCTGCTGCAGGCTGATCATTAATTAAATAAGGTTTAACTTTTTCGTACTGAGTGTAGAACTGACTCATGTCAATAACAAGGTCACGAACCACAGGTAAACCTGGTAATGGACGTACTACGATTTTACCTTTGCCATTTTTTTGTAGCGTAGATAAAGGAGTAATACATGCTAAACCATTTTTACCATTCATGTTAACACCATCAGATCCACACACACCTTCACGGCATGAACGACGGAAAGATAATGTAGGATCTTGTTCTTTTAGAAGAATAAGTGCATCCAACACCATCATGTCGTGACCTTCCTCTGTTTGCAAGGTGTATTCTTGCATACGAGGAGCGTTGTCAACATCTGGATTATAACGATAAACTGAAAATTGTACTTGTGCCATCGTCTATCTCCTAGTAAACACGTGCTTTAGGTGGGAAAGCTTCACGCGTTTTAGGCGCATAGTTTACATCACGCTTACTCATTTCATCCGTTACAGGATTGAATACTGAGTGACATAACCAGTTTTCGTCATCACGATCTGGGTAGTCAAAGCGAGAATGTGCACCACGGCTTTCTGTACGGAAGTTTGCAGCTACTGCAGTCGAGTAAGCTGTTTCCATTAAGTTGTCTAGTTCAAGACATTCGATACGCTGCGTATTGAAGTCTGATGATTTATCATCAAGACGAGCATGTTGCAGACGTTCGCGAATTTCTTTAAGTTCTTGAAGACCTGCAGCCATTGAGTCACCTTCACGGAATACCGAGAAGTTAAGCTGCATACATTGTTGTAGGTCTTTTTTGATTTGAACTGGATCTTCACCTTGGCCAGCCGTTGAATTTTCCCAACGATTGTAACGTGCAAGAGACGCTTCTAAATCTGATTCTGAAGCAGCTTTAGATATTTCAACGTCATTTAGGTACTTACCTAAGAAGTTACCCGCAGCACGACCAAACACAACTAAATCAAGTAATGAGTTACCACCTAAGCGGTTTGCACCGTGTACAGATACACATGCAATCTCACCTACTGCAAATAAACCTTGAACTACTGTTTCGTTGCCTTGAGCATCGATTTGTAGCGCTTGTCCATTTACATTAGTAGGAACACCACCCATCATATAATGACAAGTTGGAATTACTGGAATTGGCTCTTTTGCAGGGTCAACGTGAGCAAATGTTTTAGCAAGGTCACATACGCCTGGAAGACGTAAATTAAGTGTTTCTTCACCCAAATGGTCAAGTTTTAACTTAAGATGTGGACCCCAAGGACCATCACAACCACGACCTTCACGGATTTCAGTCATCATTGAACGTGCAACAACGTCGCGAGACGCTAAGTCTTTTGCGTTTGGTGCGTAACGTTCCATGAAGCGTTCGCCATCTTTATTTAAAAGATAACCGCCTTCACCACGACAACCTTCAGTTACTAGCGTACCAGCACCTGCGATACCCGTTGGATGGAACTGCCACATTTCCATGTCTTGCATAGAAATACCAGCACGTGTTGCCATACCAACACCGTCACCAGTGTTAATGTGAGCATTAGTGGTTGATGCAAATATACGACCTGCACCACCAGTAGCTAATACAACAGCTTTAGATTTGAAGAAGGTAACTTCACCTGTCTCAATCTCAATTGCAGTACACCCTACTACATCACCATTATCGTTTTTAACTAAATCAAGTGCATACCATTCAGAGAATACATTTGTTTTGTTTTTAACGTTTTGTTGATATAGAAGGTGTAATAAAGCATGACCAGTACGGTCAGCAGCTGCTGCAGTACGTGCGGCTTGTTCACCACCAAAGTTTTTCGATTGACCACCGAAAGGACGTTGGTAAACACGGCCATTTTCAAAACGAGAAAATGGTAAACCCATGTTTTCTAATTCGGTAATAGCTTCTGGGCCAGTTTGACACATGTATTCAATAGCGTCTTGGTCACCGATAAAATCGGAACCTTTAACGGTATCGTACATATGCCATTCCCAGTTATCTTCGTGTGAATTACCAAGCGCAACCGTAATACCGCCTTGAGCAGATACAGTGTGTGAGCGCGTTGGAAATACTTTAGATATTAATGCACACGTTTTGCCAGATTCTGTAATTGCTAAAGCAGCGCGCATACCTGCACCACCTGCACCAATTACTACGGCGTCAAATTCACGAACAGAATATTTCACTTAAACACCCCATAATACGATTAGACCAATAGCTACGTAAGCAACGGCCATTAGGTTTAATACAAAACCTAAAACTGCACGAAGCTTTGCGCACTTAACATAGTCTGTAAGAACTTGCCAAAGGCCAATGCGGGTATGAACCATAATGCAAACAAGGGTAATTAACGTAAACCCTTTCATTGCTAGGTTAGAGAAGAGGCCTGTCCAGGCTTCGAAAGTGACTTCTGGCGTCGCTAAAAAATAGCCGATAATAAAAATCGCGTAAGCGCTGATTATTAATGCCGTGGTACGTAAAGATACGAAATCTTGTACACCATCACGTTTTAGAGTTGCTTGATTTAAAACCATATCCACACCCCTGCCAATACGGCAAACACAACACCAAGAGCCATTGAAACTTTAGCGCTGAGGTTACCTGATTCAAGTTCTTCCCAATGTCCCATATCCATAATCATATGACGGATACCACCAATAAGGTGATAACCTAATACAGAAACAGTGCCCCAAGCTATAAATTTGGCAATGAATCCGTTAAACAGACCCTTGACGAATTCAAAACTTTCAGCTGAAGAGAGAGACTCAGACCAAGCCCAAATGACAAACGTTAAAGCAAAAAATAATGCAACACCGGTGACGCGGTGAAAAATTGAAGCTTTAGCCGTTGCCGGCATAGATATAGTTGTTAGATCTAGATTTACAGGTCTTTGCTTTTTCACAGTTACTTGCCCATCTTTGCTCACAGTGGAGCTCATCTACTTGTTTTTCTAAAAACCCACCAAATATTACTGATGGAACTATCAAAATAAACGTACCAAAACAATTAAAGTTCACAAACCTGTAAATTTTAAGCTGTTAAGAATATGTTTACCCAAATACAATACGGTTTAAAACCACCGTTAGTATATATACCCACAGGGCTTTTTACAATTCTTGTTTATTTAGAGATGTTTGCGAATTAGCCAATAGTATTATATTTAATTAATACCGAATATTTATTATACATATATGCATAATGTTTATAAAAATTGACTTTAACCCCCTCTTTCACGTTAAAATGAGAAGATGTGCTTAAAACAGATTTCAGAACTTTAAAATCTAAAAATCAGAATAGATATCTTAATAGGAGATACATAACGATGGCAGATAAAAAAGCCACAGTCCAAATTGATGGACTAGATCCAATCGAACTTCCAATTTATCAAGGCACTGCTGGCCAAGATGTAATCGACGTACGTACGTTAGGTTCACACGGTCACTTTACTTATGACCCAGGTTTCATGTCGACTGGTTCTTGTGAATCTGCAATCACCTATATTGATGGTGGTAAAGGTGTACTACTTCACCGTGGTTACCCAATTGAGCAATTAGCTGAAGACTCAAACTACATTGAACTTTGTTACTTACTTTTAAATGGTGAGTTACCTTCTAAAGAACAATATGAAGTTTTTAAGAATGAAATCACTACAAGCACTATGCTTGACGAGAAAATTGCTAACTTTTTCCAAGGTTTCCGCTTTGACGCTCACCCAATGGCAATGCTTTGTGGCGTAGTAGGTGCATTATCATCTTTCTATCATGAAGACCTTGATATTACTGATGCTGAACAACGTAAAACAAGCGCAGTTAAGCTTGTTGCTAAGTTACCAACAATCGCGGCAATGGCTTATAAAACAAATATCGGCCAACCGTTTGTATACCCACGTAACGATTTAAGCTACGCAGAAAACTTCTTACACATGATGTTCTCTGTACCTGCTGAAGAATATAAAGTTAATCCAGTAACTGCAAAAGCGATGGATAAAATCTTTATGCTTCATGCAGATCATGAACAAAATGCATCAACTTCAACAGTTCGCCTTGCTGGTTCATCTGGTGCTAACCCGTATGCATGTATTGCAGCTGGTATTGCATCTTTGTGGGGCCCTGCTCACGGCGGCGCTAATGAAGCATGTTTAAACATGTTAGAAGAGATTGGCTCTGTTGACCGTATCGATGAATACGTAGCTAAAGCTAAAGATAAAGCTGACCCGTTCCGCCTTATGGGCTTTGGACACCGTGTTTACAAAAACTTTGACCCACGCGCTACAGTAATGCGTCAAACGTGTCACGAAGTTTTAGCTGAGCTGAATATCCAAGATCCACTTCTTGATATTGCTATGAAGCTTGAGCAAATTGCGCTTGAAGACCCATACTTTGTAGAGAAAAAACTATACCCTAATGTAGATTTCTACTCTGGTATTATCTTAAAAGCGATTGGTATTCCAACAAGCATGTTCACTGTAATCTTTGCAATGGCACGTACTGTTGGTTGGATCACTCACTGGGATGAGATGCTATCTCAACCTGGTCATAAGATCAGCCGTCCTCGTCAACTTTATACTGGTTACACTCAACGTGACTACGTATCAACTGACAAGCGTTAATTAACGTTGGTTAGTTTAAAAAGGCCGCATTTTGCGGCCTTTTTTATTAACAACACTTGAGAATTATCATAAACCGATTACAATTCCTGCCTTAAAAACACTATGTAGATGAGCCATGCTTGCTTTAAAGTTTGATATAAATAAAATTAGAAACGACTTCCCAACATTAAATCAAACAATAAACGGCTGCCCGCTTGTTTATTTAGACTCAGCAGCAACCTCACAAAAGCCTCAATCAGTTATAGATACAATTACTGAATTCTATACGTTTCAAAACGCTAATGTACACCGTGGACGCCATACACTTAGCGAGCAAGCAACTTATTCATATGAACAAGTACGGGATAAAACTGCACAGTATTTCAATGTATTTAGTAAAGAGATTGTATGGACTAAAGGTGCTACAGAAGCCATTAACTTGGTCGCTAACGGATTAAAAAAGCGCTTAAATGAAAGTCATACCATAATGATATCTCCGCTTGAGCATCATGCAAACATAGTGCCTTGGCAAATAGTGAGTCAACAAACGGGTGCTAAATTAATAGCGCTTCCACTAAATAAAAATGGCACGCTGAACACCAAAGAATGCTGTGAATTTATAAAAGAAACAAAACCAGCCCTATTAGCTATTACACAAGCATCTAACACACTGGGTAATATCACCGATTTAAAACCACTAATTAGAGCTGCAAAAGACGTCAATTCTCTTGTTTTAGTCGATGGTGCACAAGGTGCACTGCATTTAAAACCCGATTTACGTGAATTAAACTGTGACTTTTATGTCTGCTCAAGCCATAAAATGCTCGGCCCAACAGGATTAGGTGTACTTTATGGTCGATATGAGCAATTAAATACCCTTGATATTTACCAATCAGGTGGGGAAATGATCGATAAAGTGTACTTAACTCACAGTACTTATCGTCCTGCGCCTGCAAAATTTGAAACTGGAACACCAAATATCTCTGGAGTTTTAGGCTTTGGTGCCGCATTAGACTATTTAAATGAATTAGATCACGCAAAAATTCAGCAATATGAGCAAAAATTGTTTAGTTATGCCGCTCAAAAATTGGTAAAGGTTGATGGTATTACAATATATAGCAACCTATCTGACAATATTGGTACACTCTGCTTCAACTTAAATGATGAACATCCTTATGATTTGGCAACTTTACTTGACGGGTACGGGGTTGCAGTAAGGAGTGGACACCATTGTACACAGCCATTAATGACACATTTAGGGCTTAATGGAACGCTAAGAGCGAGCTTTTGTTTTTATAATACCTATGAAGATGTAGATATATTCATTGATTCACTTAAAAAATGTATCGCTTTACTGGACTAAACGTCACTTTAATAGAATTAATTAGGATAACTCATGACAAATACGTTTAACAAAGTCACAGAATCTATAAAAAATGCGCCCGCTTGGCAGCAAAAATATCGTGAGATAATGCTTTTAGGAAAAACTTTACCTGTTTTAGCTGATGTTTTGAAGACTGATGATGCACTTGTACCGGGCTGTGAAAGCAAAGTATGGATGTTTGTTGAATTTGATTTAACAGAAAATACACTTGTTGTAATTGGTGACTCAGATACACGTATAGTAAAAGGATTATTAGCCATTATTTTAGCGCTTTACAATGGCCTCACACCAGAGCAAGTAGTGAATAAAAATGCGTATGAAGAATTTGAAAAGCTCGGCCTTATAAGCCACTTAAGCGCATCACGTGGTAATGGTATTAAAGCCATGGTTGATAAAATACAAACCATGGCACAACAAAAGCTTAGTTAGCAAAAACTAAGCTTGCGAGCGTTGTTTTTTATCTAGATATTTACGCACCGCTTTTGCCGCAACAAAAAAGCCGAAGCTTCCTGTGATCATAGTCACAGATCCAAAACCATTATTACAATCCATATTCATCGAGCCATCAGCACTTTGCTTAGCATGACATACGCTGCCATCGCTTCCTGGGTAAACCAATTGCTCTGTTGAGTAAACACAATCAATATTAAACTTACGTTTAGGATTATTACTAAAATTATACTGCTTACGCAAAATATAACGTACTTTTGCAAGTAATGGGTCTTGCGTAGTTTTAGCTACATCACCAAAAGTTATTTGGCTAGGATCTGTTTGCCCGCCAGCACCACCAGTTGTAATTATAGGTAGTTTATTACGTTTACAGTGAGCAATTAATGCTGCTTTTTCTTTAACTGCATCAATACAATCAATCACATAATCAAAACCTTGAATATGCTCTTGAATATTATCAAGCGTAATAAAGTCATCTATTACATTAATTTGGCACTCTGGATTAATAAGCTCGCAGCGCGCTTTCATTGCATCTACTTTAGCTTGACCAATAGTGCCCGTTAACGCATGAATTTGTCTATTGACGTTAGTCGCGCAAATATCATCCAAATCAATCAATGTTATTTTACCAACACCAGTACGTGCAAGTGCTTCTGCTGTCCAGCTCCCTACACCACCAATCCCTACTACACAAAAATGTGCATCTTGAAGCCAATCAAACTGTTGATGACCATATAAACGTTTAATACCACCAAAACGTATATCTGTAACTTTTTCGCTCATTTACCAATCCAGTTGCCATGGCGACTGCCATGCTTGAAAATCTTGATGTTTAATTAACGCCAAATACTCATCACCATTACCGGGTAATAAAGTTAGCTGTATTTGTTCACCTTGCCATAAAAAGCTCAACGCATATGCATGTAAATAGGTACGATTTGATGGCGTGCCTGAATACATTGCATCGCCTAAAATAGGTGAGCCAACACTTTTTAGTGCCACTCTTAATTGATGCGTCTTTCCTGAGTAAGGTTTTAAAATATACCCTCTAAACCCAGGTTTATAGCTTAGCGAATAAAATCGGGTAATTGCAGGATTCAGCTTACTCGTTAGTAACTTAAACGAGCCACGGCGAGATTTAGCCATATCGCCTTTGATCCACCCCTGCTTCTTTTTCGGTTTAGCGTCACTAACCGCTAAATAAAATTTAGCAATCGCATGCTCAGTAAACATAACAGTAAAGCTGGCCGCAGCGGCTTTGTTTCGCGCTAAAATAATCAGCCCTGATGTCACTTTATCTAAACGATGAACGGCATAAAGCTTTTGCGATAATTGTTGTTCGGCTAACACAACAAAGCCGGGGCCATCTTCTGAATGAAAATTAAGACCCGCTGGCTTTTCTAAAATATAAAAATCGTTATGTGTAAAAATGATTTTTAATATTTTACTTACTTGCTCACTCACACGTTTTTACTTTTAATATGCGCTATCACTTTAGCTAAGTCATCGGGCGTATCAACTCCAGCATGGGGTGCTATTTGAGCTTGCTCTATTTTGATTTTATAACCATGATACAACACACGTAACTGCTCAAGCGATTCAAGTAGCTCAAGTGGCGATACGCTCAATTCTATATATTGTTTAATAAAACCCGCTCTGTACGCATAAATACCTACGTGGCGCTGAAATGGCGCTAAATTAAGAGCACTGCTGTCATTCATCATTGTGCTTCTATCAAACGGAATACTTGCACGAGAAAAATACAGCGCATTTTTATTTATATCGCTAACCACTTTAACGGCATTAGGATTAAATACTTCATCACGCTCTTCAATAGCAACACTTAACGTTGCCATTGGTGCTGTTGAATCACTTAATAGTGCAGCAACTTGGGATACATTTTCTGGCGCAAGTAAGGGCTCATCGCCTTGTACATTAACCACAATTGTATCGCTGTCGAGATCAAGTAAATCAACTACTTCGGCTAAACGCTCAGTACCCGATTGGTGATCTTCGCGAGTCATTACAACATCACTAGTAAATAAACTTACTGCATCAAACACTTTTTGATGATCGGTTGCTATAACCACTTTACTTGCACCTGATAAACATGCTTTTTCGTAAACATGTTGAACCATTGGCTTACCGCAAATATCAGCAAGCGGCTTACCCGGTAGTCGGGTTGATGCAAAACGTGCAGGAATTACAACTACGAATTCCACTTTTCAACCTCTTCTAAAGATAACTCACGTGCTTCGTTTTCAAGCAATACTGGAATATCATCTTGAACGGGGTAAGCAAGCTTAGCTGCAGTACTAATTAGTTCGTTGTTTTCTCTATCAAAGCGTAGTTTACCCTTACAAACTGGGCAGGCAATTATCTCGAGTAATTTTGTATCAAAGGCCATTGAGTATTCCTTTTTCTTTTAATAATGAATTTAATGTGTTTATTACGCTATCGGAAGGCTCTGCATCTATAGGTAAATAATACCAATTAGGTTTTGCAAAGGACTTACATTTAACCGCGTCTTTTTCGGTCATTATAATGCAATCATCACCAAACTGAATAAAATCATCTGCTGTATAAGCATAATGATCTCTAAAGTGATGAGTCGACAATAGCTTAATATTTTGTGCTTCTAATGAGTTTTCAAACCGTTTAGGGTTCCCAATTGCACTTATTGCATGTGCGTGAGTTACCGTATGTTTTGCATCATCACCTGAATTAACTAAGCGAAGGTTACTTACTTGCAGCACGTAGCTATTATTAGCCTGGCCGCCATTTTCAATTACTATATCAACACTTTGTAAGCGTTTAGTTGTTTCGCGTAGTGGCCCTGCGGGCATAACAAAACCATTACCAAAGCGGCGTTCACTATCAACAATACAACACTCAATGCTACGAGGCATTTTATAATGCTGCATCCCATCATCAGAAATAATGACATCTAGCGTATGATTTTTTTCTAATAAATCGATATTGTGTTGTCTATTAGGGCCAACTGCTATTGGGCATTTTAAACGATGGTATAAAAGCACAGGCTCATCTCCAGCCTGCTGAGCATCTACAACTGAAGTGACTAACAGCGGGTAATTATCTGATTGCCCACCATAACCTCTACTAATAATACCCACTGATAAACCTTGCTGTGTTAAATGACTATACAACCACAAAACAAAAGGTGTTTTACCATTGCCGCCTACGCTTATATTGCCGACTACAATAACAGGCGTTTTGCACTCAAAAGGTTTAAGTATTTTAGCGCTGTACAAGAGTTTTCGAAATGCCGATACAACCCAAAACAAAGCACTTAATGGTAATAACAATAAAGTAATTAGACCAAATGGTTTATACCAGCTTTGCTCTATTTTGCTCACGCCTGATCACCAAACTGCATTTTGCAAAGTGCTGAATAAGTACCGTCATTTGCTAATAAGCTACTATGATCGCCACTTTCTATCACACGACCGTTATCAATAACATAAATTCGGTCACTGTTTTCAATAGTAGATAAGCGATGTGCTATAACAATAGAGGTTTTATCTTTCATTAGCGTTTCTAACGCTTGCTGAATAAGCTTTTCAGATTCGGTATCAAGTGCTGACGTTGCCTCATCTAAAATCAAAATAGGTGCATCTTTTAATATTGCACGCGCTATCGCTATTCGCTGGCGTTGACCACCTGAGAGCATTACCCCATTTTCGCCTACCATGGTGTTTAATTGCTCTGGCAGGTCTTTAACAAATTCCCACACGTGCGCTTGTTTGGCAACTTGTTCTAACTCTTCAACAGACACATCGTGCTTTATGCCATAACAAATATTGTTAGCAATCGTATCGTTAAATAACACGACCTGCTGAGACACTAAAGCAAATTGGCGACGCAGATCAGTTAATTTATAATCCTGCAGGGCTATACCATCAAGTAATATTTCACTCGGTAACTCTAAGTCATAGTAGCGTGGTAACAAGTTAGAAATTGTGGACTTACCTGAGCCTGAGCGCCCAACTAAAGCAATACTTTCACCCGCCTCAATCTTTAGCGACAAATCGTTTAATACGGCTTCATCTTTCGTTGGGTACTTAAAGGTTACGTTCTTAACTTCAATTAAACCTTTAACTTTATCAACCGAAACAGTGCCTGTATCTTTTTCCATTTCTTCGTCTAAAACTAAAAATATACTTTGCGCTGCAGAGATACCACGTTGCATATCACTATTCACATTGGCAAGTTGTTTTAGCGGACGCAATAACATCATCATTGAGGCAATTAATGCCATGAAGTCACCAGATGTAATCGTATCAATCATTGATGGCAACGACACCGCCCACAAAATAACTGCCATGGCACTTGCCGCTAAAATTTGAATTATAGACACACTAAGCGCTTTAGTTGCGTCCATTTTGATACGTTGCTGACGATTATGATTATTAATTTTCGAGAAGTGATTAATCTCTTGATCTTGACCACCAAAACCATGAATAACTTTATGTCCGCTCAGCATTTGTTCTGAGCTACGGGTAACTTGCCCCATGGCAGATTGAATGTTTTTAGAAATGTGGCGAAAACGTTTAGAGACGACGGCGACAATAATAGCAACAAGTGGGATGATCACTAAAAATATCAGTGATAGTTGCCAACTGGTATAGAACATTACCGCAAGTAAAAATACAACAAATGCCCCTTCACGTACAACTATTAGCAAGGCTTTAGTAATCGCTTGTTGAACTTGTTCTGTATCAAATGTGATTTTTGAAATTAAATCTCCCGTTGAGTTTTTGTCATGAAAAGAAACGGGTAAGTGCAATATGTGCTCAAATAACTCTTGGCGTAAAGAGCGTACAACTTGGGAGCCTACATAACTTAAGCAGTAAGAAGACATAAAGTTAAAAACACCACGCCCTAGAACTAACGCGATAACGACAAAAGGAGCGTACTTTAAAACTTCTGTATTACGCTGGTTCAAACCTTGATCAATAAACGGCTTCATTAATTGAATAAATAAAGCATCCATTGCTGAATAGCCTATCATCCCAATAATTGCGACAAATGCGACGCTTTTGTAGGTGCCAACATATGAGACAAGACGTTTATAAATTTGTGTAGTACTTTGATCCATAACACTCTCTAAATACAGAAACAATCTGTATTGTATCCTCCGATGAGATAAAACTAAACGTCAATCTTTGATAAACCAGTAACTTTCCTGCCCTCTTGCTGTTTCTATAGCCAAATTCTTTGCATAAAATTTAATACTAATTTGCCCTTCAACGCCTGTCGTAAATTGCTGAGCATTTATTTGGTTATACCGTTCAACGACAATGGGCTTGGGGAATTCCCATTGCCCTTTATAGGCACTTGAATGAATGACTACTTGGGGAGCAACGTTATTTATAAAATTAACACTTGAGGATGTATCGCTGCCATGATGCGGGCTTAACATTACTGTACTTTTTAATGATGTATTATCCGCTAATAACGATGCTTCACGCGCTTTTGATATATCACCAGTAAGTAAAACGCTATGAGTATTATCTGATACCCTAACAACGCATGAATCATCATTTTCATTTCCAAACCCTTTTGTACTAAAGCTTTGTACTTTTAATCCAGCAAAATCAATGTTTATGACTTCACATACATTATGTGTATTTTTAGGATGAAATTGTTGTAATGTTTCACCAAAGCCAGCATCTATGAAATGTTGTAATCCTCCAGCATGATCATTATCTTCATGACTTAGAATCGCCGTTTTCACTGTTAAATTATTTGCTTTAATATAAGGCAATAAAATACTTCGCGTACGGCTAAAGCGATTGAAATAACTGGGGCCAAAATCATAAATAAGCACTTGATTATCTTTTTCAATTAATGCCATAAGTCCATGCCCAACATCAAATACATGTAGTTGCCACTTAGACTTTTCTGTTAGCCAATAATTTAATAAAAGCGTTATTGCTGGAATAAAAGCGAGCCATTTATAAGGAAGAAAATAAACCATCAACATAATAATATAAGTAAAAACGACAAATATTGAGTCAATTCTGCCAGTCGTTATCCACCTTAACGATTCTGGTATTTCATTAAGCAATTTAAATAGCGCATATAAGCCAGTATCAAACAGGTTTATTAAAATACTTATATCTAAGAAAATACTCAGTAATGTAAAAACAATTAAAAAAGGTAAGATAATGATTGAAAGCAGCGGTATAGCAATTAAGTTTATTATCAAACCCGCAATACTTACCCCATTAAAAAAATAGAGTGAAAGTGGCAATAAACCAATAAATAACGCTATTTGAATAACAAACAGTGAAATAACTTTATTTTTTATGCGAGTGTTTAATATTGGTAATTTATTAATAACTGTAAAAATGATAGCAACAGCTAAAAATGAAAAGTAGAGACCTGGATTGAGTAAATTAAATGGGTTAACAATAAGAACAATAACCAAGGCAAATAAAATGCTCCGCCAACGCAGCGGCTGCTTAGCAAGAAAATACAATAATAAATAACAACCCAGCATGATAAGCGCTCGCGTTGCAGATACTAAAAAGTCACTTAAGTATACATAAACCAAGGCTACTAAAAATCCGCATGAACTGTAATAAAGAGTCAGGTTGGATGATTGCCCAATCGAAGAATTAATCTTTGCAAAAATGAATCGAGTAAATAGATAACCGAAGCTAAAAATCAAACCAATATGTAACCCCGATATAGCAAGTAAATGACTTAGCCCAAGAGATTGCATTAATTGTTTATCAGCGTAGCTCATCAAAGATTTTTCACCGCTAAGCAATGCATAATAGAGCCACTGTAGTTTTGTATCCGTATAAGTGTTTTTAAGGAAGTGTTGATAATCTAAAATTATGCTTTGTTTGTCGCTATTTATAATATTAAGATTTTTATTAAGTACTTTACCTTTAAATAATATTCTACTTATAAAAGCATAACGTTCATTATCAAATACATTAAAATTTTTATTACTACGAAAATGTTTTAAATGAATTAAAGCAGAAAATTCATCACCTACTATTAAAGACTGTGCAGAATTAACACTGAGCATTGCTTTGGGTGCTCTAAAATCCGAGAAATTACTCCCTTCTAATGCCACTATTTTAACTTTAATATATTGAGGTTTTTTGTCAGAAATAACCTCTTCAACAATTAATGTAGAATCAAGTGCATACTTTTCATCCGGTTTTGGTATTTCAAAACTATAAAATAGGTAAAAATGCAGTCCGACAAAGCAAATTGCGCAAATAAAGCCTAACAATACGTTTGAAAACGGCTTAAAATAAGCGCTCATTATTACAATGAAAATTGTGAATACTGTAAATTCGAGAGTTTGATAATAAAATACGGTTGCTATACAGCCAATTACAAACCCAAGACTTATCCACACTGATGTAAATGGTTGCTTTAAATGGCTAAAAAAACGATCCAAAGATTTTTACCTGATCCAAATAAAATTAGACATCATAAATCACTAAGAATATTTGGACGCCTTTTACAAGATGCAAATCTTTGGCATTTAAATAGACGTTCTGCTCGAGGTGCATTTGCAGTCGGGTTATTTTTTGCTTTCATCCCTGTTCCTTTTCAAATGGTTTTAGCAGCAGCCGGCGCTATATTATTTAGAGTTAATTTACCTATCTCAGTAGCACTAGTATGGCTTACAAACCCTCTAACTATGCCACCTATTTTTTATGGCTCATACTTAGTGGGTACATTAATACTTAATCAGCCTGAGCAACACTTTGTATTTGAAGCTAGTTGGTCTTGGTTTCTAGAGAGCATAGAAACTATTGGTCCTGCATTTTTACTAGGTTCGTTAGTATGTGCTTCTATTGCATCAATTATCGGCTATTTTGGTATTGATATTATTTGGCGTCGTTCTGTTAAAAAGGCATGGTTATCGCGAAATAATTAGTAGCGTTAAAGCTAAATAATAATTATAAGATTCATGGCAATCCTAATCTTATAAAATATTATAGACGAAAAAAAACCAACTTTATTAAGTTGGTTTTTTTTATAATCAATATTAGTAAACTTTAAAAGCGAAATATACGTCTTAAGCCAACTAATGGTAATAGCAATAATGTATACCAAGGAAAGCTAGCAGAGTTACGCTCATACACTTCTGCTTCTACTGGAGCACAGTTTTCTACTTCACCATTTGCAATTGGCGTTAACTTAACTGCAACTGCAATACTTTCGTATTCAATTTCACCATTGATATCAGTTACAACACCGCCTAAAGAATCAAGTTTTTCAACTGTCTTAGTCGCAGTACCAAATATTTCATTATTTTCATTGATAGCTGTTGCTTCAACCATTGAGTAAGCGTAGTCAGTTTCGCCATCAGTGTCATAACAAGGCAGTAAATCATTCAAATTAGTGATTTTATCTTCACCAATTTTGTAAATAAAGGCTTCTTTGAGTCGTGAACTATCAGATACACCCACTTCCCCTTCGCCTACAATATATCCTTGATTATTTATATCGTTGCCATAAGAACTTGAACTTGAAAAATAATCAGTTGGAAAAACTGTATTACCTGTTTCGATGTCATGATAGAAGAATTTATTACGAAGAGTGCCTTCAATACGCTTTGTCGCATAACCTGTAATTACATCATTATCATTAATAGCGATTGATTTACCAGCCTGCCAATCGTCTTCTTGATTAATAAAGTCAGTGACTGCACCGTCTTTAAAATAGACTGGCATTGTAAGGATCGTATCATCATTTTTGTAATAACGCGTATTTGATGAACCTACAATTGTACCGTTGTTGTTCACTGCTAAAGCAGTACTCGTAAATGCGTCATCTTCCGTTTCACCTTCATCAGGTGTAAGTGCCATACCAAGCTCTTCAACAGAAATAATATTTAACGATTCATCAAGTTCCCATTTAACAGCACGCTTATTAAATAAGCCTCGTGAAATATTAGAATTTAATAAGTTGATACACACTGACGTTGGTTCGTCTTCATTATCACAGTTATCATCAATATTATCTTGTCTGTCATCAGGAATACTTGTAGAGATATTACCTACAACAGTGTAACCACTATTTGTTTTGACTATATCGTTAGCGCGGCTTGTGCCGCCGTATTCATTAAACTCAGGCTCTAACTCAACACTTATACTGCCATCAGCACTTATTACAATCCCACGTTCTATAAACTCATGTGTGAACCACGTTTCTGCATCATCTTCACCATCAGGTGTAAAAGACACTTTATCGTAAGGAGCACCGCCCCAACCAACAGTAACGCCGTCTTCACTTACAGCATTAAAAAGGTTAATAGTTGAACGCGTTAAGCCATCATAATCAACAGATGCAACATCAAATAACGGTTGCTCTGTTACTTGTGTGTCATTGTACTTTATGCCAACTAATGAGCTTAATTTTTGATATTCAAAATTTGTAGAAATTGAAGATAAAAAACTAACCATGAAAGTATGTGCATCAGAATTAGTAAGTACTGCATCATTATTTTCAATGTCATCAAGTGTAAAGGTAATCTCTTTATCACTTAAATCAAATGCAGCCTCTGTATTATCGTAGCTATTTTCAATAATATTTTCAGTAAAATCTATATAGCTGATATCAATAGGTAAATTGTATAAACCATTTGCGAAACCAATAATATGCCCGCTTTCGCTTACATCTGTTACATAAGAATATTTAGCGTCTTCAAGAGTCCCTAATTCACTTAACTGGTACGTAGCACTTGTTGCTGAAGTGCTTAATGTCGCTAAAATACTGGCAGCGAGTAATTTATATTTCATTTTAGTCCTTACTACTGATTCTGTAATTCTTCAAGTTCTTCCCAGCGCTCAAGCGCAGCTTCAAGGTCAGACTCAAGTTGTGCCAAATGGTTCAATGCTTTAGTTGTTACATCACTCTCTTGTTTAAAAAAGTCTGAGTCACTAACTACAGCTTGTTGAGCTTCAATTTCAGCTTCTAGTTTTTCCATTTTATTCGGTAGTTGCTCTAATTCAAGTTTTAATTTGTAAGAGAGTTTATTTGTTTTAGCTGCAGGTTTAGCAACTGGAGCGACTACTTTTTCAACTTTTTTTACTGGTTGCTGCTGCGTTTTTTTTTCTTGTTCAGCTAAATAGTTAACGTAAGCCTCATAGTCGCTATAGCCACCTACAATATCTGTAACTTTACCGTTACCTTCAAACGCCCATACACTTGAACATGTATTATCAATAAATTCACGGTCATGGCTTACAATCAGCACTGTACCTTGGTATTGATTAATGATGTCCTCTAGTAACTCTAACGTTTCAATGTCTAAGTCATTCGTTGGCTCATCGAGAACAAGGATATTAGACGGTTTTAAAAACAGTTTAGCTAATAGTAGTCTATTTTTTTCACCACCAGAGAGTGCTTTAACAGGGGTTCGAGCGCGTGCTGGAGGGAATAAAAAGTCTTGCAGGTAACCTAAAACATGACGTGAGCGTCCGCCCATCATCACTTCTTGTTTACCTTCGGCAACGTTATCTTGAACTGTTGCTTCTTCATCAAGCTTTTCACGATATTGGTCAAAGTAAGCAAATTCTAAATTAACACCTTGCTTAGTTATGCCGCTATCTGGTTCTAAATCACCAAACATTAGCTTTAATAGTGTTGTTTTACCAATACCATTTGGGCCTACTAGACCGATTCTGTCACCGCGCATTACCAGTGTAGAAAAATCATCAGCAATAACTTTGTCTTTAAATGCATGACAAAGATGTTGAGCTTCAAATACTAACTTACCAGAGCGATCTGCTGTTTCAATATTGAAATCAGTTTTACCAACTTGGTCAACACGTTGCTTACGCTCTGTACGAAGCTGTTTTAACTCACGAACTCTACCTTCGTTACGCGTTCTACGCGCTTTAACACCTTGGCGGATCCATGTTTCTTCTTCGGCTAAACGCTTATCGAACAATGCATTTTGGCTTTCTTCAACTTTTAAATCATGGGCTTTTTGCTCTAAGTACGTAGCGTAATCACCAGGGTACGAAATAAGCTTACCACGGTCTAAATCTAAAATACGCGTAGCAACAGCGCGAATAAACGCACGGTCATGCGATATAAATACGATTCCGCCTTTAAACTCTTTTAAAAATTGCTCAAGCCACATGACGCTTGCCATGTCTAAATGGTTTGTTGGCTCATCAAGTAATAATAAATCAGGCTCACTGACAAGTGCACGTGCAAGTGCTACTTTACGTAACCAACCACCAGAAAGAGACTCAAGTTTAGCTTCTGGCGTTAATTCTAATTGTGTTAGCACTAATTGAATTCGGCTATCAAAGCGCCAGCCATCAGCCGCTTCTAGTTGATTTGATAAACGTTCAAGCTTGTTTAATAACTTATCAGTACACACTGTTTGCAACTCATTACTTACATGATGAAAATCAATTAGTAAGTTTGCAATCTCAGGCATACCTTGCGCAACATAATCAAATACTGTGCCATTTGCGCCTTTTGGTGGATCTTGTTCTAAACGAGAAATTCTAATCCCGCCTAGCTGATTTATTTCACCATCATCTAATACAACTTCGCCATCAAGCACTTTTAATAGAGTTGACTTACCCGCGCCATTTCGACCAACAACACACACTCTTTCGCCACTTTCTATAACGGCATCTGCTTTGTTAAGCAAAGCATGCGTACCAAAAGCAAGTTGTGCTTTTAAAATTCTAATTAAATCCATAGTTCTTATTTGCTCTTATTCTGCTTGTGCTAAAAATTCGCGCACAGTGTGTAAAGTAAAAGGCCAAAATAATTGCTCGCCTTTTTCACTTTTTAATACAGGAATAGTAATTTGATACTCAGCTATAAGCTGCTCATCAGTCATAATATCGATTAGTAATAACTCACTCGTATTACTAAGTACCTCAGTGATAAGTTGCTCAGCTTGCTCGCACAAGTGGCAACCATCAGTGTGATATAAAACCCATTTAGCCATGTGTGATTAACCAGCTATTATGGATTTTTTTATTACGTTTAAAGTCTGGTGATAACGTTTTATCTGAAATATTAATGGCTTTTAAACCTAGACCAATCAGGCCAACTTCATCTATTACAAAGCCACGTTTGTTATTAGAGAAAATCAAAGTACCCGATGGGCTCAAAATCTTTTTAACCCACGTTAATAATTTAATGTGATCGCTCTGCACATCGAATGCATCTTTCATACGTTTTGAGTTTGAAAACGTTGGAGGATCTAAAAATATCAGATCATATTGCGCCGTTGCGTGCTCTAACCATTTTAAACAATCAGCTTGTTCAAAACGGTATCGTGTATTACTAATACCATTTAAATCAAAGTTATCTTGGCCCCATTTTAAGTAGGTCTTTGATAAATCGACTGTAGTAATGGCTTTAGCACCACCAAGAGCAGCATGTACAGAAGCTGTACCTGTGTATGCAAAAAGGTTTAAGAAACGTTTATCTTTAGCATTTTCTTGAATATAACGGCGCATTAAGCGATGGTCTAAAAACAAGCCTGTGTCTAAGTAGTCAAATAAATTAACTTTGAACTTAGCACCAAACTCTTCAACAACCATAGTACGGTTTTGTTTAGACATAGCGGTGTATTGATCTTCGCCCTTCTGCTTTTTACGTACTTTTACAGCAATGTTTTCAGGTGAAATCTCAAGCTGTTGAGCCGTTAAACTTATTACGTCTTGCAGGCGTTTTTCTGATGTTTTTTCATCAATTTCTTTAGGCGCTGCATATTCAAAAATTACAGCAGAGTCACCATAAATATCTACAGCAACATTGTATTCAGGGATATCCGCTTCATAGACGCGATAAGCATCTATTTTATTTTGTTTAAGCCAGTTTTTTAAGCCTTGCTTATTTTTTTTCAATCTATTTGCGAATGACGTTGAACCTTCAAAATTGAGTGCTTTTTTGTCATCTGTGGTCAAACTTACTTGCTTATCATCTAATTGATATAAGTTAAGCTCAACATCTAATGGGCCATTTTTAAATTTATAACGCTTAAGGCGCACAAGTTTTAAAAGTTTAAATAAGCTCTCGTCCATACCCAATAAGGCAAGTTTCCAGTGATTGAAGTGCTTTTTAAAGCCAACGCCTAAATTACGGTGTAAATCAACAAGCTCAGCCATAGAGCCAATACGCTCACCATAAGGTAAGTTTGAAATTACAACACCCGGTAATTTTGCAACAGCTGTAAGTTTAGTTGCATCACTTTGCTTAAACTTAATCACGTCGTCAAGCTCGGCTCGTTTAGCATTATCAATTGCTTTACTTAATACTTGCTCATCGTAATCGTGGCCAATTAACCACAATTTAGGATCAGTAATATTAGCGAGTAACTCTTCTTTAAGCTCTTTAAACTTAGCGGCTCTAAAACTGGGTAAACGCTCAAAAGCAAAACCTTCACGGAATAATCCTGGCGCTTCGTTTCGCGCCATACCGGCAGCTTCTATCAAAATAGTACCCGCACCACAACATGGATCGAATAAAGGCTGTTTTACATTTTCAAGCCAGCCACTTCGCTTAATTAATGCAGCAGCTAAGTGCTCTTTAATTGGCGCTTTACCTTGGCCTTGGCGGTAACCACGTTCTGACAAACGAGGACCTGAATAGTCAATATACATCGATACGCCGTAACGATTTAATCGTGCAACTACGCGCACGTTAGCATCTTGCTTATCAACGTTAGGACGTTGCTCGTATAAATCATTAAAATAGTCAACAATCGCATCTTTGATTACAAGACCCGAAAATTGCGTGTTTTTTAATGAGTCATTGGTACCGTTGAAGTCGACAGCGAATGTTTGCGTAGGTCCAAACCATTCTTGCCAAGGTTGCGAGCGCGCAAAATTATACAGGCTATTTTTGTCATCTACGCCTTCTTTTTCTTCAATAAGCATAAGCACACGCGTTGCAAAACGAGTTGATAAACAAACCTTTTGCGCAAGTAATGAGTCAGCCTCAAAACGAACAGAACCAACAGTTTGCTTAGACACGGTTGCGCCAAGTTCTGTTAGTTCATCAACCAATAAATTTTCGATTCCGATAGAAGTAAGTGCGATAAATTGCAAAGTAATAACCCTTAATAGCTAATTGCGCAGGATTATAACATAGGTTGGGCGACAAACACGCCATAAAGACACGCTTAAGGCTTAAATTTGATAAGGGTCTGTTGAACTTTCAAGGTTAAATTTGCAGCAGTCTGTTTGGTATTTAGGCAAGGCAGAGCCTATGCAGTGTGGTTATTCCCCATAAATGGGCGAGAACGTAGCATTAATGCCAAACAGGCGCTGCCCAAAGGGTTCTTCCTAGGGGCTATTTACTCTTTGTTGCTCGGTTTTTACTTAGCCCACTAGGTTACAAATCTCGCGCTGCGATTAAATAGCCCCTAGTTTGAACAAATTTTAATCCGCAAAGATCAACAGACCCTACGCGGTTTGACTTTGATATTGCTGATTTAGGATGGGGTGTACTCGATTATTCAAAATACGGATTACTTCAAATTGCGCTAAAGATAAGTTTTCGTCTAATTTAAAGGTTTCACTTAAATTCAAACAAATAGATGCATCAGGACAATGCTCTACAATTAAAAAATCACCTGACTGCGCTTTAGATGTTAATTTTACTATTGCCTCTACGCTTGGCTCTGTCCCGGTATATTCTTCAAAAAACCAACTTTTTGCTAAAACGGGTTTTAAGTGATACTTAACAGCAGTAGCATTTAATGATATTTGACAAATTTGAGCCGCAGACCACAATTCAAATCCATCCAGATAATTATAAACTTGTTCGTAAAATGCAGCATCTTCGAGACTAAAACGTGGATTTTTAAAAACAGAATCGGTGAGCTGTCTTAATTTATAAGGCGTGCATAATTGCATGTCGTCATTTAAATCAAGTAACAAACGATTTTTATCAGGACAAGTAATCCACTGCCATTGCTTTGATGCTTGTAACATTTACTCCTCCTTGGGTATGTTGAATAATTATTGCTCAGAGTATAACCGCTTTTGACCACTTTTAAAATGTTTGCTTAGAACATTTAGCTAACGATCAAAAGCTTAGATAACTGATCCTTATAAGCCGTTAACGATCGACTTTACCAATTGTGGACCTTTGTAGATGAACCCAGTATAAACCTGAACTAAATTTGCGCCTGCATCTAACTTTTCTTTTGCAGATATAGCATCATCAATACCGCCGACTCCGATGATTGGTAGCTTACCTTGTGTTAAGCGTTTTAGTTCACTTACTACCTCTGTAGAGCGCATTCTAACAGGGTGACCTGATAAACCGCCCGCCTCTTGTGCATATTGCTGCCCCATGACTGCGGCTCGTTCAAGCGTTGTGTTTGTGGCAATTACACCATCAATTTTATTATTTAAAAGTGACTCACTTACTTGCTCTATTTGTATTTGATCGAGATCCGGTGCAATTTTTACAAGCATAGGAACTTGCTTATTATGCTTTGCAATTAAATCTAACTGTTCATTTTTAAGACTTTGCAATAAATCGTCAAGTGCAGCACCATATTGTAAATCACGAAGCCCTGGGGTATTTGGTGATGAAATATTTACCGTAATGTATGAGGCATGCTCAAATACTTTACGCATACAATGAATATAGTCATCTTTACCTTGTTCATTTGGCGTATCTTTATTTTTACCAATATTGATACCGAGTATGCCACTGTACTTTGCTGCTTTTACATTTTCGACTAAATTATCAACACCTTTATTATTAAAACCCATACGGTTAATAATTGCGTTTGACTCTGGAAGTCTAAAAATACGTGGCTTGTCATTACCAACTTGAGGACGCGGTGTAACCGTTCCAACTTCAATAAAACCAAATCCCATTTGGCTAAATGCATCTATACATTCTGCATTTTTATCCAGGCCAGCGGCAAGCCCTACTGGATTTTTAAATTCAAGACCTAAAAAGTTTACGGGTTTATCTGAAACACTTTGTGACCAAGCTATATTTAGAGGCGTATTAGCAAAACGACGAAGATTATTAAGTGCAAACTCATGCGCCCACTCCGCATCACGGGTAAACATAAAACGGCGAGCTAAATCATAAAACATCAATATAATCCTCTTTTTAAATTTCAGACAAAAAAATACCTCAGACAAGGCTGAGGTATTGTATAACAATTTTAACAATCAGTTATTTATTTACTAAACAAATAACTGATTAAAGCTAAATTATTTTCCTGATGTATCACAGTTGTGACTTAATAACATAAGTTCACGAAGTGCAACTGAGAACTTAGCAAAGTCATGGCTTTGTGATGTTTTAAACTCAGCCAACATTTGTTTCCAACGCTGAAGTAATAAATCTTGGCTATCCATCCACTCATCTATTTGACTATCAACATCGCTCTCGTCACCTTCAAAGCTATTTAGCACCACTTCAGATAACGTACGTTGCTGCCAATCAAGCTCTTCACGGTAAGATGAACGAGCAAGTGCTTGCCAATGATTTGCTACTGGTTGCTTAGTTATTTGCTCTAAGAACCAATGCAGACCCATTCTCGCGCCTAGTTTAAAGTAAGTATTCGATACCATCGAAATACTCTTACCTGAATTATTAGCAACTTCAGCTAAATCCATCACAGAGAATAAGCTTGATAACGAAACAATGCGCTTAGCTATATCTGCAGGAACGCCGGCATCAATTAACTTATTAGCTTCAATTACAATACGGTCATTTTCTTTTTCAATCATGTACGTATTTAAATTATCGCTTAAATCTTTAAATGTTGGCGCAAAGAACTCAATTCCTTGTTCAATCGTTTGTGACTTATTACGATGACGTAAGAACCAACGCGTAGTACGACGAACAGTACGACGAAGTTGGTAAAGCATTTCAGTTTGTACCGCTGCTGGTATTTTATTATCCAGTGCGCTGATAGACGACCATGTATCGCGCATTTCAAATATTTCGCTAGCAATTGAGTAACACATTGCAATTTCAGCTTCGTTGGCACCGGTTTCTTCATGCATACGTACCATGAAGTTTAAACCCATATCATTAACGATACTGTTAGCAAGTTTAGTTGCAATAATTTCTTTACGAAGTGGATGGTTGTTCATCGCATCGTTAAACTTCTCACGTAGAGGACGTGGGAATGACTTCACAAGCAATTGGCGATAGTAAGGGTTTTCAGTAATTTCATCACTTACTAAAGACTCTTTTAATACCATTTTTGCGTAAGACACTAGCACTGAAAGCTCAGGGCGAGTTAAGTCTTTACCTGCGGCTGCACGTTCTGCCAATTCTTCATCGCTTGGAATAAACTCAATAGCACGGTTTAACTTGCCATCTTTTTCAAGTGCATGAATAAAACGAATCTTTTCTTTAAGCGTTGAAGTACCTTTAGACTGCGTAATTGAAATAGTATGTGTTTGACGGTAACAGTCTTTTAATACTAATTCAGATACTTCATCTGTCATTGAATAAAGTAGCTCATCACGTTGTTTACGTGTTAAGTCACCTTCAGCAACCAAGCCATTAAGTAAAATCTTAATGTTAACTTCGTTATCTGAACAGGCAACGCCCCCTACGTTATCAATAAAGTCAGTATTAACACGACCACCCTTAGCTGCAAATTCAACACGACCTAATTGAGTTGCACCTAAGTTACCGCCCTCACCAATTATTTTAGCGCCTAAATCTCTACCATTGATACGTAGTGCATCGTTTGCACGATCCCCTACATCTGCATCAGTTTCTTTAGAGTTTTTAATGTATGTACCAATACCGCCATTCCACAGTAAATCGAACTCCATCATCAATGAAGCTTTCATTAACTCATTTGGGGTCATACTTGCTTTTTTAGTACCCAACATTTTTTTCATTTCTGGGCTGAGCGTAATTGATTTAGCAGCACGAGAGAAAACACCACCACCGGCAGAAATTAACTCTTTGTTGTAATCTTCCCAAGATGAACGCGGCATATTAAATAAACGTTCGCGCTCTGGGTAAGAAGTAGCAGCATCTGGGTTAGGATCAACAAAAATGTGCATATGGTTAAAGGCAACTTGTAAACGAATATGCTTAGATAACAACATACCATTACCAAATACATCACCAGCCATATCGCCAATTGCAACTACCGTAAAGTCGGTAGTTTGACAATCGATATCCATTTCACGGAAATGTCGTTTAACTGACTCCCATGCGCCTTTAGCTGTAATACCCATTTTCTTATGATCGTAACCAACCGAGCCACCTGATGCGAATGCATCACCTAACCAGAAATTGTATTCATTAGCAATGCCGTTTGCGATATCAGAGAAAGTCGCGGTACCTTTATCGGCTGCAACTACTAAGTAAGCATCATCTTCATCGTGGCGAACAACATCACGAGCTGGCACTACTTCACCGCGCTCTATGTTATCTGTAATATCTAGAAGACCACGGATAAAGATTTTGTAACACTCTTGGCCTTCTTTGATAAACGCTTCGCGCTCACTAGGTAGTTGTTTACATACAAAACCACCTTTAGAACCAACTGGCACAATTACTGTATTTTTAACTTGTTGTGCTTTAACTAGGCCAAGTACTTCAGTACGGAAATCTTCACGACGGTCAGACCAACGCAGTCCACCACGCGCTACTTTACCGTAACGTAAATGCACACCTTCAACGCGCGGAGAGTATACAAAAATCTCAAACGCAGGAAGAGGAAGCGGTACATCCGGAATTAAACTAGGCTGTATTTTAAACGAAACATAAGACTTAAACTGACCTGCATCGTCTTTTTGGAAATAGTTAGTTCGTAGCGTCGCAACAATCATATCTACGTATAAACGTATAATACGGTCATCATCAAGGTTTGCTACGTTTTCAAGTTCTAAGTAAATTTGCGTACTTAACTTTTCAAGTGTTTTAGCACTTGCTGGGCTCTTAACTGAGAACTTTTTAGCAAATAAATTAACAATTTGCGCTGCAATGTTTGGATAATTTGCAAATGTGCTTTCAATGTAACTTTGTGAGAACGTTACACCAATTTGACGCATGTACTTAGCGTAAGCACGTAAAATAGAGGCTTCGCGGCCAGTTAGGCCACCCATTAACACTAAACGGTTAAAACCATCATTTTCAAGGCGGTTGCCCCACACATTTGTTAATGCAGCGCGAAAACGTGCTGAAATTTTATCAAAGTCTGCCATCCCTTTGCTGTCAATAAGCATCGAGAAGTCCATGATCCAGTTAATACGACCATCGCTAGTTTTAACTGAATATGGTGTTTCACCAACAACGCGCAGACCAAAGTTTTCAAGCATTGGCATAACATCAGATAAGTGAATTGGCTCATCTTTATGGAATAAGCTTAATCGTACAATATTACTGTTTGCTTCTTCTTGAGGACGGTAGAACAGCATTTCTAGCTTGTTTTCATCGCTAAGTAGTTCTAACTTTTCAATATCAACAACCGCAGCACTTGGCAGTACTTCATCTTTGTATGAGCGTGCAAACGCATTACAATATTTACGATTTAAATCGTTACCACGTGCTTCGCCCGCTGACTCTAAAAGTGCAGACTGAAGTTTATCTTCCCACGTGCGCGCAGCTTCTACTAAATTGTTTTCGATGTCTTTCACGTTATATTCGATCTTGTTGTCGGTCACACGAACGGTGTAATGTGTACGCGCCAGTGTTGACTCAGAGAAATAAGTAGTAAATTCGACTTTATCGTCAGAATTAAATGCATTAGCTAATATATCTTGCGTTTCACGGCGCAGGGCTGTGTTGTAACGCTCGCGAGGTACATAAACCATGCAAGATAAAAAGCGACCATACGCATCTTTACGTACAAACAAGCGACACATATCACGCTCTTGTACTTGTAAAACACCCATAGCAACTTCAAGTAGCTCACTTTCGCGCGCTTGAACAAGCTCATCACGTGGGTAGGTTTCTAAAATATTTAAAACAGCTTTGTAAGCGTGCGTGCCTTTAGCAAAGTCACACATTTCCATAATGCGATTAATTTTACTTTTTAATACGGGTACATCAGTAGCGCTGTTATTGTAAAAGCTTGATGAGAACAAACCAATAAAGCGGTCTTCTCCAATTACATTACCTTCATCGTCGAAACGCTTAATACCTACATAATCAATGTAAGCTGGGCGGTGAACGCGAGAAACAGAGTTAGTTTTAGTTAAGATCAATAAGTTGCTGCTACGTGCTTCTTGGCGAGCAACTTCTGGTAATTCTGATAATAATCGTGTGTGTTCTTCAGTAGAATTTTTCATCAAGCCAAGGCTTGATTCCATTTTACCTTTTAATTGGTAATCACCTTGAACTGGGCTTAGCTCATATTCACGGTAACCCATTAGGGTAAAGTTATCTTTAGCTAACCAATCTAAAAACTCAGTTGTTTCTGACACTTCTTCTTTTGTTTTATTATGATGACGCTTAGGTAACTCTTTGGTCACTGCCATCAATTTTTTACGGATTGGTTGCCAATCATCAACAGCAACTGACACATCAACAAGAACCGATTCTAACTCTTTTTTGAAAGACTCAATCACAGAAGAATCTGTCTGACGGTCGATTTCAATAAAGAATACTGTTTTAGTAGATGAAGATTCTTGCTCTGCTTTTAAATTTGATAATCCAGAAATTTTAGCGTTTGTATCGCGCTTAATTTTTAATGGGCAATGAAGTAATAAGTGAGAGGCGATATTTTCACGAGTCATGGCCATACGAACAGAATCAACTAAAAACGGCATGTCTTTAGTAATAATTTCTACAATTGTATGCGATGACTGCCAGCCATCTTTTGCCACTTCAGGGTTGAAAACGCGGATAACAGCGTCGTCGGTAGTATTTTTTTCTAGTGCGTTCCAAAGGCTTAATGCTGCGCCATATAGGTCACTATCGTTGCGATTTGCCAAATCCTCTTTAGACATGTTGCTGTACAAGGCTTTGGCGAATTTCTCAACGAGTAACACATTATCAGCGCGAACTTTTTTCTGGATCAGCTTACAGACATTATCTAGGATAACCGAGGCTTGGCCTTCATTTCGTGTCATTGTATGTTCCTTAATCTATTACTGCTCAGGAGCAGAAATTTGTACAGCTATTCATTAGCGTGGAGTCAATCAAATTCTAACCCTTTTGCAGCTAATAAACAGCCTTTTCGATGAAAACATTTTAAGCATTTCAGCTATTTGGTCATCTATTCACAAATTGTAGATATAAATGGCCTTTACAGGCCATTTAGGAGCAAAATTATTCACATTATTTTTTCTGGTCAGTCCAGAGAAGGCTACCAATAGCGGGTAATAACAATACCGCACCTAACATATTTACTAAAAACATGAAGGTTAGCAATATACCCATATCAACTTGGAATTTAAGATCTGAGAATATCCACGTACTCACACCAATAGCTAATGTAATCCCTGTAAACAATACAGCACTACCACGCTCAACAAGTGCATTACGATAAGCAACACTTAATGGTACGTTTTGCTTAAGCTGCCCCATCATTGACGACAGTATATAAATACCATAATCAACCCCAATACCAACACCTAACGCAATTACAGGCAGTGTAGAAACGGTTAAGCCTATTTCTAATTGAACCATAAGTGCTTGTGCAAGTGTTGATACAATATAAAGCGGCAATACTACGGCTATTGTTGCTTTTACGCTTCTAAAGCTCATTAGGCATAAAATAATAACGGCACCATAAACGTAAAGCATCATTGGTATTTGCGCCTCTGCAACCGACTCATTAGTCGCTGCCATTACACCAACAGGGCCAGACGCTAATTTAAATGCTAATTTATCAGTGCCCTCTTCTTTAGCAAATTGCTTAACACTTTTAATCACAGTATCGATAGTTTGTGCTTTGTGATCATCTAAAAATATAATCACAGGCATAACAGAACAATCCCCGTTAAGTAGGCCTGTACTCGTTTCTACTCGAGATGTTGACTGTACTAAGCTTGCTGAATTTCGTGGCAAACTCTGCCATTTCAGATTGCCTTCGTTGTACCCTGCGTTAACCGATTGAGCTACAGAACTCAAACTAACAGCAGACTGCACACCGGTCACATTTTCTACTTTATATTGGAAACGGCTAATCCTCTGCATCACATCATGTTCAGTACATGCTGCAGGATATGCCTCTACTATTACCTTTAAGATATCTGACGAAATAGTGTACTTGTCTGATATTAAAAATGTATCTTGATTATAACGCGCATCTTGATGCAGAGATGGCGCGCCTGCGTGTAAGTCGCCTATACGCATTTTATCTGCTTGCCAGTAACCTAGTGCAAATAAAACAAGGGTAAAACCAATAATCATTTTAGCTACTTTAGGATCTGTAGCTTTTACAAGAAGGTCTCTAATTTTATCAAGCATGTTAGGCTTTGCAGCGTCGCCAGATTGAATATGTACACTGTTTTCAAAGTTCATGTACGATGCCCAAACTGGCAGTAAAATTAAATTAGTAAATATAATGACGGCTACACCTAAACTCGCTGTAATAGCAAGTTCGCGGATAATACCAATATCAATAGTAAGTAATGTTAAAAAGCCGACAGTGTCTGAAAGTAGTGCAATACCACCGGGTATTAATAGAGCCCTAAAACTTGACTGACAACAGATACGGGTACTTTTTCCTTCACCTACTTTTTTACCAATCGCATTTATCATCTGCACACCATGGCTTACACCAATCGCAAATACTAAAAACGGTACCAAAATAGACATAGGGTCAAGGCCAAAGCCTAAACTTGAAAGCAGGCCAAGTTGCCAAACAACTGCAATAATAGAACAGGCAATAGGTAAAATGGTTAACTTCAAACTACCACAAAATAGCCAAACCATAATAAATGTAAAGGCGATAGCAATGGCAAAAAATACAACCACGCCTTTTGCGCCTTCAGCTATATCACCTGCCATTTTTGCAAAACCAATAATATGAATACTTACTTTATCTGTACTTAAAGGTTCTCTTAAATCACTTTCTAGCTTTTGTGCAAAAGCTAAAGTGTCTAATTTTTGTTGAGTTTGAGGATCTGTTTCTAAAAGCTGGGCCGTTACCATTGCACACGAGTAATCGCTGGCAATCATACGTCCTACCACTTTTGCTTTTTCAATGTTTTCTTTTACAACACCTAAACCACGCGTATCCGCTTTAAAGTTAGCAGGAATAATTGGACCGCCTGCAAAGCCATCCTCGACTACTTCAACAAAACGAGCACTGGGTGAAAATATAGAGTTAACTAATGGACGATTTACGCCAGGAATAAAATAAAGCTGATCGTGAACCGCTTTTAATTGAGTAAAGAACTCTGGATTAAATATATTGCCGCTGTCATCACACACTGAAATCAAAATACTGTTTGCACCACCAAACTGTTTTTCATGCTTAGTGTATACTTTCATATAGTCGTGATTTAACGGGATGTTTTTATTAAACGAGGCATCTAATTGAATTTGAGTTGCTTTGAATACCAGTAAACAGCTTATAAGCGCAAAACTTATAAGCATAATTAAGCGATGTCTAAAAATCGCCTTTTCAATAAAATCGAGTAACTTATGCATTAAGGGGTTAACTCCTTCACTTTAATGCCATCTTCTGTCGCCATGATTAGTTTGTTATTTAAAATCACGCCATCTAAAATTGCTTTACCATCGGCTAACTGCTCATGGGTGAGTAACCCATCTTGAAGATGAAAAATAACGCCACTATTGGCGAGCATGAGCCATTGTTTGTTATTGTAATTAATGATGTTGTTGATCGTCGCAGTTTTTACATTTTCGAAATGCTGCCACTCTTGTTCGCCATTTTGCTTAGCAAAAACATTACCTCGAAGCCCCGCTACAATTTCTTGCGTACTATCAGAGGCAACTGCAAAGAATGATCCAGGATAAATTTCCTCAATCCTTTGCCAAGTTTCGCCATCATCAATGCTTCTGGCCATTAAACCCATTTCACCAACCAACATTAATCCGTTATCTGTTTTTTCGATTCGATTAAAGTGCGGTAAAATTGAAGCTGTTTCTGCTTCATACCCTTCGGGATCGTTTTCTTTTAAATCGTTTAAGTAATCTCTGTCATCACTAAACAGTAACGAATCTAAAAAGCGCTTTTGCCAATGTTTACCACCGTCGGTGGTTTGATAAAACATACCATAGGCGCCCACTGCAAAACCTTTTAAATCATCTTCAAATAGGATATCAAGGCAGGGTTTATCTAGTTCTGGTTTAACTTGTTGTAACTGCCAATTAATACCACCATCGGTAGTATTGATAATGGTGGCATCGTGTCCACATGCCCAGCCATTATTTTCATCGCTAAAGTCAACAGCTGTTAATAGCACTTGAGTCGGTACAAGTTCAGCTTGTTGCCATTTATTACCAGTGTCACTTTTAATAACGGTACCATGCTTGCCTACTGCAATTAGCCCGTTACCTGTGTTTGTTATATCAGTAAGTAGGGTTTTATCTGCTTTAATTGCACTGATTGCATTTTCAGGGACATCCTGAGCAACACTCGCACCACTTATGATCAGGCTGGCATATACTAAATACTTCATAAATTTTAATCGCCTTGAACGAGAGAATTGTTTGTCTTTATATACTGAGGAAAGCGTTGCGCGATTTGGTATAAGACAAACGCGATGTGAAAGGAAAAGGCACTTAACATACGTTAAGTGCCTAACTTCTAACTATCTACCTGCGCGACGTAATGCGCTTGACGTAAACTCGTTATCGTTAAACGATTGTGAAAAATCGTACATTTTTTCTTGGTTATCTAAACCAATTGCTAAATAACGACGTGAATTTAAATCATGATAAACCTCAAGCGTACTCCACTGAGTAGGTACTTCGTAGTAGTTAAGGCCATAAGCCATTGCTACACGGTAAAGTTGGTCGCGGTTATCATAAATATCCGTAACCTGTACTTGCCAGCTATCTTCATCAATGTAAAACACACGTTTTTTATAGATATGGCGTGTATCGTCTTTTAAGTTAGCTTCAACAACCCAAACACGGTGTTTTTCGTAGCGTGTATGCTCTGGGTTTATGTGGCCAGGCATTAAAATGTCATCGTATTCTAACTTATCACTATGAAGCTTATAGCTGTTGTAAGGAATGTATAATTCTTGCTTACCTTTCAACGTCCAGTTGTAACGATTAGGTGAGCCATTGAACATGTCAAAGTCATCAGTAGTACGTAAGCTATCCGCTGCTGTTCCTGGTGCATCATATGCAACATTAGGTGCACGACGAACGCGGCGTTGTCCCGAGTTGTAAGTCCATGCTTGGCGTGGCGTTAATATTTGGTCCATCGTTTCATGAACAAGCAGTGCTGTACCTGCTAAGCGTGCAGGCTCTGTAACACTTTGTTTAAACTTAAACAAAATGTTTGAGTCTTGCAGCTCTGCGGGTGTTGCACTCGGATCTGAATATTTAACTAATAGCTGTTCATCAAAGCCAACATAGTTATAAGAGCCTGACGCCGTTGGTGCTGCTTGACCACCAAAACGTTCAATAGATTGCCCACGGTAACGTAATAAGTGATTCCAAATTGCCTCTAAACCCGTTTTAGGAATAGGAAAAGGAATACCAATTGCTGTATTTTTAATACCATTTCCGCCTTCAACTAATTCAGCTGTTGGTGCAAACTTTTTAGTTGCGTCATAAACAAACTGTGGATAAGACGCTGAGCGACGTGTTTCATACACTGGCATTTTAAATGTGTCTGGGTATGCTTCAAATAAAGCAATTTGACCCGGACTTAAATTGGCTTTGTACTTTTCGATATTACTTTTATCAATAGTGAAAAGCACTTTGTCAGTGGTATATGGGTCAAGGTGATGCATACCCGGTTCATAACCTGCTGGTGCAGATGTAATGCCATTATTCCATGCTGGAATAGAACCATCAGCATTCGCTGCTTTTTCTGCGCCCAATGGCGTTAAATTTTGACCTAATTGAGCAACTTCGTCAGTGCTTAATTTAGCTAAGGCTGCGCTGCTTGCAAACAAGCTACAAAAAGCAGTAGCAATGAGGGTAGGTTTTATAATCATAGTAATGTTACCCCTAAATAGAATATTTTAAGTTAAAAGAAACGTAATCGCGGTCTGAGAAGGTATTAATACCGCCGCCGCCCCAAAACGAGTTGTAGCTCACATCAAGTGACCACGCATTTTGGTAGTTAAAGTTCATGGTCGCACCTAAAGATTTACGGTCTTCAATAAATAAGAACATAGGATCTGGTGTATTACCATTTACGTCATGAGAAAATACAAAACGTGGAGAGAAGTTAATACCATCGTAAAGGTCATAATAATCACCTTTAGCAATTAAGCGGTAACCCCAAGAAGATGCAGTAGCAAATGATTTTTCTTCAGCACCGTTTGATAAACCAAGCTGTAATGTTGAGTAATCAGTAGTGCCTGGGCCAGTAATAACGCCACTACGGCCAGTACCAGATACATTCAAACGCATTTCGTCATATTCTGGCATGTTATGAATTTTTACAGCACCCACTTCACCAACAACAGCCCAACTATCAGCCCCTAATGAAGGGCCAAATAAATGAGTAGCCGTAAATTGAATTTGAGATGTATCACGTTCAATATAGCCCTTGGCAACTTCACCCGCTCCAACAGAGCTTATAGCATCGCCAAAACTCATTTGCGAAATACCCGCAAAATCAGGACGAATACCGGCAAGCGCTAACTGCTCTGGCATAGCTGTATAAAGTAACTCTACGTCATCAATTTGCAGAGGCTCGTCTTGACGAAAAGCAAATTCACCCGCAAAAGCTGTTTCACCAATAGTGGTGTTAAAGCTTAAACCGTATAGTTTAATATCTTCAGGGTAGTCGTTTTCAGCTTTAGAAAAAGCAGTTAAATCAGCCACATTATCAGAGGTAATCTCTGTAGTCATAATCATTGCTAAATCTTGAGCTATAGCAGCCTGAGAAAAGTTTGATACGCGACCAGAGATAAGCGGACGACGACTGTGGTAGTTCACGTGGTATAACGCAATTTCAGTATCATTAAACTCAGGTAAAAACACACCTAAGCGAAGACCATACTGACCGCCATCTTCAGGTTCTGTTTTACCATTATCCCCTTTACCTTTAAGCGCGACCTTAGTTGGATATGCAAGGTACATTTGAGCTAATAAAGCACTCCCTTCGGCACTTGAAGGATCTATGCCTCGTGCAGCTGCTGCTAATGCAAAGTCAGATGTTAAGTTATTTAAACTATCCGTTAAAAAAGCAACATCAATATCAGGGTTAGACGTAAAGCCTAATTGAACATTTTGTTGGTAACCATTTTCTGCTGCAAAGTCATTAGTAGAAAAATACGTGCCGGCTGCTGGTAAACGCGTTTCTTGCCATTGATATTGGTAGAAACCTTCAAGCGTGATGTTTTCAGTAATACCAAGCGATGCCCAAAGCATACCGATTGGTATAAATGCTTCTTTAAGCTCAGCGCCTGGTGCTTTTAATCTGTCAATATCAACCGGGTTTACGTTAATGCCATGAGATATAAGCGTACTTTCCCCCCAGTTAACTACTTGCTGACCTAAACGAACAGATAAAGGATTATTTCCGTCGTTTAAATCAAAATCGGCCCATACAAACGCATCTAGTAAACGTATGTCGGCACAACTTTGTGCTTTGGTGTCTTTATCGTCACATGGATCAACACCCTGCCCTGATGTAGGATTTGAGTATGCATGATTGCCATCCATTAATGCAAAGTCATAAAAATACATAAAGCGAGTGAACAAACCGTAGTTATCTTTATTTATTGAAAGGTCGTGTGTGCCCTTCAATAGTTTTGAGAATGAGTCACCACTATCAAAATTTAAATTACCCGCATCACCATTGTTTGAGTAAGAGCCCGGTTGTGCCCATACATCTTGTGATGAGTAAATAGTGTTACTTAGCGCAGGGTTGTAACCTGTCCAGTCAAAAGCTGGATTATTACTTTTACCAATTAAGCTAAAGTCCCTGTCTTCTACACGGACACTTTGCCCATATGAAAAGGTTGAATCGAAGGTAATATCAAAACCCCCAGCTTCAAATGTTACAGCTTGAGTACTGGCTGCAGATAAACCTAAACTAGCGGCTGCTAAACCTATAGCGATTTTATTTTTAACAAAAAGCGATCTTCTTATCATTTTGGTTCCCCCCTGTCGCGGGTCATTTTGTGTGATCAAGTTATTGTTTTTAGTGTAATCATAACGATAGAAGCGAATCTGCAAAATTACAAATACGCGCTCAAATCTGTCATATATTTTTATTCTGGTTGACGCTTACGTATTGGTAAGACGTCGTACCAGATAATTTATACACGTAATTTAACAATAGGACAAATTGAAATTAACAAAAATACAATATTTTTATGTATATATAACATAAAAACCGAGTGTCAGGCCACTCGTTCTAGGCGGATAAACTTGTTTTCGGGGGTTAATAAGAGTCTAAAACGGCCACGTACACCCAAGCTCGAAATGAAGGGCCTTAAATATGTAGCGGTAAAACGAATCGTTTTACCGCCATCCTCTACAACTTGTAATGAGCTAAAACGACCATGGTAGTAATCCATGCATTCGTTATAGCTCAATCTTAGGGTAAAATAATACTCAATCATTTATGCGAGCGCTTTTTCAACCTTTTCATACAAGTCAGCACTTAGGCCATCTAAATTGGCTAAGCGCTGTAATTGCAGTTTCATTGCTTGTGAGCGTACATCATCGTAACGCTTCCACGACATAAATGGTGTCAGCATACGCGATGCATTTTGTGGATTAATTGCATTAAGTTTTATTAGTAAATCACCTAATAACGCATAACCTTGGGCATCATACCGATGAAATTGCGCTGTATTAAAATGGCTAAAACTTCCTACAAGTGCACGTACACGATTGGGATTTGAAAAATCAAAACACGGGTGTTCGTAAAGTGCTTTAATATTCTCTATTGCATTACTACCCGATTGCATAGCTTGCAGTGCAAACCATTTATCCATCACCAAAACATCATGACGCCACTGACTATCAAAATGACTCAAAAGCTCGTCTCTAACAGGGTGTGAAGCTTTTACCACAGCGCTTAGGGCACCAAGTACATTAGTCATATTAGTCGAGCTTGCCGCTTCTTTAATAAAGGTTACAGCTTCTGGCTTTTGCGTTTTAGCTAGATAATGTAAGCATATTTGTTTCAAGGCACGGTTTGCAACTGCGCTTGCACTTATACTCCCATCATCTTCAAGAGATTCGTAGCAACTAAGCAGTTCATCAGCAAGTTCATCAGCAATTTGTTGCTCAAACTTTTCTGTTATTTCAATAATGTCATCTACAGGTATTACATCAAATTCAGCAGCTAACGTGTCAAAACTCGGCAATTTAAACAGCTCTGCAATTAAAGCTAAATCGCCCTCTTTGGTGTTTATAAGTACACGTAGCGCATTTATAATTTCGCTGCTTAATACGCTATTCGTTGCATCGGTGATTTGAGATTTAATCGCCTTAATGAATAGCTGCTGTTGTGCATCCCAACGTGAAAAATCACTGCGCGCAAAACGCATAATATGCAATAGTTCGGGCTCTGTTGTTTGCTGGTTTAAAATACAAGGTGCAGAAAAGTCTTCTAGCAAAACCGCAACAGGCTTTTCTAAAATATTATCAAAGCTAAATATTTGAGTCGCATTAGTTACATCGAGTACATGATCTAGCTTTTTACCTTTATATTGCAGAGCAATACTTTGTCCATTGGCATCAAGTAGTTCAATAGCAAAAGGTATATGAAGCTTTTTATTCTCTGGCTGATTAGCTGGCGCTGTTTGCTCGATTGTCAAAGTGTATGTATTTGAGCTACTATCAAATTCTTGAATTGCATTTAAACGCGGTGTACCTGATTGGCTGTACCATTGTTTAAATTGCTCTAAATCAACACCTGATGCATCGCTCATCGCACTTACAAAGTCATCACATGTAACTGCTTGCCCATCGTGGCGCTCAAAGTAAAGCGTCATCCCTTTTTGAAAATTAGTTTCACCCAGTAATGTGTGCATCATACGGATAACTTCAGCACCTTTATCGTATACAGTTACTGTATAAAAGTTATTCATTTCAATAACTTTCTCAGGGCGAATTGGGTGAGCCATAGGGCCTGCATCTTCGCTAAACTGATGCGTACGCATAACTTTGACCGCATCAATTCGGTTAAGTGCACGAGAGCCTAAATCACTACTGAACTCTTGGTCTCTAAATACAGTTAACCCTTCTTTTAGCGATAACTGAAACCAATCTCTACAAGTAACTCGGTTACCTGTCCAGTTATGAAAGTACTCATGCCCTACAATGGATTCAATCGTATGGTAGTCTTTATCTGTGGCTGTTTCTTGATTAGCTAATACGCATTTACTGTTAAAAACGTTTAGCCCTTTATTTTCCATCGCGCCCATGTTGAAAAAATCGACGGCTACAATCATATAAATATCAAGGTCATACTCTAAATTAAAGCGTTCTTCATCCCACTGCATTGCCTTTTTGAGTGAGGCAATAGCATGGGGTGTTTTAGATAAATTACCTTTATCAACAAACAATGCTAATTCTACATCTTTGCCGCTTTTAGTCGTGTACGTATCTTTTAAAACATCAAAATCGCCAGCTACAAGTGCAAATAAATAGCTCGGCTTTTTAAATGGGTCTTGCCATTTAACAAAATGACGACCATCTTGTGTTTCACCACTGTCTACTTGATTACCATTAGAAAGAAGTTGTAGATACTTTTTATCGGCAATAATAGTTACATCAAACGTGGCAAGTACATCAGGGCGATCCATGTAATAGGTGATCTTTCTAAAACCCTGCGCTTCACACTGTGTACAATACGCACCGCCAGATAAATACAAACCCTCTAAAGAAGTATTCGTCTCAGGCGATATCTCGGTCACAATACTTAATTGACAACTATCCGGTAGGTTATTAATTATTAGCTGCTCGCCAATAATTTCATAATCAGTTATATCAACCGTATCAATAGATAAAGACAGTAAGCGTAAATCAATACCATCAAGCACTAAAGGTGCTTTTTTATCACCAACACGCGTAAGCGTTAGCAAAGAGCTTACTTTGGTTGATAATGGCTGTAAGTCAAAGGTTAGCTCTGTGTGGTCAATTAAAAAATCAGGAGCTTTATAGTCTTTAAGATATTGTGCTTGAGGTTTACTTGATTCAGTCATAGATACTCCAAAACAGCTCCTTTTAAGTTAAAAGGAGCTGTTTAAAATTAGGCGGATTGTTTTGGCTTAATACGTAAAATTTTAATGCCCAAGTAGGCATAAACCACCGCTAAAACAGGGTTAATTAAGTTAAAGAAAGCGTAGAGTGCATAATCAAAAGGATTTATTAGTAAAACGCTTTGCATATATGCGCCACACGTGTTCCATGGAATTAGTGGGCTGGTAATTGTACCGCCATCTTCCAATGTACGAGATAAGTTAACAGGCTTCAAACCACGTTTTTCATATTCATCTTTAAACATACGACCAGGTACAACAATTGCAATATATTGATCGGCCGCTATCACGTTAGTACCAATACACGTTGCTATTGTTGCCGCAATTAACGATCCCGTACTTTTAGCTATTTTAAGTATGCTTTTAACAAAAATATCCAAAAGGCCTGTTTTTTCCATAATGGCACCAAACATCAGTGCAGTCATAATAAGCCATGTGGTTGTAAGCATTCCAGACATACCGCCACCACTGAGTAGGGAGTCCATTTTGTCATCGCCTGTACTTATGCTAAAACCATCAAAAAACGTCGTCCAAACAAGCTTAAAATAGCCAACCAACTGCCCTTGAGAAACATCAATTTGACTAGCAATTAAATCAGATTGAAACAACATGGCCCAAACAGCGCCCACAACAGCACCGATAGAGATAGCAGGAAAGGCTGGCATTTTTTTAATCGCTAAAACTAAAAGTACAATTAGCGGGATTAGCATTTCAAAACCAATATTAAAGTTTTGCTGTAAAATAGCCGTTATTTCATCAATGCGCCCCGCTTCGCTTGAAGCAGTTGCGTTAAAGCCCATGAATATAAATATAATCAGCGCAATTACAAAACTTGGTACTGTCGTCCACAGCATATGTTGAATATGCTCAAATAAATCAGCGCCTACAACTGCTGGCGCTAAATTGGTTGTTTCAGACAGCGGGCTTAACTTATCACCAAAGTACGCGCCAGATATAACAGCGCCTGCTGTAACTGTTTGTTCAAGTCCAAGACCCGTTGCAACGCCTAATAAAGCAACACCTATCGTAGCGGCAGTAGTCCAAGAACTACCTATACTCATAGCTACAATGCCACAAATTAAACAACTCGCTGCATAAAACCAACTTGGGTTTATAACTTGCAAGCCATAATAAATTAAAGTTGGTACAGTTCCAGAAAGTAGCCAAGTGCCAATTAACGCACCTACCATAAGTAAAATTAGGATAGCGCCAAGTGAAAGCGTTATACCTTCGATCATAGCTTGTTCTAATTTTTTCCATGTATAACCGTTTTTAAGCCCAATTAAAGCCGCTGCAAAAGTAGCAAATAAAAGTGCAATTTGGTTAGGGCCTGATGAAGAGTTATCACCAAATAAGTAAACGGCAGCACCAAGTAAACAAATTAATACAGAGATAGGAATTAATGCATCAAAAAACGAGGCGGGCTTGATTGGTTTGTCATCCAATAGCTTCAAAGTAGAGACTCCTAGACACACTTACTGTGTGTTTAATTATTATTTTTAGCACGTAAAGCGCATTAATTGAGCATGATTGTTCTAGCTCAACTTTATGTAATCAAATATTATAACAATTTAGTAAATTTTAGGTAGTAAAAAAGGCGCTAATGCGCCTTTTTTATAGAGGTAAAACCAGTTGTTACTTCTTAGCTATACGACCATAATTAATATAATCTTGAGTAATTAATGCAGCTTCTTCCAAAAATGGGTCAAGCTCTTCAATTACTTCAGGTAAATCGTCTAAGTTTTCTACCGGATCTTTACCTAAACGCTTAAGACGCTCGTTAGTACGTACAAGTGCACGTGCTTCACCTTCATCTTTTTCTTTAATACGGTCTGCTTCAACTAAAGAGATAGTTTTACGGTCTTTCTCTTCGTTGTATAAGGTAATGTCATTAAATACATAACCAAATTCTGGTTCTGATTTAATTCGTACTTCGTGTTGTTTCTCAAGGTACGTAATAATAGGTGTTAAATTACCTAATTTTTTGTATTTCGCTTTAACAATGCTGTCCCAAGGAAGTGCATTATCTTGCTTACTTTCGCCCCACTCTGCAGGATCAATTGCTGATGGAAACGAAATATCAGGGATCACACCTTTATGTTGCGTACTACCACCGTTAATACGATAAAACTTAGCAATCGTATACTGTACGCTACCCAGCGCATTATCGTATAAATCGTAAGCGCGGCCTAAGCCTTTGTGCTGCTGTACAGTACCTTTACCAAAAGTCTGCTCGCCAATAATAACCGCACGGCCGTAATCTTGCATAGCTGCTGCAAATATTTCAGAAGCAGAGGCACTGTAACGGTCAACTAAAACAGTTAAAGGACCATCGTAATAAGTTATACCATCGCGATCTTTTTGCTCTTCAATACGGTTATTTAAGGTATGAATTTGAACAACTGGACCTTGGTCAAAAAACAAACCAGACAGTTGTGTTGCTTCATATAAAGAACCACCACCATTTTGGCGTAAGTCGATAATAATACCATCAACTTTTTCTTCTTTAAGCTTAGCCAGCTCAACTTTTACATCTTTCGAAAGATTATTGTAAAAGCCTGGAATTTCAATCACGCCAACTTTACTTGTTAAATCAGAGTATTTTGCTTCAAATACTTCTGATTTAGCCGCTCTATCTTCAAGTCGAATTTTATCACGCGTGATTTCAACAACTTTAGGTGCGCCGTGAGCGTCAACACCTTTTAAATACTGTAGACGTACTTTAGTCCCTTTAGGACCTTTAATTAAATCAACTACGTCATCTAAACGCCAGCCAATTACGTCTACAAATTCTTCGCCATCTTGGGCAACACCAATAATGCGGTCATCAGCTTTAATTTGATCTGTTTTATCTGCAGGGCCTCCCGGCACTAAGCTGCGAATAACAGTGTAGTCTTCATCTGGGCTTAGTACGGCACCAATGCCCTCAAGCTCTAAGTCCATATCCATTTTGAATTGCTCTGCACGACGTGGCGATAAATAAGACGTATGCGCCTCAATACTACGTGCTAGCGAATTCATAACAATTTGAAAAGCATCTTCTGAATTAGATTGTACTAAACGTTTTTCTGCATTTTTATAGCGTTTGGTCAGCACTTCTTTAATGCCTTCCCAATCTTTACCCGTCATTTTTAAACGCAGTGCGTCGTACTTTACACGCTCACGCCAAATTTCATCAAGCTCAGCTTGTGACAAAGGCCATGATGAATCTTCACGGTCAAAAAAGTATTCATCTTCTTTATCAAACGTCATTTCTTTTTCAAGTAAAGTAAGTGAATACTCGTAACGTTCAAAACGGCGTTTAAGACTTAAGTTAAAAATATCAAACGTAAAGTCTAATTTACCGGTAGTAATAGCGTTATCAAAGTCATCACGATATTGCTCAAAAGAAGCAATATCGCTGGCTAAGAAAACGCTTTTATTAAAATCAAGGGATTCGATATAACGATCGTACACTTTACTAGAAAGCTCATCGTTAAATCGAACCGGTGTATAGTGTGAACGAGCAAATAAGCTAGCCACTCGTTTGCTAGCAGTACCATGTTGACTCTCTTGCTTAAGCTGGGGTAAATCGTCAATTGTAACGGCTTCTACAGCAGCAAATAATGAACCTGAAAACAGGGCAGCAACTAACGGAATGAGCGTAAACTTTTTACTCATACACAACTCCTTAATTTATTTACAACTTAAACGATGTATAAGCTGTCAGCTTTGGTTTTAACTTGCATACCAGTCACTAATTCAACATGAACGTCATCTTTGTTCACTTCAGTGATTACTGCATTTACAAGTGCTTGGCCAAGTTTAACCTTAACCTTATTATTAACCTTGACCTCAGTTGCTGGTAAAGGTTCAATTTTTCCTGAACGTTTAACTGGCGCTGCTTTAGCAGGTTTGTTAGCTGCAGGTGCGTTTTTATCGCCTGCTTTGCTAGCATGAGCTGGTTTTTTCTTGAAAGATTTAGAATCAGAATCTTGGCGAGGACGCTGTTGTTTTTTGCGTTTTGCCATTTTAGCACGGCTTTCTTCCAATGCTTTTTGTGCATGGTCGATATGCTCTTGCTCAACTTTTTCACCTTGATTACCATCAAGATCAATACGAAACTCTGACTTTGTCACAGCTTCTAAATAACGCCAATTAGACGTGTATTTTCTAAGCGCTTGACGAACTTGAGTCTTACTTACTTTTTCAGACCCTTCAATACGCTCAGCAATATCTTTAAAAATACCTACTTTAAGCGGCTTGATGCCATCTTTTTGTTTAAAACATTGTGGGAATTCTTGATATAAAAATTCCAACACTTCATTAATATCTTTTAGCTTGTTTGTGGTTTCCATTTTAGAACCTATTTTTCACATCTTTTCATCAAGGGACGAATCGACGTAGTGTGTTACCCAGTCGACCAACTCTTCGAAATCGGCTTCTATTACAGCCATATCACCCCGAAGGTGTTCCCAAATACCATTAATTGTTTCATCAATAAATTCACATTCTGAATCATCTGGAAGACGATCCCATGCAATATGAATTAAATCATTGAGCGTTTCCGCTACATGCTCTTCTTCGCCTTCCCAGTCGCCAACATCTTGCACAGCAAATAGGTAGTCTTGAACATTTAGCAAATCTTTCATTACAGGCTCGCCTCTAAGCATTTCACTAATGCTTCAAGGCCAGCTTTATCATCAGCATCAAATCGGCCAATACTTGGACTATCAATGTCTAGTACTGCGAATACTTTACCATGTTTCATGATAGGTACAACCACTTCAGAGTTAGACGCTGCATCGCAGGCTATATGCCCGTCAAAAGCGTGAACATCTTCAATTAATTGTGTTTCAGCGGTTGCCGCAGCTGTTCCACATACCCCTTTCCCAACGGGAATACGGATGCATGCAGGATTACCTTGAAACGGACCAAGTACTAATTCAGTAGGAGAATCCATAAAGTAAAAGCCCGCCCAATTTACATCTTCTAAAGAGGTAAATAACAGCGCGCTTATGTTTGCCAAATTGGCAATTACATTAGATTCACCAGCTATCAGCGATTCAGTTTGCTTAACTAATGACTGGTAAAAATCGTGCTTTTGCATACCAAACTACTTCTTATTAAACATACAGTAGCTAAAGGTACTCTTTGTCGTGAAAAATTGGAACCTTTTGGAGGTAAAAAAAAGGAAATCACACCGTTTATCAGCGTGCTTGGTTAATAATGCTACGATTATTTTTTTATCGATTTGCGAAGACCAAATAAAAACAGTCCGGCTGCAAATGCTGACATAACACTATTAATCAAAAATATCTCGCCAGTTGAGGCACTTAATAAGTAACTAAATATAGCGCCACCTAACAAACCAAGCGTTAATACACCTGAATAATTAACTTTAGAATACTTAAACATTAGTAAATACCCTGGCACAACAAAGGCCGCCATCGTTAAGCCTACAATATGTGCATTTGAGATAGCAGTCATCAATAGTTGAAAAAATACGGATAAGAAATCACCCTGTAGCGTTAGTGCATAATACAATCCTAACAAGCTACCAATAATTACCGGGGACAATAATGAAAGCGCGACACTTTTTGCGAGTTGATGTTTCATCTAATAATCCTTAATACAGAGTATAAATTTTAATGTATTAAGCATGCACCAAGATCTAAAGCTTAGAAATAGAGACTATGGTCGTAATTTATGATTAAAAATAAACCTTATTGCAGTATGAGCCTATTAATAAATTAATAGGCTCATACGTTTGGGTCATACTTATCAAAGTGCTTATAACTGAGCTATTTTATTTGATAACTCAAAGTGGCGAGATGTTACTATTTCCTCTAGCACTGCCAATCTTTTGTTCAACATCGCTGTTTGTTCCTCTAATTTTGTTATCTTATTATTACTCAGTCCTTTAAATTTTGCTTGCGCTGCCATTATTGTAGTTTTATAGGTGAAATAACGTTTAGTAATAGTAAGAATCACAAAGGGTGAGCTAAATATAGTTATTACAATAAATAGTTCTAGCATGGTCGTTTCCCAATCAATTTAAGTTAGCTTGTTGCGTATAAAGGCCACTTTTAGTGCATTGAAATAATTTTGATAATGTAACTTCGCGCTGCTTTCCTCGTCGAATTAGCATCTCAACATACACAATACTTAACACAATGGCTGTTGCTTTAAACAAGTTACCTTGTAGATCACCTACTGCGCCACCCGACATACCAAATATTCCGTAAGCTGCATTCATAAAAATATGCATCCACATAGGAAACCAAATACGATAACCACATTCACAATATAGCCACGCAAACCATGTACCTGCTACAGTAGTGATCGCAACCGCCATCAATGCAGAAATCGCATCATTACCTTGATAAATATGACCCAGGCCAAATATTACTGAACTAATTAATGCCGCAGGCACAAAGCCCCATCTACTATATTTAAATAAAACACCAAACAATGCAGCCCTAAAAATTAGCTCTTCAAAAAAACCCGCATAAACTGAGCCGGTGATTATTGCTGGTATTGATAGGTTAAGTTCATCACTCAAAAATCCATAACCTATTGCCATAGGAGCACAACAAATAATTGCTGCGAGTGCATAGTTAATAAAACCAGAAGAATTAAGCCCTATAGATTCAAAAGGCTCACTTTGTTTAAACAAAATAATAGCCGCAATAACTAACGGTCCATATAAAAAAGTATATTTAGCGGGGGTAAATAAAATGCCAGTTAGATTATCAAGTTCAGACAACCAGCTAGACCAACCTTCTCCCCAAAACTGCCTCATTACATAGTGGCAAAATACAAATATAGAAATTATTACAAGTGCCTTGATAGCGTATTTCATATCTACTTTCCTCGTTAAGTTGTAAATTTCAACTTAATCTTGGCAATAGTAAAAATACAAAGCGACTTATTAGGTCTCAATTACAAGACGAGGTATAAAGCCCATGTTTTAGGGGGGATTAACATGTTTTTGGGATTAATGACAAAGCATCTTTTATTACTTTTACATAAGAACGAGACACCGGTATTTTAATATCAATTGTATGCAGCGATAATTGCAACCCTCCAGCATTACCACTGTAGTGCTGAATGTTTTGCAGGTTGACCGCATAAGAACGGTGGCATCGTAATATAATTGTATTTTCTGGAAGCTGCTTTAATAAACCGCTAAGAGATACACGTAATAGTTTACGTGAAGTTGAAGCTCCTTCCAGTATTGTTATTTCACAATAGTTGTCTGAAGATTTAATAAATAAAATATGGTGATGAGCCGTGTTAATTTCGTCGTTTTTATTATCGCCTTTAAGAGTAATTGTCTTTAATTCAACTTCTCTCAACTGCTCTTGATCGACGCTAACTGTACTTGGCTTAGTTAAATCTATTACATGCCTATTTACCACAAGTAAAAAAATAAGAGGAAATACACCAATACAAAAAATATACCCTACAAAAAGTAATTGATTCTGCCAATGCCAAGACCCAAGTACAGCAACCACAAAATACCCATGATTGAATAACGCAGTAATTAAAATATATGTGACAGGAATAATAATTAAACGGCTTAATTTACTTAGCTTAAACTTAAGTAACACTATTTCTATGAAACCTGACAATAGCAAAGCACAAAAGGTTACTAACCCATAGCCAAAAAGCCGCAGAAACTTGTAAGACTCGGTATCGCTTGAAGTGCCAAAAGGTTGAAATACAAAAAGTACAAAAAGCGCTATAAACGAAAACATGACGGCACGATATACAACTAACTTTCTCGAATCTAGATCATCTTTGAGCCACAACATCCTATTTTGCATACCTTTAATCCACCAATGTTTAAAAATAGCACACATTAATATGTGCATTCCAACTCATTTAAAATTTTTTGTGATGGTAGTTTTATTAAAAACAAAAAAAGGAAGAGAACATCAACGTTATTTAACAGCAGAAGGTGGTGTGTGAGCAATTCTATCTGCTTTTAAGATTTTACTAATGAGAGATAAAACATGTAATACCAATTCGCTTAATTAAGTGGTCTATTTTGAGGGCGGAAAAACGTGTTGATAGCTAGGCAAAAAATCCGCTATTAGTTGTTCTAAATGAGAATTTTTTAATGCAGGGAGCGACACGTTTAGCCCCGCAAAATGATTAAGTATTATTACGGATTGGTATAAGTGCACTGATTTTGTTCCAAACACAAAAAAGCCCGCTAAATTAGCAGGCTATTTTGTTATATGGTGGAGAGATAGGGATTTGAACCCTAGATGGGCTATAAACCCATGCCGGTTTTCAAGACCGGTGCATTCGACCACTCTGCCATCTCTCCGATACTGCTAAGTTAAAAGTAAGAGTGTACTAATAACTATTTAAATGAATGATACTTTAATTACCACACACTTATTAAATAAGTGGTGGAGAGATAGGGATTTGAACCCTAGATGGGCTATAAACCCATGCCGGTTTTCAAGACCGGTGCATTCGACCACTCTGCCATCTCTCCGCACGGCCTGCATAATAGGGAAACCCATCCCTTTTGTGAAGCTTTTTTTTAAATTAATTGTTTAAGTGCTTAAAAAACAATTAATTTGTCTAAAGTTAGAACAAAGTGTTTTTAATTTAGCCGTCAATACTCTTTTATTTAAATATTTAACTCTATTGATCTACAAAGGTTTGCCCAAACATATAAGAGTTGGTAATCTAATTTTAGTTAAATTATCGAAACACACACGTTTCACTTAAAGGAGCTCTACAATGGCGTTTAATCAATCGTACAATACCGCGAAACCGGTAATGTCTACCATTGAAACAAACAAGGTACTTAAAAACACCTACTTTTTACTAGCTATGACACTTGCTTTCAGTGCTGTTACAGCCGGTATTTCAATGGCACTACAATTACCTTACTTTATGGGAATTGTGTTTACACTTGTTTCGTTCGGTTTATTATTTGTTGTAAATAAAAAAGCAGATACAGCATCTGGTGTATTTTGGGTGTTTGCTTTCACAGGTTTAATGGGGGCTGGCTTAGGTCCATTACTTAACCATTATGCTGCAATGCCTAATGGCCCAATGCTTATTATGCAAGCGTTAGGTTCTACGGCGCTTATCTTTTTTGGTTTATCTGCTTATGCACTGAACACTAAAAAAGACTTCTCATTTATGGGTGGCTTTTTAACGGTTGGCTTAATAGTTGTGATTGTAGCTAGCATTGTTAATATTTTTGTTGGCAGTTCGCTGATGTTTATGGTGCTTAATGCGGCAGTTGTATTGATCATGTCTGGTTTGATTTTATTCGATACAAGCCGAATCATTAATGGCGGCGAAACCAACTACATTCGCGCAACAGTGTCTTTATACCTAAGCGTATATAACTTATTTACGTCTTTACTTGCTCTACTTGGCGCAAGTGATGACTAATTAAATAGTTCTGTTAAAATAGCCCCTTAATTGGGGCTTTTTTATTGGAATTGTTTTGTCACGTTTTGTTCTTTCATTACATACACCACCATCCGATCACGATACAACGCAAAGGTTAGTTAAGTTTGCGAATGCATGTTTAGCCCAAGGGCACACCATTGATGCTATTTTTTTATACCAGCAAGGTATTTATCATGCATCTACCCACTTTGATTTATCCTCAGACGAACTTCAAATTTCAGCACTTTGGCAGCAACTCGCCGATCAAAAACTAAATTTAATGCTGTGTGTTACCGCCGCTGAAAAACGCGGGTTTGATATTAAAAACACAGGTGTATTTGCAGTCGCAGGGCTAGCTGAATTTGCAATGCTTGCAAGCGACGCTGATAAATGGGTGCAATTTAAATGATAAACGTATTAGTAATGAGTCAGTGCAGTCCATTTGACGATTTAAATATTCGTGATGCACTTGATATGACATTGATATTTGCTGCCGTTGACCAAAATGTGAGTTGGTTGTTTAGCGGCCCCGCCGTTTTAGCTTTAAAAAAGCATCAACAACCAAACAATATTGGATTAAAAGATTTTTTTAAAAACATTAAAACACTCGAAATCTATGATGTTGAAAACATCTACGTGTGTGAAAAGTCATTGCTTGATTATGGTTTAAATAAACATGATTTACTCATAGAGGCAAAAGCACTCAACTTTAGCCAACAACAAACATTAATTAAAGCGCAGCAACATGTGGTGAATTTATGAGTACATTACATATATTTTCAAAGCCGCTTAATTATTACTGCGCAAATCAGCTAGAGAACTTAATTTTATCAGACGATAACGTGCTACTTGTTGGTGATGCCTGCTTTGCAAAAAAACAATTTAGGCAATTTGCAGATACACTGTTAATACTTGAACAAGACGCGCAAGTACGTGCAATAAAATTAACAGATAACGATAAAGCCATTAGCTATGAAGACTTTGTAGCACTCACTTTATCAACTAATCAATCAATTACGTGGTAACTCATGCTTGAATTTAACAACCAACAGATTGAAACCGACAAACAAGGTTACTTGCTTGATCATACTTTGTGGTCAAAGGAGCTTGCACCTGTAATTGCTATCCAAGAAAACATTACCCTTAGCGTTCAACACTGGGAAGTAATTAACTTTGTTCGTGATTTTTATATTGAATATAACACCAGTCCAGCAATTAGGATGCTTGTAAAAGCAATGGCTAAAGCACTCGGTGAAGACAAAGGAAACAGCCTTTATTTATATAAATTATTCCCTAAAGGCCCTGCTAAGCAAGCAACAAAAATCGCCGGATTACCAAAACCAGCTAGGTGCATATAATGAGATCTAAATCAGGCAATAATCAAGTAACTGAATCCAAGCCAAAAAGAAGTACAGGGCGTACTTATTCACGCAGTGCACTTAACAAAACACCTTCAGGTAAAAGAGAAATAAAGCCGCAAATAGCATCTAAAGACAGAAAAATTGTGTTATTCAATAAACCATTTGATGTGCTATGCCAATTTACAGATGACGCAGACAGAAAAACTCTCGCTGAGTTCATCCCTATTAAAGAGGTTTACGCAGCAGGAAGATTAGACAGAGACAGTGAAGGTTTATTACTTTTAACAAACTGTGGTAAATTGCAAAACACCTTAACTGCACCTGATAAAAAAACGAATAAAACATACTGGGCACAAGTTGAAGGTGAACCAACAAGCGAATCAATTAATGCTTTATGCAATGGCGTAGAACTTAAAGACGGGCTTACACTCCCCGCTAACGTTAAAATAATTGATGAACCTACAATTTGGACTCGTAATCCGCCTGTACGCGAGCGAAAAGCAATCCCTACCACTTGGCTAAGTATTACGATTAATGAAGGTAAAAACAGACAAGTTCGCCGAATGACCGCACATATTGGCCACCCTACACTTCGCCTTATTCGCTATAGCATTGGCAACTATACGTTGGATGATATTAATTGTGGTGAATACAAAGTAATTAAGGGCGTAGTTGATGCATAAACCGCATGTAACAGTTGCGGCAATAGTAAAAAAGCAAAATGAGTTTTTACTTGTAAAAGAGCGCGATAAATTCACTCATCAAATTTGCTACAATCAGCCCGCAGGTCACTTAGAAAAAAATGAAACACTTGCACAAGCCGCAAGCAGAGAGCTACTTGAAGAAACAGGCTTAGCGCTTGAGCCAGTCGGCTTTTTGGGTGTGTATAATTTGCATGCCGAAAATGGAGTGCACTATTTACGATTCTGCTTTTTATTTGAAGCGCCTGATAATATAAAAGCGCCAACGCCAATAGATACCGACATTATCAGCGCTAACTGGTACACATTAGAGCAAATAAAATCACTACCGCTTAGAAGCCCTTTAGTATTGAAGTGTATTAACGACAGCCTGAATCGACCAGTATTAAGCCTAGAAACTATTTATAATTAGCTATATTGGGGAGTAGCTTAAATAAAATAATTAACTCTATTTTATTTACTCTGAGCTTAGAGCTATGCAGTTACGCCCTTGTTTTTTAGCATAATACAGGGCGTTATCAGCGGCTTTTACAAAGCTGATTTCATCACTATTTGTATAGTCACTGATGGTATTAATACCCATACTTATAGATAAAAATCCGGTAAAGCTATCCTGGTGTGCAATAGCTAAGTTTTCTACAGCTTTTTGTATTTGCTCAGCTATAAACAGCGCCCCTTGCCTATCGGTTTGAGGTAATAAAACAACAAATTCCTCTCCCCCATAGCGAGCAACAAAATCTTCTGGGCGACTAACCGTTGAAGCAATTGTTTGAGCCACATCATATAAACACGTATCGCCCGCTACATGCCCATACCGGTCATTAAATTGTTTAAAATGGTCAATATCGATAATAATCATCGATAGCATGCCTTCGCATTCTTTTGCTCGTTCGTACTCATGCGTTAGTTTTTCATCAAACCGACGCCTATTTGCAATCTTGGTTAATGCATCCAAAAAGGCCATATCCCTAAGTATATCCTCTGCTTCTAAACGCTCTGTAGCATCATTAAAAACAGCTAAAAACTCTTCGCCTATATCAATCCCTGAAATTTCCATCATCACTTGTGAACCATCACGACATGAAACTCGATAGTTATTTGCGGGTATATCGTTATTATTATTCAGCGCCTTTTCAAGTGAGTCTTGCCACAGATCTTTTACAAGTGCTCTATATTGCGGATCTGGATACGCTTTTTCCCACCACGATTTAAGATTAGGTACATCCTCTACTGTATAACCAAAAACATCTACAAAGCGTTGATTAACTTTCAAAATATCACCCGTTTTGGCACACACATTACATACCGGCATTGGCAAAACGGTAAATAATCTAGCGTAATGACTTATCTCATGTTTGCGCATAGGGTTGAGCGTACTTTGAGGTAAGTAACTCATTGGCATATCACTTTTTTCAATACTAAGCTTTTCGTCCATTTCTAAAGCAAAATACCATTCAAGCCACCAGTGCTCTACATGCTCAAGCACCTTTAGCTCAATGTTCTTTTTAGCAGTTGAGCCCTTAATTAAACTAAATAACTCATGTACATGGTTTGGTTCTTGGAAAATGTGAGGGTTTTTGAGTTTTATTAACTCATAAAAAAGGTGATAGGCTGACTTTTTAAACTCTGTCGTTTTACTAGAGAGTAATTCACTATCCACAAAATCAGATTCGTTTGTGTAGTGTTCAACTAAAGAATTTATCTTGTTTATTTGATAGGCGTAATTCATATATTCATTCCATTGACTATATATCAAGCGACTTAAAGTGGTTTACATTCATATACTCACCACTATTTTTATTTTATTAAGTGTATATTTACTCTAGTAGTTTTAAAAGAAAATACTATTAATAAAACTCAATAACTACATGAATTATTCTATAGTCTTAATTTATTAGTAAAGATCACTTTAATATTACTAAAGTTACAGCCTGATAACGCGCTTAAGTCTAGTTTGCTATTTGTTATATAAATAAAATACTGACTAATTCCCCTCTTTGCGCCCTTAGTCTCTTTAAGCACAAACAAAATACATGCTATAATCGCTGCCTTTCCAAGTTAACAGCAATCTGTATAAGCGAAATTATTCATGAGTGAAAATAGTCACATTAAAGTCATTGTTGGCATGTCCGGCGGTGTTGATTCTTCTGTATCTGCATATTTATTACAACAACAGGGCTACCAAGTAGAAGGCCTGTTTATGAAGAACTGGGAAGAAGACGACAATGATGAATACTGTGCTGCCGCTGATGACTTAAAAGATGCACAAGCAGTGTGTGATAAGTTAGGCATTGAGCTTCACACTGTTAACTTTGCAGCAGAATACTGGGACAACGTATTTGAGTACTTTTTAGCTGAGTACAAAGCAGGTCGTACACCTAACCCAGATATAATGTGTAACAAAGAAATTAAATTTAAAGCCTTTTTAGAATTTGCTGCTCAAGCACTCGGTGCTGACTTTATTGCAACAGGTCACTATGTTCGCCGTGAGCTTCGCGATGACAAATACGTAATGTGTCGCGGACTTGATAACAATAAAGATCAAAGCTACTTCTTATATACTCTAAGCCATGAACATATTGGCCAAACGTTATTCCCTGTAGGCGATATCGAAAAACCAGAAGTACGCCGCATAGCAGAAGAACAAGACCTAATCACTCACGATAAAAAAGACAGCACAGGTATCTGCTTTATTGGTGAGCGTAAATTTAAAGACTTTTTACAAAAGTTCTTACCAGCACAACCTGGCGTTATCGAAGACACAGACGGTAATAACGTAGGCGAACACGAAGGCTTAATGTACCACACACTTGGACAACGCAAAGGCTTGTTAATTGGTGGAATGAAAGAAGGTTCTGGTGAGCCTTGGTACGTAGTAGATAAAGACCTTGAGCGAAATGTACTTATTGTGGGCCAAGGTAAAGATCACCCTCGCCTATACAGCAACGGTCTTAACGCAAACCAACTTCACTGGGTAGACCGTATTGGCCCTAAAGGCACAACTCGCTGCACAGTAAAAACGCGTTACCGCCAAGAAGACTTAAGCTGTACCCTACTTGTAGGTGAAGACGGCATGGCACGCGTATTATTTGACGAGCCACAAAAAGCAGTGACGCCTGGTCAATCTGCCGTATTTTACGCAGAAGATATCTGTTTAGGTGGCGGTATTATTGATTCGGTGATTAAGTAATGAATGAACACCAAGTCATGGCGCTTGCCGCCATGTGCCAGGCTGCTAAACAAGTTCAAAAAATTGCCCAGTACGGCAACAATAACGAACATGATTTAGAAATCTTACTTTCAAGTATTATTCAAACATCTCCGGCATCGCCAGAAGATGTTTACCAAGGTACTGACAACTTACGTGATGGTTACAAAACATTAATGGCGCAGCTAACCGCAGGCGCTCAAAAAGATGTTGAAATTGTAAAGTACGTAGGTGGTTTAATGCAGCTTGAGCGAGCACTAAGTGCAAACGACAAAAGCTTAAACGAATTAGGTAAACGAATTGATGATATTCATCGTCGTTTAGACCACTTTGCTATTACCGATGAGAGCGTTGTTGCCGGTTTAGCAGATATATACTCGTCGGTGCTGAGCCCCCTTGGGCACCGAATACAGGTTTATGGCAAACCCGAGTTATTAAAACAGCAACTCACTCAAAATAAAATCCGTGCGTTATTACTCGCCGGCATTAGAAGTGCAGTATTATGGCGACAAATGGGCGGTAAACGCCGTCACTTTTTCTTTGCAAAAAGAAAAATACTCGCCATTGCTAAAACAAAAATTTAACTATCGTTCAAACTAAAATTTAGGAGTTATTATGGAGCTTTCAGCGTTAACGGCTATCTCTCCAGTGGATGGTCGCTACGGCAGCAAAACCACTGAACTACGCAGTATTTTCAGCGAATTTGGCTTAATCAAATACCGCGTAATTGTTGAAGTGCGTTGGTTGCAAGCGTTAGCTGCAGCAAGCGATATTAAAGAAGTACCTGCATTTAGCGAAGAAGCTAATGCACTTCTAAACGCCATTGTAGATAACTTCAGTGAAGCTGATGCACAACGCGTTAAAGATATAGAACGCACTACAAATCACGATGTTAAAGCGGTTGAATACCTACTAAAAGAAAAAGTAGCCGATAACAGTGAGCTTCATGCAATAAACGAATTTATTCACTTTGCTTGTACTTCAGAAGATATTAACAATCTATCTCATGGTTTAATGCTAAGCGAAGCGCGTAAAAATGTTTTACTTCCTTATTGCGATGAACTTTTAAGCGCAATTAAAGCTAAAGCAATTGAATACAAAACAATCCCAATGATGACTCGTACGCACGGACAACCTGCTACACCATCAACTATGGGTAAAGAGTTTGCTAACGTATATATGCGCTTAAAGCGTCAACGCGGGCAAATTGCACAAGTAGAGATGCTAGGTAAAGTTAATGGTGCTGTTGGTAACTACAACGCTCACCTTAGCGCATACCCAGATTACGACTGGCATACACATGCAGATAAATTTGTATCAAGTTTAGGCTTAACACTAAACCCATTTACTACACAAATTGAACCGCATGACTATATTGCAGAATTATTTGACGCAATTGCACGTTTTAACACTATATTGTTAGATTTCGACCGTGACATGTGGGGTTACATTGCCCTTAATCACTTTAAGCAAAAAACAATTGCTGGCGAAATTGGCTCATCAACAATGCCACATAAAGTTAACCCAATTGATTTTGAAAACTCAGAAGGCAACTTAGGCTTAGCAAATGCTATTTTTGCTCATCTTGCACAAAAATTACCCGTTTCTCGCTGGCAGCGTGACCTTACTGATTCAACGGTATTACGTAACCTAGGTGTAGGTATGGGTTATGCAATTATTGCATACCAATCAACACTTAAAGGTGTAAGCAAGCTTGAAGTAAACGAGCAACGTTTAGCTGACGAGCTTGATCAAAACTGGGAATTGCTAGCCGAGCCGATTCAAACAGTTATGCGTAAATATGGTATTGAAAAGCCATACGAAAAACTTAAAGATTTAACACGCGGTAAACGTGTAAACAAAGAAATAATGGCTGACTTCATCGATGGTTTAGACCTTCCAGAGCACGCTAAAGTAGAAATGAAAAAACTAACACCTGCTAATTACATTGGTCGTGCTGTTGAGTTTATTGATGATTTAGTTTAAAAACTAAATTGCTCTTTTAAAAAGCGAAAGGATCATCCTTTCGCTTTTTTTGTTTTAACCCCATTGCACTAACTAGTAGGCATAATGTATGTATCAATTAAAAATAAATAATTTGTCTGAGCAAGAGTTTTTAAGCCATTTTTGGCAAAAAAAGCCGCTTTTAATCAAACAGGGTTTTGCTAATTTTCAAGACCCGCTTGATGCTAATGAACTTGCCGGCCTAGCAATGGAAGAAAGCATAGAGTCACGTATTATCACCAATCATAAAAATGACTGGCAAACGCACCAAGGTCCATTTGAAGACTTTGAGCAGTTAACAGACGATCATTCTACATTGCTCGTGCAAGCAGTTGATCACTGGCATAGCGATGCTGCACAACTACTAGAGCCATTTAGGTTTATTCCAAACTGGCGCATAGATGATTTAATGATCAGCTATTCAACGCCTAATGGTGGTGTTGGCCCACATTTAGACCAATATGACGTATTTATTATTCAAGGCGAAGGTAAACGTCATTGGCGTGTAGGCCTGCCCGATCCAACACTTAAACAGTTTGCTCAAAACAAAAAGTTACTGCAAGTTGAACCTTTTGAAGCCGTAATTGATTGCATATTAGAACCAGGCGATATTTTGTATATTCCACCAGGGTGCCCTCACGAAGGTTACGCTGTAGAAAACGCACTAAATTATTCAGTTGGTTTTAGGGCGCCAAATCAACAAGATTTATTGTCGAGCTTTGCCGATCATATTATTGATACCGAAAGCGGACAAAAACGTTATACCGATCACAACATCACACTAAGAAAATCAAAAGGTGAACTTACAAACCTTGAAGTTGATAAAGTTAAAACACTGATGGCGGCACTTTTAGAAAATGACGATTTATTTAAACAATGGTTAGGCTCAACGCTTAGTCAGCCCAAGCATGAAATGGATTTAGCACCAGTAGAACCTCCATTTACACCTGAGCAAATAAGCGATGATTTAAGTGATGAAGAAGCTGTGTTTGAGCGTTTAGGTGGCACGCGTGCTATTTATCAGCAGCTCGATACCGAAGTGTTATTAAGTGTAAACGGTGAAAATTACGCTATGCCATTAACTGACTTAGCGGCGGTAAAACTACTTACCGATAATACTGAATTTGAAAGTTCAGCATTAAATTTAACAAACCCAAGTTTAGTTTTTACTCAAACTTTTACTACACTTGTTAATGAGGGGCTTTGGTTTAATATAGACCAAGAGTAATAATACCAATTTTATTAATAATGGTGAGCATTTTGCAGCGTAAAATATTATGTATACAGGTTAGTTAAAAATTTTAATTTTCACCTGATATTGGCTTAAATAATTTTGCTGTGATTGCTTACTCATTTTAATTGGCTATCAATAGGAGTTTGCAATGGGCTATCTGGTTGATAAGGTTGAATGGGATATAAAAAAAGATATGCTACAAAAAATTCGAGAGCGAGTTTTTGTTTACGAGTTACATATCCCCAAGCACATCGAATTTGATAGCCTAGATAAAATTGCATTACATGTACTTGTTACAGACGATGCAAACTGCCCTATTGCAACAGGTCGGCTGTGTACAGATGGCTTAATCGGCAGGATAGCTGTATTACCCGAGCACCGTAATCGCAAAGTATATAAATCGCTTCTCAACTTTATTGTTGAATTAGCGTCAAACCAAGGTATAGAAGAAGTAAGCATTAATTGTATTTTAAATGAGGTAGAGCGTTTTAAGCGAAATGGCTTTATTCAGCAAGGAAATGTTTTTATGGAGGCGGGAATTCCTAGGCAACGTATGCAATGCTCTGTTTCGGCGTTTAATACAACTCCCTTCACACTTGTCCATTAGATAAAGAAAAGGGCAATAAATAAGCTATCACCCTCTACTTTTTTACTTAACCCAAACTGTAGTTACTTTGGTTCATTTGCCCATAGTGGTTCATTATCATACATTTCGTACAAGCCATGTGCTCTATTTATAAGTAAGTTAGCAAAATCTACCTGCGTTTTATCACGCGCGCCTGTACTCATAATTTGATCCGCTTTTAATTGCCACTGCAATGAAAAGTAACGCATTGCATCGCGAGCATCTGTAGCTGCACTTACTTCAGCATGATCTGTAGGTAAGCGCCCTGTTACTACCCAATATGTTTTACCGTTTTGGGCTTTAAATTTCCACATTGCACAAAGTGGTGCTAAAAATCGGCTGTCTTTATCAACTACTGATTTTGGCATAATGCCCTTTTCGGCTAAATGTTTTTGCGCTGCTTGAAAACATTCGCGTTGCCACTGCATTCTTTGCTCATCAGTTATAACTTGCTCTTTTGCTGTTAACGGCTTTTTTTCTTGTTGTTGCATTCTTAATAACCTTTTACTTCTTTTTTAACACTCTAAGGGCTTAGTAAATAAGGTGCAAGTATAAAAAGGTCGTTTGCACCTTAAAGCGCTCTGTTTGCTGTGTTTTTAGCCAAACTATTATTTTATATTGTGATCAAACGAACCCACATCACCCGGAAAAACTACTGGAGACTCAATACCGTCTTTACTAACAGAGGCTACACCAAAGTAATAATTATCAATCACTACGTTTTTAAGTGTGTACTGTGAAACCTTACCAACGTATTTACTAAACTGCCATTGCGGCTCGCTCGTGTAACGCCAATAAATTTTATAGCCAGCAATATTTTCATCACTGCTTTGTTGCCATGAAAACGACGTATCAGCTGTAACAGCGCCCTTTATTTTAACTTCTTTTGGCGGTGCGGGTGCCCACGCCATAGACGCCATCGTTACCGCATTAAGTGAAGTTAACTTAGCCGTATAATCAAAATCAACACCTTCAATGGTATCACCATACTCAACACCATTTTCAGTGCGTAAATCTTGATGCTGACGATCGTAGTGCTCGTTAGTTTCCATAATACGCACTGCTGCAAAACCTGCATCATTAAATGGGCGATGATGCCCACCACGACCAAATCTATCTAATCGATATACAAGCATTGTATCTAAATTAGGAATGTATCTGTCAGCAATAGTATCTATGTAGCGAGCTAAATTACGACTCGCAGAATCGACTTCACCACCTGTAAAGCGCCGAGTATTAGCTTGCTCTTTTGTTTCTACAACACGGGTACCTTCTGAAAATATACGTGCAGTCGTGTTATTAGTTACCCCATTAATACCGGTAATATTGCCAATCATATCGTTGTTTAAAACGCCATGAACTTGCCAGTTATGCTTTTGTGCATAAGCCGTTAATATTTTACCGCCAAACAAACCTTGCTCTTCGCCCGAAAGCGCCGCGTAAACTACCGAACCATTAAATTTGTATTTACTTAAAACACGAGCTGCTTCTATTACTCCTGCCACGCCCGATGCATTATCGTTAGCACCCGGTGAATCACTCGTAAAGTCCATAACATCACTTACACGTGAATCTATATCACCCGACATCATCACCATGCGATTCGGCTCGCTCGACCCACGTTGAATAGCCACTATGTTAACCACTTCAACAGGATTAGGAATGCGTTTTTCGCCCGATATAGTGTCCTTTACTTCAATAATTTCCAGACAACCACCACACTGCACAGATATTTTTTCAAATTCTTTTTTTATCCAACGCCTAGCCGCACCAATACCTCGCGTATCCGATTTAGTCTCTGAAAGCGTATGGCGAGTACCAAAATCCACCAGCGTTTGAATGTCACTACCGATACGGGTAGCCGACACTTCACTTGCTATATCGTGTAACTTTTGTTGGTCGGTATATTGTAATTGCGTTTCACCATGTGCTGATAATGCAAGTGAGCAAGCGCCTGCAATTGCAGTAAATTTGAGTAACGTTGTTGTGATTTTTAAAGGTGTTTTAAGCATCTATTAGCTCCTAATTATTATGGTGTAACCATTACTTAACTAAGATTTTATGGCAATACATTTGAGGTAGATGTAGAAAGGAGCACGCTAAAGCGCAGTTATAGTAATACTTAGAGAGTTAATTGAGTCGTACAATCAACATAATACCGGTCATAGGAATTAACCCAAACATCCACAGCTTTATTCCTAAAATATATTTTTTAAAGCTCCCTTTATTTATACAAGATCTAACTCTACTTCTATAACCGTTAAAATCACCCAAAATTAAAAACACAATTCCAATTACGATTGCGTAAAATAGAGCACCAATAAGTAAAGGGTTTTGCTTAAAAGTACTGATTATTTTATCTAAGTAGTGAATGTCAAACGTCATAGCTAAAAGAAAACTATATACAGTAGATATCATAGCTAACAATGCTGCAGCATTTATGGCCGTATTTTTATTTCTTGAGTCTAATTTTTTCATCCACTGAGCACACACAAAATGAACAGCGCAAATAAATGTTCTCATTTTCAATCCTTGAATAACGTCTAACTAATTAATTGCTAATACAATATTATATTTTGAGGTTAAATTACAAACCTTGTTACACAATAATCTATTAAAAAATATGTTTTTCGTGGCACACTGTCATTGTTTATATATTAATAGTTTAAGTTATGCGTCAGCTAAAAGAAGATACAGTTAAAAGTAACCTTATTGAGTCGCAGCAAAGTGCATACGGCCCCGTATGCGTGTATCAAAATAAAGAATACCGGTGGTTAACGCTTGCACAAAAAACCAATGAAGACATTACAATTCAGGGCGTTATGAACCTTATACACCCTGAGCAAGTAATAGTACCTGTAAACCAGTGTATGATGTTATTTTTACTTAAACCGGTAGATACACTAAATATATTAAATTTAGGCTTGGGCACTGCAGGGTTTGAGCGAATTATGTATCACTTACAAAGTAATACGCCTTACATAAACACCATCAATACATTTAACACGGTAGAAATAAACCCAAGCATTGCCTTAATTGCTGCCCAGCACTTTAAGTTACCAATTAAGCACAGCACCTATTTACAATGCGCCGAGCAATATATTACCCAATGCACTGATCACTTTAACGTAATCACTATCGATATTTTTAGTGGTGAATATCACCAGCCTTTTTTAACCAGCGATAGCTTTTGGCAAAATATAAATAGCTGCAGTGAGCAAAATACGCAAGTAATCATTAATTTAAACCCACAAACTGGCCAAGAGCTGCAAATGCTTTTAGTACTTTTAAGGCAACATTTTAAGTGCTTAGGGATAATAGAGTTTAACGAATACAAAAATATAGTGATCATACTAAGCCAGCAAACATTAATGCACATAAACGTTGATGAAATACAAAACTCACCTGTGTTTATAAATTTTGCACCAAACCTTTATAAAAGTATTAACAGCATTTACCACATTGAATAAAACGCGTTACCGTCCAGGTTCATGTTTTTCATAGCACGGTAAGCTTGTTTCTAACTTCTCCCAGTTAGCTTTAGACGTAACAAAATTATGCGATAAAACCTGCTCAGTAATATCGCTATCAAATATTCCTAAACGAATTCGTATTCTGCTTTTGTCATCATTATTGCTACTGTAAACCGGCGAGCCACACCACTTACAAAAGTAACGAGTGCGCCCTGGTTTAAAACTAAATTCACTAAGTAATGCTTTTCCTTTGGTTATTGTGAAGTCATCTGTATTTACAAAGCCATTGGTTGCAAATGCAGTCCCGCTGTTTTTTCTGCACAGTGAACAATGACAATGAATAATGCTGGTTATACTACCCGACACTTCAACCCTTACCTCACCGCACAAACACGAACCCGTATACATATAACATCCTAACTATTAAATTATTTTAAACTCAGCTGAAATTTGCTGAGTTGATTTAATGGATAAGTTTACTGGTTAATTTTTTGAATGGAATAATAATTTTTGTATCTTCGCAGTTCCCACGCCATTACCTATTGCTTTAATGGTTGACATAAAAACATTAAATTGGTTACATAACTCTCAATAAAAACTATAGCCAAAATTTAAATTGGTTAACCAAATATCAATAATATTACGAGAGCCAATTATGTCTTCCAAACACATTTTAATTCTATGTTTGTTTAGCACGCTATCAGCATGTTCAACCATTCAAAAAAGTACATCGAGCGATTGGCTACTTATTGATAACTTTGAAAATTCACTTAGCAAGTGGCAAAGTGTCGATACCCAAAATGAAACTAAACCACAGGTTAAAAACCCACAAATAACAGTTATACAACCAGAACAAGCAAACTCATCAACAAATCATTATTTACTAAAAAAACCTGCAGCTGAGGGCATTGTAGGAAATCGTAAAGCGCTTTCTTATACAAAACTTCCACAAGCGGTTGAAGTTGGTCAAACCTACACATTTTATATGCGTATAAACGTAGCTGCTTTTCCTAATAACCATGCTTTTGGATTAAGCAACCTTACGCCAGAGCTAATTAATAAACATGCGTACGATGCGTTTGAGCCTACACTTCGCGTAACCGATAAAACAGAATCAAACGGGTTTGTAAACGATGGCGCTTTAATGGTTAAAACCGACAGCGGGTATAGCAACATTCAAAACTACACTACCAAACAATCGGCCAAGCCACTGCAAACAAATACCTGGTACGACGTATGGTACGTTGTTAATAACGCAGCAGCCTCAGAGCAAGGTCAGCAATATGATGTTTACGTAAAAGGTGGTGAATTTAGCAAGCAAACACTGGTGTATAAAAATGCACAATTTAGAATGAAGCGCGAACAACCTCTTATATATTTTTTAGCAAACTGTAATACAGGCCCAATTAAAAAGCCTTACGGAAATGGTGGTCTCAGATATGACGATTTATACATGATCAAAGGTACAAACCTAAATAACCCAATGCTATAAAGTAAGTGAAGTGTTTTTAGGTGTTCTTTTATACATAAGTTTATATTAATAACGCTCTAGCATATTCACAATTAATACCTTACAAACCTGCATTTAAAAATACTTAAATGGTATAATAGCCACCATTATTTGCCATTTAAGTTTTTAAAATGTATCGATTATTTGAAAAAATGACAAAAGCATTTCCTGAGGATCAACCTACTCAGCCGCCTTCGACTTTATTTGCTTTTTGTCGTCACTACACCAAAGGAATGGAATTGTCGTTGGTGCTAATGTCAATCAGCGCCGCCATGCTCGCTATTTTAGAGGTTTCTTTATTTAGCTATATGGGGCAGCTTGTTGATTGGTTAACGGCCTACACACCCGAAACCTTGTTTGTAGAGCAAAAATCAGAACTTATCAAAATGGCTGTCATGCTCTTACTGGTATTGCCCGTAGTCGTATTTTTTCATTCTGCTATTTTGCACCAAGCATTACTGGGCAATTACCCTATGTCGATTCGCTGGTTAGCGCATCGTTATTTACTGCGCCAAAGTGTGAGCTTTTATCAAAATGAGTTTGCAGGAAGAATAGCCACCAAAGTATTACAAACCTCTTTAGCCGTTCGCGAAACAGTGACCAAACTACTCGATGTATTAATGTACATAGTGGTTTATTTTGGCTCAATGGTATTTTTAGTTGCCGAAGCTGATTGGCGCTTAATGATCCCTTTACTGGTTTGGTTAGTTTTATACATTTGCGTACAGCTTTATTTTGTACCTCGCCTTAAAAAAATTGCCAGCTCACAAGCTGATGCGCGCTCAGAAATGACCGGTCGAATTGTTGATAGCTACACAAATATTTCTACTATTAAATTGTTTTCGTATACCCAGCGTGAAGAACAATACGCAAAACAAAGCATGGATGTATTTTTGCAGCCTGTGTACAAACAAATGCGCTTGGTAACCAGCCTAAACTTTGTTATTCAAAGCTTAAATTATTTATTAGTATTTTCGGTTACCGCAGTATCACTTTATTTATGGTCGCTTAGTGCAATTAGCGCAGGTGCCATTGCAGTTGCTGTTAGTTTAGCGCTTAGATTAAACGGTATGGCGCAATGGATCATGTGGGAAATAAGCAGCTTGTTCGAAAACATTGGCACCGTAGCCGATGGTATGAAAACACTGTCTAACCCTATTGAAGTTGCCGATAAACCAAATGCCGATACACTTAACGTAAGCCAAGGTGCTATTGAGTTTAACAACGTACATTTTAACTACGGCAAAGCTGCAAACGAGACTAATCGCAGCCCAGTAATGAATGGTTTAAACTTAAACATTAAACCTGGCGAAAAAATTGGCTTAGTCGGTCGCTCTGGTGCAGGTAAATCAACACTTGTTAACTTGTTACTGCGTTTTTACGATACTGACTCAGGAACAATAAAAATTGATGGGCAAAACATCACAGACGTAAGCCAAGAAAGTCTACGCCGCTACATAGCGATGGTTACGCAAGACACTTCCCTGCTTCATCGCTCAGTAAAAGACAACATTTTGTATGGTCGCCCTGATGCAACACAAGACGAAATGATCAACGCGACCAAACAAGCTAAGGCACTTGAGTTTATAAACGACTTGGTAGATAGCAAAGGTAACAAAGGCTTTGATGCACAAGTGGGCGAACGCGGTGTTACTCTTTCAGGCGGTCAACGCCAACGTATTGCTATTGCACGTGTGCTACTTAAAAATGCACCCATACTTATACTCGACGAAGCCACCAGCGCACTCGACTCAGAAGTAGAAGCGGCAATTCAGGCAAGTCTTGATGACTTAATGACAGGCAAAACAGTAATCGCCATAGCGCATAGGCTCTCAACCATTGCACAAATGGACAGATTAATTGTACTTGATGACGGCGGCGTAGTTGAGCAAGGCACTCATGAAGAACTAATCGCTAAGGGTGGGATTTACGCAGCCCTGTGGACACATCAAACAGGCGGGTTTATAGGCGTCGATTAGCCATTAATATTACCTTACTGTAGACGTGGTTTATATTCTGCTGCTACCTAAACAAAAAAGCGAAGATGCCTTAAAGGCTCTTCGCTTTTTTGTTTAAAGTTATAAATAGAGTTTATAACTTTTTTATAAACTAAGAGATTAGTCTTAATCCTATCATTATCAGCATAACCACATTAGCAAGCACACCAATTAAAAAGAAGTAACTACGTGGACTTGGGTTTTTCTCCGTTGCTATAGCGTAGTACAGCGCCATGTGAATTAAACGCGCAATTAAGTACACCCAAATACACATTGCAAAAATCGGGCTTTGATAATTAATTACAAACGCAAATAACACCGTACCTATAAATAATGCGCTGTTTTCAAGCGTATTATGAAACGTACGATGCGCTCTAAATATAAAGCTATCGTGCGATAAATCCTCGTCAATTTTACCTGGTACAGCATTTGGCTCTTTAGCTTTGCTAAACGTAGCCACAGCCCACTGTACAAGCAACATAATTAAATAGAGGTAAAATGCCAAATAGGCCGAAAGTGCAACTTCAGTCATTACTAAATCCCTTATTTTGTTTTTTAACTTAGTTTAGAATGCAATTTTAAAGCCTAAGTTAATACACTGATATTTAAAAGGTTAATTTAATAAACCTAATTACATATGTAAGTAACTCACGGCGTTGTATAAAATTTACTTGTTATGATTTTAAAAAATAACATCAAAACTGAGCTGTATACTGCTAGGTTTACTCCGATCTAAAAAGCTTAAACTCTTCAAACGCACAATCCCACAACACAACTTGATTACGACCCAAAGACTTAGCCTCATAAAGTGCTAAATCAGCCTGTTCAATTAACTCAGAAGGTGTTCTGGCTTTAAATTTAATAGACGTAACCCCAAAACTACACGTAACAGGAATATCATCAAATATCGCTTTTTCTACTTTAATACGAATAGCTTCAGCAATACGTATTGCTTGCTCTTGAGTCGTGTTGGGTAAAATAATACAAAATTCTTCGCCACCAAAACGGGCAACGCTATCGCTCGTACGTATATTAGCTTGTAAAAGACTGGCAACGCCACAAAGTACGGTGTCGCCAATGCTGTGCCCATAAGTATCGTTAACACTTTTAAAATGGTCAATATCGACCATTAAAATACAGTACTCTTCAATCTGAGGTAAATCCAAAAAGTCGCGATTCATAATCTCAAATAAAATACGGCGGTTATAACAATTGGTCAAAGGGTCTCTCGCGGCCAAATAGTCTAACTCTTCATTACGTTTTTTAGAGGCAATAAAGCTTCGATAAACCAATAAAACAATAGCTAAGCAAGCGGCTAATAAAAATGCGAGCGCAATACTCGCGTATTTGTTTTTTGCAAGCTCTAGCTCTGATATAACCCTAGCTTGGCCTGATATTTCAATTTCATTGTTTTTCTTTTCAAGCTCAAGTTGATGGAGTTTTTCTTTTTCTCTTAACGTCTCCAGCTCTATTTCCATTTTGTGAGAATGCAAATGTGCTTTTTCGAGCGCCAACTTGTTTTCATTCCTTTCATCGTGAATAACTTCGGTTAGGGCTATTTCCTCTTCTGCGTAACGTAGTGACTCTTCAATGCGACCACGCAATTTTTCTGCTATTCGAATTTCACGATAGGCATATAGCATATGTAACTTATCATCAATTTCAGTTGATAAGGCGAGTGACCTTTTTAGTAAAGAAATCGCCTCATTTGTATCAATACCAATTAAAATGCCAGCAAGCGCTGTAAGCGACTTTATCTCATAGAGTTTACCACCTGTTTTTTTGGCAAACGACAATGACTCTTTGTAATATTCTATAGCCTTATTGTTATTTCCTTGGGCGCGATAAATATTAGCAATAATACGCGCCGTTGTAGAAATGTACGATGTAAGGTTGTTATTTTTATAAGTGACATAAGCTTTTTTAGCATATTGCATCGCTGATACTAAATCGCCAGACTCAAGGTTAATAACAGCCATTTCTCTCAAAGCTGATGCGAGCGTTTTTTCCTCGACCATACCTTTTGGCAAATCAATCGTTATTTGATAGAAAAACTCTGCCTGATCAAACTGCTTTAATCGTGTATATACCAGCCCCATTTGATTGGATGTTTTAGCAATCCCAAGCACGTTATTTACTTTTTTATAATATAAATATGCCTCATTTATATGCTTAAGTGATTTTTCATAAAGGTTGATATGTCGATAAATAATACCAGCACCTAATAATGCTTTAGCTAAGCCCACAGGATCGTCAATGTCTTTATGTATTTCTAATGCACGAGTGCTGTAATCAAGGGCTAAAACTAAGTTGTCTAAATAGCGCTGCGCTTCTGCTAGTGTATTTAATGTACGCGCCATCAACTTTAAATCATCTAAATTAGTATATATATCTAAAGCTTTGGTATAAAAATGAGCCGTTTGCTCTCTATTTTCAAGACGCTTATACGACTGAGCTAATTTTTTATACGTTTCACCTAACTGTTTTTGTATTTGTTCGTCTTTATTTACAAGGTATTTTAAAGCAGATGAATATTGCGTGATCGCGTCATTGTATTTTTTTTGTTCATAAAACGAATCCCCCTTTGTTAGGAGTACTTGTGCTATAAAAAACTCATCGCCATACACAAGCGTTGTTGGTAATAAAGTTTCAATGCGGTTAGCAAGTTCCTCATAACGTTTTTCATCTAATAATATTTTTATATAATTAATAGACGCCTTTATTTGGTTGCGTGAATCATTTAATTTACTGTAATAAGCTGAGGATTGTGAAAAGTGATGAAGCGATTCATTAATATTGTTATTTTTTTTATTCGCTTTACCTAATAAGTTATGTAATTTTGCGCTGAGTAACGTGTCATCAGCACTTTGCGCTTGTAACAACAACGCCTTACTTAGTTCGATACTTGTTATAACGTCAGTATCCATAAGTAATTCGGCTCTTTTTAGCAGCCCTGCATTAGATTCATTGATTAAACTGTATGAGGTGGTTTCTTGCGCGTAAGCGCTACTTAAACTAATAAACAAAGCAAAAAACAAAGCTTTCACTAACAATTTAGAATTATAAATTTGATTTACGAAGAAAGTATGTACTTGCGAAGTTAAGTCCATCTTTCGCGTGTGATACGAGTAAGTGTAAAATTCCATATTTACCATTTTAGTGATTTGTTATTAATTTAATGCAAAAAATTCTGGCGATAAAATATACACATAAAGACTGCAGGTCAAGTTTCGCTGCAATATGGGTAATTGTTAATTTATGATTTTAGCATAATTATGCATATTGCAGCTTAATTCTTTTTTAGCTTAATCGTACGCTGTAAGTTATTAAATGAGAAAACCTAGCTTCTTAGTTTAAGGATAACCAATACAACACCGTGGTCGGTAGTTAAATCATCACGCTCATACTCGGGGTTTATTAAGTGCCTGTCGTAAGTGTTATAAGCGCTTACTTCAAAAAAGCTGTCATCGTAACTAGCGTCAAACTCACACGACAATAAAATGTAATCAAGCACAGAGCTGCTCGCGCCATAATAATGTGTTGGCGGCCTTAACGGTGCTGTCTTTGTTATATTTATATTTTTTACTTGGCTTTTATCCGCTGAATCAACAATCTCGCTGTTATTGCGATCACAATCACTTTGTTCATCGTTTGTTATTGCTTCATCGCTAAAAACCTCATCATTACTTAGCTGCGACTTAACAAACAAATCCCATGAATCATTTAGACAATATTTAGCTAAGTAGGTTTTAGCGTCAAACGCAGGGGCAAAACGTAGCGTATTAGTAAGTAAATGACTGAGCACACCATCAGCTAGGTCGTTATTAAAATCGCCCATTAGCATCATGGGTTGCTGCGTAGCTTCGCGGCGAGTAATCATTTGTATCATTAGCAATGTAGCTTCACTACCACGCTGAATAGTTGAGCCCCAACCGCCCGCTACATTCGCTTTTAAAATCTCAATTATGTTTTGCTCGGCTGTAAGCTCTTTATTGTGCTCATCAACATTAATCATTGGGCGCTTAGATTTAAAATGCACCACATAGCAATCAGTATTGCCTATGTGCGGCAAAGTAACGGTCGCTCTTAATACCTTGCGACTAAAAGTAAACTCACTATTAAGGCCAAGTGCACTTGCAAGCTCGCTATCGTGCTCAACCGACGCCACTTCAACTATCGGGTATTTAGAGGCGATTGCCACTACGGGGCGTTTATAAATAAAGTCGTCAATCACCTCAGGCTCATCAACTACTGCAAAGTAATTATAACCTTGCTCACTCATTAACTCTTTTAACGAATCAATGCTAAACACTTCCTGAAAACCAATCACATCAGGCGCATGTTCTGTTAAGTAATCAACAATCCAACGCTGCTTTTTAGCCCACTGCTGCGCGGTATAAATTTTCTCAAACTCATAGTATGCATTGGGTGGCTCAAGATAGTTAAACAGATTAAATGTGGCTATTTTTAGGTGAGTGTTGGTAATTACAGCTTCTTGAGCGTTTAAATCTGTATTTAACTGTTTAATATTTTGATTACTGATGGGTATCGCCTAAGTAAAGTTGAAAGACTAGCTTGCTTATAAACTATCATTTTATTACATGTTTACGTAATAAATCAGCCAGCTTAATTACAATTTTATACAGTCTTTTAATTATGTATTTATTATATCCCTCAATAAATAGCATTAACGCGCCTAAACAGATAAAATTCGCGACAATTAAATATGAACGAAGCGACATTGTAATGAGTAGAAAGATTGAACTATTAGCCCCAGGCGGTGATGTAAACGCAGTAAAAGCCGCCATTGTAGCTGGTGCTAATGCGGTTTATTGTGGGTTAGATACCTTTAATGCACGTAACCGAGCGTCTAATCTTTCGTTTGATGAGCTTAACGGCGCACTGCGCTTAGCGCATGAATACGGCTGTGAAATATTTTTAACACTAAATGTGGTTATATTAGAGCATGAAATGGGTGCGCTATTTAAGCTACTAAACCAACTAGTAAATACCACGCTCGACGGCATTATTGTGCAAGACCTAGGGTTATTCAATATAGTTAAAAAGCACTTTCCTACTTTGCATATTCACGCATCAACTCAGTTAACTACGCATAACGAATCACAGGTTGAATTTTTAGCGCGCATTGGCGCTACGCGTGTAAATTTATCGCGCGAGCTTAACTTAACTGAAATTAAAATACTGACCGACGTAGCACATAAATGCGATGTATTAACCGAAGTGTTTGTGCACGGCGCTTTATGTATCGCGTTTTCGGGGCAATGTTATTCAAGCTCGGTAAGTGTAGGTAACTCGGGTAACCGTGGTCGTTGCTCACAAGCATGTCGTGATGAGTACGAGCCTACTGCAATGGGTAACAAGCATCCGTTAAACTTAAAAGATAACTCAGCTTACTTCGACCTACCTGAACTAGTCGCTGCAGGTGTTGACTCGTTAAAAGTAGAAGGCCGTATTAAAGGCGCTAACTATGTACACACGGTTATTGATAGCTGGCGCAAACAAATAGATACCTTTGTACAAACCGGTAACTTAATTGAAGACGATTCTAGCTTGTATAAAGTATTTAACCGTAACTTTACTAATAAGTTTTTAACCGGCGACATGACCAAAAACATGTTTACCGACAATCCGCGCGACCATAGCTTTGATCACGCAAACGAAAAAAGTAACGCTATTTCGGTTGTACAAATTTACGATGCGCAACAAGATCTCTCTACCCAAAAAAGTGAAATTGATTCATTAGTTAAAAAGAAAATTCAGTTTTTAGATATTTCAAAGCGTGAGCTTCGTTTTGAATTTTCAGGACAGTTAAATCAGCCATTTACAGTAACGCTGGTTATTAACGATAAAAACGATAGTTCGTTAATAAATGAAAGCGCGAATTTAAACACTGAGCAACCTCAGCGCTTTGAAGTGCAATCGCAAATGGTTATGCATAACGCCGATAAATCGGTTGTTGATATTGCTGCTATTGATAAACGCTTTAAAAGCTTTAGTAATGCCAATTTTGAAATTAAAAATATGGATTACTCAAACTTAGGCAACAACTTAAGCATTCCGTTTAAAGAGCTCGCCCGTATTAAAAAGCAAGTCGCGTTTTTATTAAACGAAGGCAAAGACGTACTCGCCCCTGTTGAATTACCAAAACTAGTAAGCCACGAAAAAGCAGATAAAAACAAAACAACACTCTCTATTTTAATATCGGACATAAAAGACGTTCACCTATGTGATTTAACAGATGGCGATGTTTACTTTAAATTACCTGAGAGCTTTAGAACCGATAACGATAAATACATCAACGTATTTTTAGAGCACCCGCAGTTAATTCCGTGGTTCCCGGCGGTATTAATTGGTAAAGATTTTGAAGAAGCGGTACGTTTACTCGAGGTTGTAAAACCTAAGCTTATTATTAGTAACAACACAGGCGTTGCATTTAAAGCCGTGCAAATGGGTCTTGACTGGATTGCCGGTCCATTATTAAACACTACAAACTCTTATGCGTTATTAACGCTACAAGAAGATTTAAATGCTAAAGGCGCGTTTATTTCAAACGAAATAAACAAGCAGCAAATGCGCAGTATTAAACGCCCTAACAACTTTAAAATGATGTACAGCATTTATCATCCAATACTAATGATGACCAGCCGCCAGTGTTTTTTCCAGCAAACCGTTGGCTGTAAAAAACCACGTATTGATGCCAGCTGTATGCTGAGCTGTAAAAAGGAAACAACCGTTACCAATGTTAAAGGCATTAGCTTTGCCATTGATAAACAAAAAGGCGGCTACCCGAGCATTTATAATCATGAACAATTTTTAAATATGGATATTGTGACCGATTACGCCGATAAGTTTGACGAGTTCATGATTGATTTAACTGACATTGGCTCAGGCGATAAAGAAAAGCTAGATAAAGCCGTGTTACTCGCCCACTTCCAAGATTTAATTAGCGGGCAAACACAAGCAGCTGATCAATTAAATCACATGGTAAAAGTAAAAACACGTCAGCAATATGTTGAAGGCTTAAACAGTTAAGGTAAGTAATAACATGACATTGCCATTATTATATTCATTACAACACTGCCCATACGCAATGCGTGCACGAATGGGTATTTTAATGGCAGAGCAACACGTGCTACTACGCGCTATTAAAACTAAAAACAAACCACCGCATCTTTTGCAAATATCGCCAAAAGGCACGGTGCCTGTTTTATTACTGCCGAATAATCAAGTTATAGATGAAAGCCTAGATATTATGCTGTGGGCTTTAAAGCAAAACGATCCGCATAATTTACTTCATACTCAAGACCCATTAGCACTTGAGCGCATGCTTGAATTAATTAAGCTAAACGACACGAAATTTAAACCAGTGCTTGAAAAGTATAAGTTTTATGCTCGCACAAAAGACATGGCACAAATTTATTACCAAAAAGCCTGCGAAGAATTTATTAAGCAATTTGAAGAAAAACTAACCACGCATAAATACTTAATGGGCGATGAAAAAAGTCTAGCCGATTATGCCCTGCTACCATTTATTAGACAGTTTGCCCGTGTAGATAAACATTGGTACTTACAAAGTGAATACACGCATGTACGCGCATGGTTAAACGAGTTTTTACACGCCCCCATGTTCACCAAAGTTATGACCAAATTTGATTTGTATATGGACTGCGGCGAAGAGTTTTTATACGGCGTTAAAAAATCTTAACTTAGCCTTTGTTTTATAGAAATTTTATTGTCATAGCCAACTACAAAGCTAAGTATTGAATTATTCTCATCATCGGATTTAAGCCCTTTATTTACGCTATACTGCCCTCCCCATTACTAACAAACGCTATGCATTATGAACTACTCAAACTTCGGCACTAAATTCACACAACCCAACGGCATTACTCAGTTAATGGAAGATTTAGGTGGTGCTAAAAACAGCAACAATCCTAATATTGTTATGCTCGGTGGCGGTAACCCCGCATTAGTACCACAAGTAAATGAGGTTTTTTTAAGTGAATTACAAAAACTCGTTGCCAGTAACAAGGTATCGCAGGTATTTGGCCTTTACGACGGCCCGACTGGTAACGACGAGTTTAGAGCTGCATTAGCTGGCCAGCTAAGTAAAGAGTTCGCATGGGATATTAGCGCCGATAACGTAGCACTTGGTAATGGCAGCCAAGCTAACTTTTTTGTATTGTTTAATATGTTGGCAGGTGAAATGCCGGATGGCAGCCATAAAAAGATTTTATTTCCCCTTGCGCCAGAGTACATAGGTTATGCCGATCAAGGTTTATCGGCTGATATGTTTGTTGCCATAAAGCCTGATATCGAAATTTTAAATACAGGCAGCACATCAAAACAGTTTAAATACGTCATTGATTTTAAAGCAGTTGAAAAAACACTAGCAAACGACAACAGCATAAGCGCGCTGTGCGTCTCACGACCTACCAATCCGACAGGTAATGTAATTACTGACGATGAAGTAAAACACCTTGATTTGCTCGCTAAGCAATATGGTATTCCACTCATTATTGATAACGCATATGGCGATCCGTTTCCAGGTTGTATTTACACCGATGCAAACCTAACGTGGAACTCAAATATTATTTTATGTATGTCACTTTCAAAGCTGGGCCTACCGGGTTTACGCAGCGGTATTGTGGTTGCAAACAATGAGATTATTAAAGCAATTGGTCGCGTAAATGGCAGCATGGTGTTATCGCCAAATAGTATTGGTCCAAGCTTAGTGACACGCTTAATTAACGACAACGAACTACTCCCACTGTGCCGCAACGTTGTACTGCCTTTTTATCGTAATAAAGCACACATAGCGGTTGAGTTGTTTGATGAAGTATTTGCCGAATTGCCTGTTTATTTGCACAAAGTTGAAGGCGCATTTTTTATGTGGCTGTGGTTTAAAGATGCAAAAATGACAAGCGAAGTGTTGTATCAAAAGCTTAAAGAGCAAGACGTGTATGTGATCCCAGGTCACAACTTTTTTATCGGCATTGACGACAGCTGGGCGCACAAGCACGAGTGTATTCGTATTAACTATGCTACCGATCCAGATACCCTAAAAAAAGGCTTAGAAGCGATTAAAAACTTAATAAAGTAAATATACTGATGCCGATATTAATATCGGCATCATTCATTTAATTCGCTTATATATTCGTTTAAAATTAATGCAAACGCACTGTATCCCCTTTAAATTTATATACAAGTTGGTATCCTACTCGACCTTTTTTAATAGCAATTCGCTTAATTAAGTGATCTATCAGAGGTGAGAAAATCGTGTCGATAACCAGGCAAAAATTTCGTTATTTAGTTGTTCTATATCAGAAATTTTTAACGCAGTTAGCGTCAAATCTAATCCCTCAAATTGATTAAGTATTATTGCGGATTGGTATAACATATGCTTATTAAAAAAGAACCAGCCAAGGGGCGATAATCGCTGCAGGGCACTTAGTTTAAGTGGCAGCAATAACACAATCGGCATCGCGTATAAATATCGGTTTTAAACGTTAGATGTAACTTTAAATAGCAACATGCAATAGCACTATTAAGGCCAATTATGCGATTAGGACCAGGACTGCTCGTCACCGCTGCCTTCATTGGACCAGGGACCATTACTACCGCCAGCGTGGCAGGTGCAAACTTTGGTTTTGCACTTATATGGACATTACTGTTTTCAGTAGTTGCCACTATATTATTACAATCTATGGCGGCGCGCCTTGGCGTTGCTACCGGGCAAGATTTAGCTCAAGCGCTCAGAGCACATATTCAAACGCCCTTATTCAAATCTTTAGCTATATTTTTAGTCATTAGCGCGATTGGTGTGGGCAGTGCAGCTTATGAAGCGGGTAACTTAAGTGGCGCTAGCATGGGATTAATTGAAATATTCCCTCAAGTTAGCTCCCAACTATGGACACCACTTATTGCTTTTTTTAGTGCAGCTTTACTGTATAGCGGCAAACATAAAGTGGTTGAAAACGCGCTAATTTTACTCGTTATTTTAATGAGCTTAGTGTTTATCTCAACACTTGTAATGGCAGCGCCTTCACTGGGTGATGTATTTGCTGGTTTTATTCCTAGTATGCCTGAAGGCTCTATTACAACCATACTCGCTTTAGTTGGCACTACCATTGTGCCGTATAACCTATTTTTACACTCCGGCGTACTCGCTGCTAGACACGACAGTAACAGCGACATGCAAAAAGTGATTAAACAAACAAATGTTGATACAGGCCTATCAATCACTTTAGGCGGTGTGATCACGCTCGCTATTTTATCTACTGCATCGGTTGCATTTTATGGCACAGATGCGGGGCAAATTAGTGCGGCTAACATGGCCGTACAGCTAGAGCCATTACTTGGTGATGCCGCTCATTACTTTTTTGCTATTGGCTTGTTTGCAGCAGGTTTAACTAGTGCTATTACAGCGCCACTTGCGGGTGCTTATGCTGTGTGTGGCATGTTAGGTTGGTCAAACGATATGAGTAACGCACGCTTTAAAGGCGTTGCTATTGTTATTTTATTGTTTGGTGCTGCGGTTGCCTCACTCGGTTTAGACCCTGTCGCGGTGATTATATTCGCGCAAGCGGCTAACGGGTTATTACTTCCTATTGTTAGCACCTACCTTGTATGGCTGGTTAATCAAAAAGGGGTTATGGGAAACTACACTAACTCTTTGGTGTTAAACCTGGTAACCCTACCCGTTTTAATCCTAATTTTTGGGCTAAGTAGCTACAAACTAATTAGTTTAATTTCTAGTTAAATTCTAAAAAATCATATTTAAAAGCCGCTGTTTATAATAAACAGCGGCCTTTATTTATTAATCACTAAATAACGTATAAGCCGTACTTATATTCACACATCTAATACGCTTTTTGGTTGTTAGTTACCTTTATTAATTGTGAAAACGCATAACCACCTATCGCGCCGGCAAGCAGTTGAGCATAAAAACCCCAGCCTCTTGCGCCCGCTATAATATGAATATTCATAATTGATTCAATGGCAATTAACACAATACCAAACGCCACAATGCCAGCAATAACAAATAACTGAGTACTGTATTTTTGAGCCTTTTTATTAAGCTTTACGGTAACAAAAAAAGCGATGGCAAGTGCTACGGCAATAATAGCGCCGTAGGTAGGTAATAGGCCTAACCAATCATCACGCATTAAACTAGACAGCCACTCCAATTGTAAACTAATCTAGCGCCACTAAATTTACTTTTTTGAGCTAAGAGTTCACCTCTTTTTATATCTTTACTCGCGCGTTACACATTTAATAAGCAATTATCACTGTTAAACCTAAATTACACGCATGAAAATGACTGCATAATGCAGTTGTGATTTATTACTGAGTAGTTTAAGTTTTATGCCAGTAGCTTTTCGCAGTTACTGATATTCGCTCGCCGCTTTCGGTTTAAGTTTTCACAATAACCTTCTTGTGAGGCTGGCCTGCCGACTGCACCATGAAATACACGCGTAAATTGTGTGGTGAGCTTTAACCAGTTTTCTGGGGAGATATTAACTCTTTCGAGTAAGGGTAAGTGTGTACTTTCAATATAACCACGTTTGTCTTCTCGTATACAGCGCCCTGTTAGCTCAACAAGTTCAAGGTACGATTTAAGCTCAAACGGCAGCCCTTTTGGCATAATTTGACGAGGCATGCCTGCAAAGCGCAGTAGTTGTTTTGGTTGCTTGCCATCCTTTGCATACGTTAAACGCTGTTTGATGCTGGTATGGTCTGACTCTTCTGGGGTGTTAGCCATTTTAGCTCTAATGGGGTTTAAATCGACATACGCCATACAGGCCGCAAGGGCTGCTTCATCTAATAATGCTTGAGACGTAAATCGTCCTTCCCAAAAACGGCCAGTGCAGTTATCTTCTTTATTTGCTCTGCGCGCAATGTTTTCATTTAACAACCGCATAAACCAGCTAATACTTGATAGGCGCTCTCGATATTCCTTTACTGTTTGATTAAAAAAGATAAGTTCAACTTTACTTAGCTTTTCACCTTGTACATATTTTTGCGTTAGCAATGTGCCTTTACACAGTTTATGCCAACGAATAACAATCGCTTTATCATTTAACCTATTCGCTTTTTTATCATCAACGTACAACACTAAGTGGGTATGGTTACTCATTACGGCATAAGCACATACATCAATACAAAATACCTTGGCTAACTCAAGCAGCCTATCTTCAACCCAACCTCTGCGATGCTCAAAAGATTGGCCTGTAAAACGGTCTTCACCGCACAGGAAAGCACGCCGAACACATCGTGATATGCAGTGGTAGTATTTTGTATCAACCAAACTTACTTGACGCTTTCTTGCGATTGCCATAAGACACCCAGCTCACTTTTTACACTAAACAAAGGCTAGCCTCTAACTTCAAAAAGTGCAAAATTTAAGTTGGGTGTCACTGTTAATTTCTGAGGCCGCAGGGCGATCAATAGATGCGTGTGTTACAACTGAGGAAAATATAGCGATATTAATCGGTGAGGAAGATGCAAAGCTTATGTTGCTGATACTGAATTAATTTGCATGAAATAATCAATAATAAAACTAATTGCAAAAAAACTGACCTCATTCTTTTGTTTAAATTCATTAAATTAGTGATCAATCAACTTTATTTTCGTAGGTTCGCACCTGCACTCCATAGCTCCAAATTAGAATTGCTACGATGATATTTTATCCATGATATTTTAATATTAAGGTTTTTAAGCTTACCTCTTTGGTCTTTATCTCCAGATAAAGGATTTTCAAGCTCTACTGATTCATACGTATTATTAGTTAATGTGAGAAATTCACTCAATAGTTCATCAAAACTAGGTTTCACATATGACACATGGCTATTTTTCAAATTAAGGGGTATTTTTAATATTGGGCAACAAGATCCCTTACTTATAGCCTTCACCTTAAAATCTTTTATAGTCTCTTTAACTGCTCGTCGAAAAGCCATAGATACTATCGATTTAATTGTAGCTGGGCGAACACAATGAACCCAACTAATATCAATTTTAGTACCATCGACTCTATGAATATATAAACATCGATTATTATTAAAGTCTCTTTCTACTTGAATATGCTTTATACCAAGACCTACTTTTTTATCGTGTCCATCATGGAGTTTAAAAAGTTCCTCAAAAAATAATTGGTCTTCTTTTTTTAGTACTTCGCTTGTTTCATAAGCATTAATTCTTCGACGAATTTCATCCGTTGCTGCTTTTTTTGTTCTAAACTGAAAAGATCCAAATATAATCGATTTTGCCACAAAATTTTCCTCATGCATTATAAAATTAGAAAGACGCAATTCTGTAATTACCTATATAGGTAAGTATTTATTCACTTCAAACTGCATTAGATCATCCTGCCTTAATAAATAGTCTTTAAACTCAGTATTAGCTTTAACATGACCTAAATGGTCAATTTCAATATTTTGAAGTTGCTTATCATTTTCCAGTTTGTGAATCAGTGAACCACTCAAACCCAATTTAGTAAACTCAGTATTTCTTTTAGTGCTAGTTCCATAAATAAATTTATTATATTCGTCTTCGGTAATTAATTCTAACTCTTCAAGAAGTGAAACGTATTGGTTTAATGTATACGAAACAAAGTCACTCTCGATTTTCAGCTTGACTAATGCAAGATTAACTAACTCTTTTTGACTCTTATTACTTAAATTTAAATAAACTAATCTACCTGAGGTATTCGCATTGCCAGTGTCTTTCGCAACTTCACCATAAGAGGGACCAATGTAAAACTCTCTGCCACTTTTTTTATCTTTAATCGAATAAAAGTATTTAACGATGCTATTAATATGCTCCTTCAATGTAAACATGTGTATATTATTCACAAATGCATTATAAAAATTTCTAGCTTTTTCATTTTTCAATCGTGCAACAGATAGCTCTAAAAACTCATCATCTAGATCTTCAATGAAAACGTGAAAAACTTTAGTGATCACATCAATTTCAGACCAATTTCCCAAGCTAACTAACCTATCTTTCCGCTCTCTAATTAACTCTATTACAGCATCTGGATTCCGATATACAGAAAAAAGTCCGGCTTCAATGAAAGCTGCCCTAAATTTATTTTCAGGGATATGCGAAAGGTTCACTAAGAACTCTTCCCTTTCTTTAATTTCAGTAGCTCTATTTAGTACCTTTTCTTCCTTAAGTCTACCCTCAATACTTGTGGTGTTTTCTATAAACTCTTCGTGTTTTTCAAAATTATATGATTTAAGCGTAGGGTTTTTGATCTCATCAGGGAAAAAACGAGATTTAAGCAATTCAATTTTTTTACTCATATTGCTATTTTTGCGATTGAAATGTTCAGTGTTTACAAAATGAACTTTAGGAATTAATTTATTTAATGAATGCTCTGAGCCACTAAATACTTCATTTAGCCTATTTACTCGGCCAATTAAATTTGTCAGTTCTTTACCCTTTAATGAGAACGTATTCATTATGTACAAATTATCTACTGGTAAATTCACTCCTTCCAATATTACTGAGTTTGCAACTATATATTTTAATTCATTAATCGTTTTAAATTTATATTCTAAGTACTCTTTTACTAAATCAGGTAATTTTCCATGGAGGTATAAAAGACCTTTTTTTACATAATCGACGCAGTAAAAATCATCGTGTACGTTTTTAGATAATATTTTAGATAGAGCTTTAAGTTCATCATTTTCTGCATAATGTAACTCTTCAGAAAGCATAAATGTTAACTCTTCAACTTTCTTTGGGGTTCTTAAATATAGGAAGTTTTTATTACATTTATTTCTTAGAATATAATCCAGGAAAGTACCTTGCTCACCAATTGGATAGAAGTCATTTAGAAATCTATTATATAGGTAACTATTACCATCTAACCTGTACTCAAATATATCGGGCTCTTTAATATTTAACTCTATTTTTCTTTCATATATTTCTTGTCTATCGTCTGTTTGCAAATTATTGCTATCAGTGATCAATGGGGAAAAATAAAATACTTTCGAATTTGTATTTCTAATTTTATTTTTTCTAATTAGACGACTTAATAGAATGCTTCTGCTGGATGAGTCAAATAGATTATGAGCTTCATCAATGATAAGGGCGTCAAAAAATATCGCATAATTTTTGAGTAAGCGAAGTGCTCTTTCTTGTGTAAATACTGCAATAAATTCATCTTCGTTGTCATACATTTCATCGTGAAAAATCACTTTCTCTTTTGTAAATGCTTGGCTTACCATTCTATAAGTTTGTGTAAGAAGTGATTTAGTCGGTACAATAATTGCGATTTTATTAAGATTTAAATTTTCAATAACATCTATGATTAATGAACTTTTACCGAATGATGTAGGAGCAATATAAGAATTATCCTGTTCTTCAGTTGAAATCATCTCTTTTCGGAATTTATTTTGTTCAAATGTCTCAGTAATATCCTGATATTTAAATCTTTCAAGTTGGTTATCAATTAGAAAAGATTGTAAATTATTTTGTGAAATAAGTTTATTATCAATTATGTACTGCGATATTGGATAGAAGCCAAAACTTGTACTTAAATCAAACAAAGGAGTGTAGTCGTTAGTTTTAAGACTATATTTTAGGATAATGAAGTAACTAAACTCAAAATTTGTACTTGTCCTTTTATCTTTAGAGTATTCTTTTAAAAATGTAATTGCGCAACTCAAAAGATAAGAATATTCATAAGAAGATAACTCCTCTTCTTTTGTAAGTTTCATAAATAACATTAAAAAATATTCGTCTTTACCTAACCATGACAAGCTAATCGATACACTCATAATGGTAACTCCAAATATTCAATAAACTTATCACTACTATTCTTAGTTATACATATCATTCTTGTTGTTTTTGCTTTAATACCAGTTAAAAACTCTATATCAAGATTTAATATATCCGTCGAAAATCCATCATCCCAAACACCATCTAAAAAGATAGTTGAACATGGGATGATATTAAACTCATCTACTTCTCTAAATTCTCCAGAATCAAATAAGTCAGAAAGGGCTTTAATTTTTTTCCGAATAGTCCCCTTGCATTGAACATCTATATGGCTTGCATGGTTATAAGCATTTTTCCAAGGATTGTTTGTACCTTTTTTACTCGTTCCTTCAACATTTGTTTTAACGTCATCATAAGCTTTTTTTATCTTCGATTTGTGGCTTATATTCTTCGTTGAAGATTTTCCTGATTTACTTTCTACAATATACTCTTCATTGTCTTTAGAAAAATAACCATCAAATCCCTTTTTAATAGACCCTTCTTCAAGGTTAAAAAATAAAAACTCTTGTTTGAAGCCGTTTTCATTTAAATACAAATGTACAAAAAATTCAGCAATAGCCCCTAAGATAGTTCTTTCATCTTTTGTTGATAAAAATTTTAAGAAGTTTTTCTTAACTTGGATTACAGTGCTGTCAGACTCTCCTTCACAAATCCCTACAATGCGACTATCTAATAACTTTATTTTATCATCAGTTAATAATTTAAAATCAATCACATGTAGTTCAATATCACCTGTAATATTTCTAATTTCAGCTTCTAGCATGTCAATTCCATTTGCAATTTTAGTATCGTCTTAATTTAATCACACATTCCATGCTATCAGGTTGATTTAAAATAATATAGAGAATACATATTGGTAATAAATAAAAATTAGTTTAGTTACTTAAAGCTCTAATTTAAAAGATATTTATCATGCTTTATCTAATTATTGATATAGATACCTTAAAACACATCTAAACAAGCCTTTTATGCACAACACCATCTATTAGGCAAAACTGATAAAAAGGACAGCGCATAACTTTGGCAAATAACTGTAACGCGCTAAAACACGCCCTACATATTAGCTGAACCTTTTTACTTTTAACCTAAAACAAAAAAGCCGCTGTTCATTACAAACAGCGGCTTTCGTATTAAGATTTACAAGCTTAAAGCTTGCTTAACTTAAACTTGATTTTTATTGTTTACCAATCACTTCCAATCCACCCATGTATGGGCGTAATGCTTCTGGTACTACTACTGTGCCATCGGCTTGTTGGTAGTTTTCTAGTATGGCTACGAGTGTACGACCCACTGCTAAGCCTGAACCATTTAGTGTATGTAGTAACTCTGGCTTTTTAACACCTTCACGGCGAAAACGTGCTTGCATTCTACGCGCCTGAAAATCAGCCATGTTTGAACATGATGAAATTTCGCGGTATGTGTCTTGCGCAGGTAGCCATACTTCTAAATCGTATGTTTTAGCTGAGCCAAAGCCCATGTCGCCCATACATAAAATTACTTTACGGTACGGAAGCTCTAGCGCTTGTAGTATTTGCTCTGCGTGACCTGTTAACTCTTCAAGTGTTGCCATTGAGTCTTCTGGTTTTACAAGCTGTACAAGTTCAACTTTATCAAACTGGTGCTGACGAATTAAGCCTCGAGTATCGCGGCCATAGCTGCCTGCTTCGCTTCTAAAACATGGAGTGTGGGCAACTAATCGAATTGGTAAATCGCTTTCGTCGTAAATTTCGTCGCGGGCGCTGTTTGTAAGCGGTACTTCTGCTGTAGGAATTAAGCTAAAGCCGGCTTGTTGTTCACCATCGTCGTTCACAAGGCCTAATGTGTGGAACAAATCGCCCGCAAATTTAGGTAATTGGCTCGTGCCGTAAAGGCTTGCGCTATTAACTAAGTACGGTACATACATTTCGGTGTAGCCGTTTTTGTCTGCGTGTGTATCTAGCATAAATTGCGTTAGTGCACGGTGCATACGCGCTACTTGACCGCGCATTACGGTAAAACGTGCGCCACTAATTTTAACGCCCATTTCAAAGTCTAAACCGTTTAGGTCTTGCCCTACATCTACGTGATCTTTAACTTCAAAATCGAATTTTTTAGGTGTTCCCCACGTTAAAATTTCAACGTTGTCGTCTTCGTCTTTACCCGCTGGTACTGACTCGTCTGGCAAGTTAGGAATTGCTAAAGCAATGTCGTTAATTGCGGCTAATACTTCATCTTGCTCAGTTTTAGCAGCGTCTAGCTCGCTACCTAAGTTAGCTACTGCATCAAGTAATGGCTGCGCGTCTTCGCCTTTTGCTTTGGCTTGACCAATTGCTTTAGCGCTTGCATTACGTTGACTTTGAAGTTCTTGCGTTTTTACTTGTAATGTTTTGCGTTTTTCTTCAAGTGCCGTTACCGTCGCTACATCGAGTTCGTAACCGCGAGCTGCTAAACGTGCTGCAGTTTGTTCGATGTCTTGACGTAAAAATTTAGAATCTAACATGTTAGTTTTTTAACCTTTTTGCATTACTAGCTGAAGGCCCAGCCAAGCCATAAAAATACACACCATCACGTTTAAGATGATATTGAGGGCCATTTTAATAAAGTGACCTTGTTGTAATAACAACAACGAGTCCATTGAGAATGTTGAAAAGGTGGTTAATGCACCTAAAAAGCCAATACCGATAAGGGTTTTGGCGGGGCTAGCGGTGATAATTTCTTTATCTATCAAACCGTACAAAATGCCCATTAACAATGAACCCAGAATATTAACCGTCAACGTGCCAAAAGGGAATCCCCTACCGAGGAGTTTTAGCATGCTTTCGCTAATAAAAAACCGTAAACACGCACCTGAGGCTCCGCCAAGGGCGATCATCATATAAAGTTTAATCATTTTCGTACCGTTTAAGTGGGCTTTGCGCATCGCGCTCTTTTAGGTAGTCGAGTTTTTGTTTAATTTTTTGCTCAAGTCCGCGATCGCTCGGTAAGTAATATTCTTTGCCTTCCATTTCAGGTGGTAAATATTTTTCACCTGCGGCAAATGCGCCTTCTTCATTGTGCGCATAGCGATATTCAGCGCCGTAACCTAGGTCTTTCATTAAGTTAGTCGGTGCATTACGCAGGTGCTCTGGCACTGGGTAACTTGGCTCGTTTTGAGCATCTGCTTTGGCTTGATTAAACGCCATATACACCGCATTACTTTTAGGTGCGCTAGCTAAATACAATGTGGCTTGTGCAATAGCGCGCTCACCTTCGCCTGGGCCTACTCGCTGAAATATATCCCACGCATTTAAGGCCACTTCCATCGCACGCGGATCGGCGTTACCTATATCCTCTGTTGCAATGGCAAGTAAACGCCTTGCTACATACAAAGGGTCGCCGCCACCGGCTAAAATTCGGCAATACCAATACAGCGCACCATCAGGAGAGCTACCACGTACTGATTTATGAAAGGCTGATATTAAATCGTAAAATTCATCGCCGCCTTTATCATATTTAGCTAAATGAGTAGGTAACACTTGGCTAAGTACGTGCTCATCTACGTTGTATTGACCGTTTTGCTCGGTAGTTAAATCAACTGCTTGTTCAAGTAAATTAAGTACTTTACGCGCATCGCCGCCACTTGCTTGGCACAGTGCCTTTTTAGCGTTGTCGGCAATAGTGATGTGTTTTTGGCTTAGCTGCTCGTCTTGTTTAAGTGCACGTTCTATTACGGTGTATAAGTCGGTATCGGCAAGCGATTTTAAAACATACACACGCGCACGCGACAATATAGCGTTGTTAAGGGCAAACGAGGGGTTTTCGGTGGTAGCACCTACAAATATAAAGGTACCGTCTTCTATGTGCGGTAAAAAAGCATCTTGCTGGGATTTATTAAAGCGGTGAACCTCGTCAACAAACATAAGGGTGCGTTGGCCACGGCTTTCTAGGTTATCGCGCGCTTGCGTTACACTGTCACGTATATCTTTTACGCCTGCGGTTACCGCCGACATTTGAATAAGTGAGGCATCTGCATGGTTGGCAATTATTTGCGCAAGTGTTGTTTTACCTACACCCGGCGGGCCCCATAAAATTAAACTATGGCAGCGCCCCGCTACAATGGCTTGATGCAATGGTTTGTCAGCACTTAATAAATGCTGTTGACCAATGTACTCGTCAAGTGTTGTAGGGCGCATACGCGCGGCAAGTGGGCGTACATCAGGCCCAAAGTTAAATCCTAAATTACTCACCGTTACTCTGATCGTCTATTTCAACACCTTCAGGAGGCGTAAATTCAAAAGTGCTTTTATCAAGCTGTGTATTAACTTGTGCATCGTTAAACGTAAATGACGATAGCTGCCCTGAGTTGTCGGTAACTACTAATTTAGCAAGGCCTTGTTCGTTATCTGCAAACGCTATATCAAGTTGTTCTACTTGGCTTTCTACGCCTTTATTTGGCGTTACGCTAAAGCCTGTATTTGTTGCAAGTACGCTGTATTTTTCCCACTGTGCTGGGTCTTTAGATGTAAGTAGCACAAATGGTGTTGAGTCGATTAGGCTGCTGGTTTTCATAATCGTTACTTGCTCAGCAAAGCTGTCGAAGTAATATGTTTTATCGCCGTTTGATACAAATAATGTGTCGTCTGGGTTTGTTTGCTGCCAGCGGATCATCATTGGCTGTTGAAGGGCTATTGTGCCCTCGCCTTGCATCACTGCTTGGCCTTCTTTGTCTGTTACTTTTTGTGCAAACTGCGCTTTAAAGCTTTTTAAAGTCGCTAATTGGTCTTGTAATGCTTGGCTGTCGTCAGCAAAGCTTGGTGCGGCAAGTACGCTGCCTAACACTAATAATAAGGCGTTAACTTTTTTCATGAATTTGCTCCATTAGGTACTAATACATCGCGAGCGCCGTTATGACCTGGTGAACTCACGATACCCGATGTTTCCATTTGTTCTACTAAACGTGCTGCGCGGTTATAGCCAACACGTAATTTACGTTGCACTGACGACACCGATACTTTGCCTGTTTCGATTACAAACGACACGGCTTCATCGTATAGCGGATCGTTTTCTTCGTCTGCGTTTTCGCTTGCTTCACCTGGTAATAAAATATCCTCGCTTGCATCGCCATTGAGTATTTCATCAACGTAATTTGGTTTTGCACGCGCTTTCCAATCGTTTACTACGGCATGTACTTCATGGTCGTCTACAAACGCGCCATGCACACGCTCTGGTACGCTAGTACCTGGTGGTAAATAAAGCATGTCGCCCATACCCAGCAGGTTTTCGGCGCCTTGTTGATCAAGTATGGTGCGCGAATCTATTTTACTTGATACCTGAAACGCCATACGTGTTGGTATATTTGCTTTAATTAAACCTGTAATTACATCAACCGATGGGCGCTGAGTTGCCAGTATTAAGTGAATACCAGCCGCACGTGCTTTTTGGGCAATACGTGCAATAAGTTCTTCTACTTTTTTACCTACAATCATCATCATGTCGGCAAATTCGTCAATTACTACAACAATACTTGGTAATTTACCTAGCTCGTCTGGGCCTTCTTTCATGCCATCTGTGTCTTTAAATAATGGATCAAGAATTGGGTAACCCGCTTCTTTGGCTTCAAGCACTTTTTGGTTGTAACCTTTTAAGTTACGTACACCTAATGCTGACATTAATTTATAACGGCGTTCCATTTCGCCTACACACCAACGCAGTGCGTTAGCCGCTTCTTTCATGTCGGTAACTACTTCACACAATAAGTGCGGAATACCTTCGTATACTGAAAGCTCAAGCATTTTAGGGTCAATCATGATCATACGTACATCGTCAGGGCCCGATTTGTACAACAAGCTTACTATCATGACATTAACGCCCACTGATTTACCTGAACCAGTTGTACCTGCTACTAATAAGTGTGGCATTTTACCAAGGTCAGCACATACAGGCTGACCGGCAATATCTTTACCTAACACCATGGTAAGTGGTGACGGGTTTTGCTCAAATTTAGGCGCGTTTATTACCTCTGACAAGCGTACTATTTCGCGGTGTTTGTTAGGAAGCTCAATACCTACATACGTTTTACCCGGTATAACTTCTACAACACGCACACTAATAGCCGAAAGCGAACGCGCTAAATCTTTAGCTAAACCTGTAATTTTAGATACTTTAATTCCGGGTGCTAAATCTAGCTCAAAACGTGTAACAACTGGCCCTGGGTATACAGCAACAACTTTAGCTTGAACGTTAAAGTCGAGTAGTTTTGTCTCTACTAAGCGCGATACGGTGTCGAGTTCTTCTTGCGAAATAGGGTTTTTAGCTTTATCCGGTCTGTCGAGTAAATCAAGCGACGGTAATGGCCCCGGTGGTGGCTCTTGCGTTAGTAATTGCTCAAACTTTTCTTTAGCCGTTGGCGGCGGTTGATACGCAGGTTTTGCTTTAGGCATTGGCCTAGCTGGCGATACAACCGTGGTAACTGGTTTTTCTGGCTCTATTACGGGGCTTTGGTCTAGCGCATTTAATGCAGCTTCTGTATCCATTGGCTCGTCGTCTATGGCGCTAAAGCCAATCTCTTGATCGAGTATGTCGTCAAGCTCATCAAACGGCATAAAGTCGTCACTAATTTGTGGCTCGCTAAATGGCGTTTGCGGTTTATTAATTGCTTTTTGTTTCTCTGCTTTTTTAGCTGATGTAGGCAGCTCTATTTGCTCTTTTATATCGTCTTCAAAATGGGCGTCTATTTCATCGTAATTATTTGCTTTGCCCGCAGCGTGTTCTCGGTGCATCCAACCTTTTGCGTACGATACAATAAAGCGGTAAAACCTAACCATTAAATCGCCAAGGTAATCTACAAAATCAACCCACGATACACCCGTTAATAAGGTAAGCCCGGCAAAAAAGAAACACAGCAATAATATAGATGTACCGGTAAAGTTAAATGCAGGCATCATCGCTGATGCAATAACATCGCCCACTACCCCACCAGAGGAAAAGTTATAAATATCGTCAAAATTGATACTACTAATAGCGGTAGCTGAGGTGATAAACAAAGCAAAACCAATAACACGCAGCGCTAAGGTGGTGTAATCAAGCTGTAAAATGCGGTGAGGTTGTTTAAATAGCAAGTAGCCAAATAGCTGAATGGCCGCTGGCACTAAGTAAGCCAACCAACCAAAGGTGAGTAATAAAATGTCGGCTATCCATGCACCGGCTGCTCCTGTGATATTGCTAACTTCGCTAAAACTAGTTTGCGACCATGCAGCATCTGCTGGATCAAAGCTGATTAAGGCACATAAAATAAATATTGCCGTAAAGGTGCTGATAATCAGCCCAGTTTCTAATAGTCTTTGCACACCGTTTAGGCGCATAGTTCCCTATTCCTCTTTATTATTCTATTTTTATTCACACTTACTTAGCAGTGAAATACCTTAGCAGGAAATGCAATTTGTTGCACTTTATCTTAACCTTGATGGCCTGATTATGAACAAGTTTTTATAATTTGAGCTGATATAAGCAAATGACGCAGCTAATATAAATAACCTTAAGTAATATAAGGACGAATAATTACGCCTTCTTCACCTTTTACTTCTTCCATCACTACATAAGTTCGGCTTTCACTAACGTTAGGCAATTTTAATAATATGTCACCTAATACACCACGGTATTCTGACATATCATTTACGCGCGTTTTAAGTAAAAAATCAAAATTACCCGATACTAAATGACATTCGATAATTTCTTCGTGCTTTTTAACGGCCGCACTAAACTCATCAAATACGTCGGGAGATGTTTTAGTAATTGTTACTTCTACATACACCGATAAACCTTGCCCAAGCTTAGCTGGATCGACCACTGCTTTATAGCCAAGTATGTAGCCTTCTCGTTCTAGCTTTTTCACTCGCTCCAGACAGGGCGTGGCGCTTAGGCCAACTCGTCTGGCCAGTTCAACATTTGACAAGCGTCCATCGTGCTGTAATTCCATTAAAATTTTACGGTCAATTCTATCTAATAACTGATGCATAGTACCAACTAGTTTTTTGTGCTGTTTATTTTTGTTATATAGATGATAACACTAGATTTGACTTTAAAAAAGGTGAGACACACGGGCTTATGATGAATATAATAGTGAAAAATGTTAATCCGTTCTTAATAAGGCAAATGATATGATTATTGGTGTTCCTAAAGAAATTAAAAACCATGAATACCGTGTAGGTATGGTTCCTGCGAGTGTTCGTGAATTAGTAAACCACGGTCATCAAGTGATTGTAGAAACTGATGCAGGCATGGGTATTGGTTTTACTAACGAAGATTACACGCTAGCGGGTGCTGAGATTTTAGCAACTGCTGCTGACGTTTTCGCTAAAGCTGACATGATTGTAAAAGTAAAAGAGCCACAAGCTGTTGAACGTGCAATGTTACGTGAAGACCAAATTCTTTTCACTTACTTACACCTTGCACCTGATCTTCCACAAACTGAAGACCTTGTAAAAAGCAAAGCTATTTGTATTGCATACGAAACTGTAACTGACTCTCGCGGTGGTTTACCACTTCTTGCTCCTATGAGCGAAGTTGCTGGTCGTATGTCTATTCAAGCTGGTGCACAAGCGCTAGAAAAATCTAACCACGGTCGTGGCATGCTACTAGGTGGCGTACCAGGCGTTGAAGCAGCTAAAGTTGTTATCATTGGCGGCGGCATGGTTGGTCGTAGTGCAGCGCAAATGGCTGTTGGTCTTGGTGCTGAAGTTGTCGTTCTTGACCGTAACATCGACGTATTACGTGCACTAGACGCGCAATTTGGTAATAAAGTTAAAGCTATTTACTCAACTGCTGATGCTCTAGAAAAACACGTACTAGAAGCTGATTTAGTAATTGGTGGCGTACTAATCCCAGGTGCAGCTGCACCTAAACTAGTAACTGCTGAGCACATTAAAGCAATGAAACCTGGTTCTGCAATTGTTGACGTTGCAATCGACCAAGGTGGCTGTATTGCTACTTCTAAAGCAACTACGCATGCTGATCCTACTTTCATCGTTGATGAAGTTGTTCACTACTGTGTTGCTAACATGCCAGGTGCTGTTCCACGCACATCTACGTTTGCACTTAACAATGCAACATTGCCTTTCATCATTAACCTTGCAAACAAAGGTTATAAAAAGGCGCTACTAGATGACGCTCACTTCTTAAAAGGCTTAAACGTAATTAAAGGCCAAGTAACTTACAAAGAAGTAGCAGAAGCGTTCAACATGGAATATGTTGACCCACGCACAGCGGTAGAAAACGCATAATTTAGCGTTTTGTAGTTAGGTTGGTATTAAGTAATGTAGCTACCTAACTACAACCCATAAAAAAAGCAGCTAATTAGCTGCTTTTTTTGTATTTAAATTTCAGATTTATATAAACTTATTTAGATAAAACGCTTAATTATAAAATCTACTTTTACGCGCTTAGCTTGGCCAAGTAGTTTTTTAACTGGCTGCGGGTAATCATCCATCGTTTCTAAATCATCTGGGCCTGTTAAACGTCGGCAGTGTTGTAAAATTTCCTGCTTTTCGTTATCAATAGCATCCATAATTGTTTGCTCTGGATCTTCTATTAAAATACCGTTTTCAATATCAAGACCCCATGCACGCGGATTTAAGTTATGCCCGCTCAGTAAATGTTTTGTTCTATCTGAACAAATACCTTTTAAATGAAACGAATTGCTTTCATCTTTCCACAGATACACATTTAAATTACCGTTATCGATATGGCGCTTTTGCGTTTTTACAAACTTATGCAAAATAGTTTCGTATAAATAAGGTAATGCCCCTATTTTACTAAACGGCTCGCTTGGCGGTAAATAAAAGTCATTTGCTGTTTTATCGCCTACAACAATAGTCACTTGCTTGCCTTGCTTTAATAATCGGCGCAGTGATCGCATAAGCGGTGCCGGAAAATTAAAGTATGGCGTATACAATACAAGTTCTTGCTCTGTTGTATCAAATAACGCTTTTATTAAACGATTTAACTCGTTATTGCGACGCCCAAGCCCTAAAAATAAGCGAATACCTAATGCTTGCGTATTTAGCTGCTCTGCTGCGTTATAACTTGCGACTTTTAAATCGCGCATTAACTGCTTTTGATCAAGCTTAAAGTCGTGCAAACGCTTAAGCGGTCGCGTGTCTATACGCGGCACAGCCACTGAACTAAGCAGCTTTGTTTCAATAAAATCAACCACTGAGTCACACAGTTCGCTCTGCGTTATTAAAAAGTAACGATCGAGCCTGTAGCGCTCGTTGTATTGCAAGTACACGTTGTTTAAGCTTGCACCGCTGTAAAGTAATGTGTCGTCAATTACAAAACCTTTTAAATGCAGTACACCAAAAAGCTCTTTAGCTTTTACAGGTACGCCATACACTTGTACATTCGATTTAAACTTTTCTAAATCGTCACAGTATAAGCTTGCGTTGCCGTCTGATTTATCTGCGCCAATTAAACCACGTTGCGCACGATGAAAATCCACCAGCACTTTTACCTCAAGTGCCGGGTTTGCCAATGACACACGATGCAGCGCTTCTAAAATTTCGCGACCTGCTTCGTCATCTTGTAAATACAACGCCGTAATATAAATTCGTTTTTTTGCGTTCGCTATCAAGCGTAGCAATTGCGTTCGGTAATCTTGCGCATTGGTTAAGACGTTAACGTCTTTTGAAGTCAACCCGAATGCGGGTTTTTCCTGCCAAAATAACATAGTTGCCTATTTGCTTAGGTCACATAATCTATCAGTGACAAATAAAATTAGGTAAAACATAACAAAAAAAATCAAAGGGGTCATGAAATAACGCTGTTTTGTTGCCTGTTAGTCTATTTATTGAGCTACTTAGGCATTTTAACTGTAAAAGCACAGAGCTCTAGTACACAATACTGCACAGCTTTTCGATTTGATAAAAAAAATAATCACGGATTTTGTTTACATCTGCCTTGTTTTTCTTAGAATCGAGCGCATTAAAGACCGTATTAAACGTTTAGGAAAAAATAATGACTGAAGCAAAACATTGTAAGCTACTAATTTTAGGCTCTGGCCCAGCTGGTTATACTGCCGCAGTATATGCAGCACGTGCAAATTTAAACCCTGTTTTAATTACAGGCATTCAACAAGGTGGCCAATTAACAACCACAACTGAAGTTGAAAACTGGCCTGGTGATGCACACGGTTTAACAGGTCCTGCGTTAATGGATCGTATGAAAGAGCACGCTGAGCGCTTTGAAACTGAAATCATATTCGATCACATCAATAAAGTAGATGTATCTAAGCGCCCTTTCACACTAACTGGCGACCAAGGTACTTACACATGTGATGCATTAATCATTGCAACGGGTGCTTCTGCTAAATACTTAGGCCTAGAGTCTGAAACTAACTTCCAAGGCCGTGGTGTTTCGGCATGTGCTACGTGTGACGGCTTTTTCTATAAAGGTCAAAAAGTAGCGGTTGTTGGTGGTGGTAATACAGCGGTTGAAGAAGCGCTTTACTTATCTAACATTGCTGACGAAGTACATGTTATTCATCGTCGTGATAGTTTCCGCAGTGAAAAAATACTTGCTGATCGCCTTGCTGAAAAAGCAGCAAACGGTAACGTTGTAATGCATTACAACCGCACGCTTGACGAAGTATTAGGCGACCAAATGGGCGTAACCGGCGTTCGTATTAAAGATGCACACTCTGATGCAACTGAAGAGCTAGATTTAGCAGGCGTATTTATTGCTATTGGCCACAAGCCAAATACTGATATGTTTGTTGGTCAACTAGAAATGAAAGATGGCTACTTAGTTGTAGAGTCTGGTCTTCACGGTAACGCGACTCAAACAAGCGTAGAAGGCGTTTTTGCTGCAGGTGATGTGTCAGACCACATTTACCGTCAAGCAATCACATCTGCGGGTACAGGCTGTATGGCTGCCCTTGATGCTGAACGTTTCTTAGATAATTTATAAGCAATTAAATAAATTATTATAGGGCTGATTATTCAGCCCTTTTTTTATGCCTAAAATATAGTTACACTTTTAAGATCAATTATAAAATAAGTACTGTATGAGAAATCAGCTATACCAATTAAGCGAAAACGATATAGCATTCCCCAATCCGGAATACGCATTAGAATCCCCTGATGGCTTGTTAGCAATTGGCGGAGATTTGAGTTTACCTCGCCTAAGTAATGCCTACAAAAGCGGAGTATTCCCTTGGTTTAGTGAAGATGAGCCTATTATGTGGTGGTCTCCCAGCGAGCGAGGCATTTTTGAGCTTAATGATTTTCATATAAGTAAGAGCCTGCGTAAGCATTTAAAAAAGCACCCTGTAAGAGTAACCATTAATAATGCCTTTGAAGAGGTGATAGAAGCCTGTCGCGATCAACGCCTTGATACCGATGGCACCTGGATCACCTCTGACATGCTCGAAGCTTACGTTAATGCACACAATGCTGGCATTGCACATAGTTTAGAGGTGTGGAGTAACGGAGAGCTTGCAGGTGGCTTATACGGCATTATGCAAAATGGTGTTTTTTGTGGCGAGTCTATGTTTCATCATCAAACCAATTGCTCTAAGCTTGCTATGTGGGCACTGGTAAATTGGCTTAAACGCCATAATGCACATTTTATTGATTGCCAGTTAGAAAACCCTTATTTAATGACTCTAGGTGCACAAGTAATCCCCCGTTCCACATTTTTGACTAAACTAAAAGCTGCACATAACTATACTGTTAACCCTATTATGTGGGAGCCACAAGAACTTGACGCAATCTATGAATGAGCAACTTCCTGCACGTGTTGGTTTAACCCAAGAGTTTGACTGTAGTTATTTACCCAACAGACAAGAGCAACTTTTAGTTATTCTTGATCCCAGTTGCTACAGCACCGACAAATTTGAGTCTTTATTGGGCTTAGGGTTTCGTCGCAGTGGTAACCAAATATACCGTCCACACTGCCCAATATGCAGCGCATGTAGTTCTGTACGTGTATTAGCACAAGACTTTATGCCCTCAAAATCGCAAAAACGTAAACTAAACAAAGCAAAAATACAGTTTGAGGTAAAATATTCAACGCAAGAGCGACCTGAGTACTATCCACTTTATAGCAAGTACATAACGATGCGTCATCAAGACGGAAGTATGTATCCTCCTGAAAAAGAACAGTTTCAAAGTTTTTTGCTTTGTAGTTGGCTCAAGATCACATTTATTGAACTGTGGCACCAAGATACTTTAGTCGCGGTTGCCGTAACTGATTGTATGAATAGCGCTATTTCAGCAATCTATACTTTTTTTGATCCCGACTTTGAACATTATAGCTTAGGCTCTGTGATGATATTAGAGCAGCTAAAGTTTGCTAAAGAGCAAAATAAGCAATACGTGTACTTGGGCTATCAAATTGATGAATGCGACAAAATGAAGTACAAAACTCAGTTTTTACCTGCTCAAAAACAGCTCAATGATGAGTGGGTGGCTATTTAATTTGCAAATATAGCCCCTGCGCCTTTACTTATTGGAGTATTTTGGGCAAAATCTGCAGCGTTTAACTATTAAAGAGGTGTTACGCTAAACATGGCGAAAGAAGACGTAATCGAAATGCAAGGGACAGTCCTTGATACTTTACCAAATACAATGTTCCGAGTTGAGCTAGAAAATGGTCACGTAGTTGTGGCTCATATTTCAGGCAAAATGCGCAAAAACTATATCCGTATTTTAACCGGCGATAAAGTAACGGTAGAAATGACTCCTTACGATTTATCAAAGGGTCGTATCGTATTCCGTGCTCGCTAAGTAAGTGCGTAAACGAGATTTAGTTTTTGGCTAGTGTTTTACTAGCTTTAAACGTTTATTAAATGTAATTGATAGACATTGACTAGCAATTACATTTAATAAACAAAAAGCCCAGTTTTTGCTGGGTTTTTTGTTGCCTATAAAAAGGGCAAAAAAATGGCCCGCTATTATGTAGCGGGCCATTTTATTTAACTAGATTATTTAATTAACGTTTTACGCTGGTGTTAAATTACTCTCGTAATCAAAGCGAATCTTCTTGTCTTTAACTGATACTTTAACCGTACCGCCATCAACAAGTTCACCAAACAGTATTTCGTTAGCTAATTGCTTTTTAAGCTCTTCTTGAATAACACGTGCCATTGGACGTGCACCCATTGCTTTATCGTAGCCTTTATCTGCCAACCACTCACGTGCTTTAGACGTAAGCTCAAGATTAACCGATTTTTTATCGAGCTGCGCTTGCAGTTCCACAATAAATTTATCAACCACCAGTAGAATAACTTCACGTTCAAGGTGATTAAACCAAATGATGTTATCTAAACGGTTTCTAAATTCTGGTGAAAATACTTTATTAATTGCACCCATTGCATCGTGCGTATGATCTTGCTCTGTAAAACCAATCGACTTACGCGTAGTTTCTTGTACGCCCGCATTGGTAGTCATTACAACCACTACGTTTCTAAAATCAGCTTTACGACCGTTATTATCGGTTAACGTACCGTGATCCATAACCTGTAGCAAAATGTTGTAAATGTCTGGATGCGCTTTTTCAATCTCATCTAGTAGTACAACTGCATGTGGATTTTTAATCACAGCTTCTGTTAATAAACCACCTTGTTCAAAACCAACATACCCTGGTGGTGCACCAATTAATCGGCTTATTGCATGGCGTTCTACATATTCCGACATATCAAAACGAATAAACTCAACACCCATACATTTAGCAAGTTGCTTAGTTACTTCTGTTTTACCCACACCGGTAGGCCCTGCAAACAAGAACGAACCTACTGGTTTTTCTTCGCTCGATAAACCAGAGCGAGATAAGCGAATAGCTGATGTAAGCGCATCAATAGATTGATCTTGCCCAAATACGAGCATTTTAAGGTTACGGTCTAAGTTTTTAAGCGTTTCTTTATCTGTCGACGAGACGCTTTGCGCTGGGATACGTGCCATTTTAGATATAATTAGTTCTATATCTGCCACGCCAATGGTTTTTTTACGTTTAGAGCTAGGTTGCAAGCGCTGACTTGCACCCGCTTCATCAATTACATCAATTGCTTTATCTGGCAAATGGCGCTCATTAATATATTTAGCACTAAGCTCTGCAGCTGCTTTTAATGCTTTTTGAGTGTAACGAATACCATGGTGCTCTTCGTAACGCTCTTTTAATCCATTTAATATTTTAGTGGTATCGGCAACACTTGGCTCAAGTACATCAATTTTTTGAAAGCGACGTACTAATGCACGGTCTTTCTCAAAAATATTTTTATACTCGTTGTAAGTTGTTGAACCCATACAACGTAGCTTACCACTTGAAAGGAGTGGTTTAAGCAAGTTTGATGCGTCCATAACACCACCAGACGCCGCGCCGGCACCAATAATAGTATGTATTTCATCAATAAATAAAATAGAGCCTGGCTCTGCTTGTAGCTCTTTTAGTAAGCTTTTAAAACGCTTTTCAAAGTCGCCACGGTATTTAGTACCCGCAAGCAATGCACCCATATCTAGCGAGTACACAACGGCATCTGCAATTACTTCTGGTACTTGCTTATTAACAATGCGATACGCTAAGCCTTCAGCAATAGCTGTTTTACCAACGCCCGCTTCACCAACAAGTAATGGGTTATTCTTTTTACGACGACACAATACTTGTACCGTGCGCTCTACTTCGCTGTCGCGACCGATCAGTGGGTCAATGTTACCTTCACGGGCTTGAACGTTTAAATTAGTTGTAAAGCTGTCTAGCTTGCTTGCTTCTTCATTTTGAACTTCTTGCACTTCATCATGAATATCGTCGCTGTCGTTGCCTAATTCATCATCTGCTTTAGAAATACCATGCGAAATAAAGTTAACGATGTCTAAACGCGATACATCATGCTTTTTAAGTAAATATACAGCTTGGCTTTCTTGCTCAGAAAAAATAGCAACTAGCACATTCACGCCTGTAACTTCATTTTTGCCTGACGATTGCACATGGAAAACAGCACGTTGTAGTACACGTTGAAAACCAAGTGTTGGCTGAGTTTCACGCTCTTCTTCTAAATCTGGAATGACGGGTGTTGTTTCGTCAATAAATTCTAATAATTCGGTTTTTAAACCAGAAATATTAACACCACACGCGTTTAGGGCTTCTCCTGCAGAAGGATTATCTAACAGCGCAAGTAAAAGGTGCTCTACGGTCATAAACTCATGACGGCGAGTGCGCGCTTCACGAAACGCGGCATTTAATGTGAGTTCTAAGTCTTTGTTTAGCATTGGCAACCCCTTACTGAGATAATAATTTATACCACAACAATCGGATGTTTGATCACCCTAATTGGTATTTATACCAATTGTATTAAATTGGTATTTATTCCTGCTCACAACTACAAAGCAGTGGATGCTCGTTATCACGCGCGTAGCGGTTAACTTGTTCAGCTTTAGTATGGGCTACGTCGGCGCTGTAAACACCACATATACCCTTACCTTTTTCATGAACCTGAAGCATCACGTCGGTTGCTCTATCGCTATCCATATTAAAAAACGTCGTTAAAACTTCTATTACAAAGTCCATCGGCGTGTAGTCGTCGTTATTTAAAACAACTTTATATTTTCGCGGCGGCTGTAGCTTTTGCTTTTCGCTGTCGCGAACTGTATCGATAACACCTGAATCTTTCATACCACTCATAATTAAATATAGTCTTGTCTTTGTAACTCAAGCAAACTTGAATAAAAAATAAATAAAATGTTAAAAAAATAACTCAAAACACTTGACTGGTTGGCTAAATAAACTACAGTCAAACGTAGATTGATTAAACCTTAGTCAGTCTAGCAAATAATACAATTTAGAATAACTAAATTAGTCAACTTATTGAAGGATGTAGAAGTATGGCTTGCGGTAAAGTTAAATGGTTCAACAACGCTAAAGGTTTTGGTTTCATCGTAGAAGACGGCTGCGAGAATGATATTTTCGCTCATTACTCAACAATTGTAATGGACGGTTATAAAACGCTTAAAGCTGGTCAAGATGTAACATTCGAATTAGAACAAGGACCTAAAGGTCTACACGCTAAAAATATTGCCCCAGATGGTGACATTATTGAGTGACTATTGTTTTGTTCGACTAAAGCGAGTGACCTTTTAAGATCCTCGCTTAATTCCTTAAGCATACTAACTTATCTCTTCTCCTCTATTTATTGCCTCTTTTCATTCAAATTCAACCCTTTTCCTTGAATTTATTTTATATACCCCAATGTTCTAAGAGTTGATTGTTTAACTGCTTATTGGGCATGCTCAACCTCTAGCCCTTTTTATTTAAGCTTGTTACACTCTTGGTGCTAAAAATTGCGTATTAACGCAGCAACTAATCCAACTTGTCGCCTCTTTTATATGTACTAGGCTAAAGGCTGATTTATTTTTGTTAATTTTTTAGCTATAAATACAATTCCAGTTCGTCAGGTGTGACTATTCTGCTTTTATAAAAGAGCAACGCTGAGTACCAACACCTAACAAACTATTCATTACGAGCGTATGTATTCATTAACTTGTTTAATAATATGTACTCACTCATTAGTAATGATTTTCTTTGCATTGTTGAATAAGACCTTTTCGGTCTACTATCTAGGAATGATGATGACATCAAAAATTATCTATACAAAAACGGACGAAGCTCCGGCACTAGCAACTTACTCGTTGCTACCGATCATCCAAGCATATACAAATGCGGCCGGTGTTGAAGTTGAAACTCGCGATATCTCATTAGCAGGTCGTGTAATTGCTAGCTTCCCTGATTATTTAACACAAGAACAACGCATTGGTGATGCACTTGCTGAACTTGGCGAGCTTGCTAAAACACCAGAAGCAAACATCATCAAATTACCAAACATCAGCGCATCTGTACCACAGCTTCGCGCTGTAATTAAAGAGCTTCAGTCACAAGGTTATGCACTTCCAGATTACCCTGTTGAACCTAAAAATGATGAAGAAAAAGCAATTCAAGCTGCTTACGACAAAATTAAAGGCAGTGCAGTAAACCCAGTACTACGTGAAGGTAACTCTGATCGTCGCGCACCAGGTTCTGTAAAAGAATATGCACGTAACAACCCGCATTCAATGGGTGCGTGGAGCAAAGATTCAGAGTCTTATGTTGCAAGCATGAGCGAAGGCGACTTCTTTGGTTCAGAAAAGTCAGTAACTGTTGATACAGCCACTGATGTACGTATTGAACATGTTGCAACTAACGGCGACGTGACAGTACTTAAACAAAGCACGCCTCTTTTAGCTGGCGAAGTTATTGATGCATCAAGCATCAGCGCTTCTAAGCTTCAAGCTTTCTTAGCTGCTGAAATTGACGCTGCTAAAGAAAAAGGTGTTTTATTCTCGCTTCACATGAAAGCGACAATGATGAAAGTATCTGATCCAATTATCTTTGGTCACGCTGTAAAAGTATTCTACAAAGATGTATTTGCTAAACACGGTGAGCTTTTTGAAGAGCTAGGTGTTGATGTAAATAATGGTTTAGGCGATGTATATTCTAAAATTCAAACATTAGACGACGCTAAGCGCGAAGAAATTGAAGCAGACATTCAAGCTGTTTACGCTAACCGCCCTGCTATTGCTATGGTTGACTCTGATAAAGGTATTACAAACCTGCACGTACCAAGTGACGTGATCATCGATGCGTCTATGCCTGCAGCAATCCGTTCAAGCGGTCAAATGTGGAATAACGATGGTAAATTACAAGACACTAGCTTTGTAATTCCAGATCGTTGTTACTCAGGTATTTACCAAGCAACTATCGATTTTTGTAAAGAAAATGGCGCGTTTGATCCAACAACTATGGGTAGCGTACCTAACGTTGGCCTTATGGCTCAAAAAGCTGAAGAATACGGTTCACACGATAAAACGTTTGAAGCTAAAGCAGATGGTTCTATCCGTGTTGTTGATGCAAATGGTAATACATTACTTGAGCACAGTGTTGAGCAAGGCGATATTTGGCGCATGTGTCAGGTTAAAGACGCACCAATCCAAGATTGGGTTAAGCTTGCAGTAAATCGTGCACGCGCAACAGGCGTTCCAGCTATTTTCTGGTTAGACGAAAACCGTGCACATGATGCAGAGCTAATCAAAAAAGTAAATAAATACCTACCAGATCACGATACAGCTGGCCTAGATATTCAAATTTTAGCACCGCTTGAAGCAACATTGTTCTCACTAGCGCGTATTAAAGAAGGTAAAGATACTATTTCTGTAACAGGTAACGTTTTACGTGATTACCTTACAGATTTATTCCCAATTTTAGAGCTAGGTACGAGTGCTAAAATGCTTTCAATTGTTCCACTTATGAACGGTGGTGGATTATTTGAAACTGGCGCGGGTGGTTCTGCACCTAAGCATGTTCAACAATTCGAAAAAGAAAACCACTTACGTTGGGATTCTTTAGGTGAATTTTTAGCACTTGCTGCATCGCTTGAGCACTTAAGCGTAACTACGGGTAACAACAAGGCACAAGTACTTGCTGATACACTAGATAAAGCGACAGGCACTTTCTTAGCAGAAAACAAGTCTCCTTCACGTAAAGTGAAAGAAATTGATAACCGTGGTTCTCATTTCTTCCTATCTTTATTCTGGGCACAAGAACTTGCTAAGCAAAATGACGACAGTGAACTTAAAGCACAGTTTACTCAAATCGCTAGCGACCTTGAGTCTAATAAAGATAAAATCGTAAGTGAGCTTAACGATGCGCAAGGCCCTGCAGTTGATTTAGGCGGATACTTCCTACCTAATGACGATGCAGCGTTTAAAGCAATGCGTCCAAGCACTACATTTAACGATATTCTTGCTAAATTAGTATAAATATTAGTTTGAATTAAAAAGCCGCTTACTTGTAAAAGTAAGCGGCTTTTTTGTGTCTAAATTTTATAAAAAAAATTTTATAAAAAAGGCCGCTATTTATAAAATAGCGGCCTTTAAAATAATCAAATTTATTTAATTAATTATTTAGTATCATACCAATTCGCTTAATTAAGTGATCAACTTTGAGGCAAGAAAATCTTGTCGATAACAAGGCAAAAATTTCGTTATTTAGTTGCTCTATATCAGAAATTTTTAACGCCGTTACCGTCAGATTTAATCCCTCAAATTGATTAAGTATTATTGCGGGTTGGTATAAGCACGTGGCATTTTTGAATCTGTCGTATAACGGTCACGCAGTTTATCTTGACGAGATTGTGTAGAAACCTCAACCCCATTAATAAACATTTTGTTCACGTGGCTGCTTAGTTCAAACGGGTCATTACTCCACATTACTACATCAGCAGCTTTACCTACTTCAAGACTACCTGCATTAATACCAAATACATCAGCAACGTTTGATGTAACCGCTTTTAACGCACCTTCTTGGCTCATACCATACGATACTGCATTACCCGCATCAAAACGCAGCTGATAAATGTTGTGACTTGCATCACCACCTACCGTTAATAATACTTTAACGCCTGCTTTTTCTAGCACACCTGCATTATCTAAACTCGCATGAAGCGAATCAAAACTTGCTGGTAAGCTGTCCATTGCACTAATAATTACTGGGATATTTGCTTTAGCAACGCGCTCTTTAACTACAACAGCGTCTTGCGCGCCGTTAAGTACTAAGTTAATACCAAATTGCTCTTTTACTTTAATAAGCTCAATAATATCTGCCGCACGCGAAACGCCAACCACTAATGGCATTTCGCCACTGAGTACTTTTGCCATTACTTTGTCTTCAGTACTTGGCTTGTCGTCATCTTTTTTAGCTTTTTTACCGGCTTTAGTTTTGTGCTCATCAAGTTTATTAATCAGTGTTTGCAAAGTAAAAGCGCGAGAACCTTTACTGCGCTCACCTAAGTAAACAATTAAAGCCGCTTGTTTTTGCATGTCGCTGTCAAAACTACCACTTAAATCAACAACACTCGCAAGGCCTGAAAAAATGCTATCGCCGCCATGAGGGGTAATGACATCGCGTGTTACACCGCCTTTACGAGCGTAAGGGATTAAGCTCGAATGTGCGTTGTAAGCAAGGCTTACATCAAAGTCAATACCGGCTTTTTCCTCGCCTGCATCGCGAGAGCCTGCAACTGCACTTACTTCAACTAAACCAAGTTGATTAATACTTGCAATAAAGCCCGGAGTTACAATTTGGCCCTTTGCATCAATAATTTGATCTACTTTAATTTCAGTTGGGTTAATCGCTGTGATTTTACCATCTGTCATTACAATGCTTGCCGCTTCTAATACACCTTGATCAGATGACGTATGCAATGTTGCATTAATAATTGCTAGCGATTGTGCGCTTACAGCACCAGATGCTAATAATCCTGCAGCAACCAGAGAAAGCGAACGTGATAAATTTTTCATTCTGGGTGCTCCTTATTGTTGACCTAACATAAAATCACTTGTTGCTTGATACGCGCTGTCGTTTCTATCGTAAACTTTTGCACCATCAACAAACACTTGTTCAGCTTTAGCATAAACACTAAATGGGCTTTGATTCCAAATAACCACATCGCCCTGCTTACCCGCTTCTAGTGAACCTGTTTTGTCATCAATACCTAGCGATTTAGCTGCGTTAGCCGTGATCCATTTAATAGCGTGTTGCTCAGAAATATCAAAACCGTTTTCGTTAGCACGGTACATAACCTTGCCCGCTTCTTGGTTTAAGCGCTGAATAGTAGTATCTGAATCTGAGTGAACAACTGCACATGAATTTTTAACAGCATCAACAATAGCTACGTTTTCTTGAACCATGTCGTAGGCTTCCATTTTGAAACCCCACCAGTCTGGCCAAAGTGCAGCACACGAGCCATTCTCAGCAAGTAGGTCAGCAATTTTATATGCTTCTACACCGTGATGGAATGTACCCGCGTCGTAATTAAATTCTTTTGACAGGTCAATCATCATTGCCATTTCTTCAGCTTTATAACAATGATTATGAATACGTACTTCGCCTTCAAGCACACCACGAAGCGTATCGTGTTTAATATCACGTACTGGTGCTTCTGGGTTTAAACCTGCCGCGTAATCGGCATCGTACTTATCCCACGCACGTTTGTATTCAGCGGCCTCAGCCCATGCCATACGATAACCTGCCATATTACCCATACGAGTTGAAGGCAATACACCTTGACGACCATAAACACGTTTAGGGTTTTCACCACACGCCATTTTTAAACCATACGGCGCCTCTGGAAATTTCATACCTTGCATAGTGTGTGCAGGGACGTTTTTAAGCGTAACGCCGCGTCCACCAAATAAGTTAGCTGAGCCTGGTAAAATTTGTAGAGAAGTAATGCCGCCTTCGCGTGCGCGATTAAAGCCAGGATCTTGTGGCCAAACAGAATGCTCAACCCACACTTCTGCAGTGTTAGGGCTGGTCATTTCGTTACCATCTTGATGCGACTCAACCGACGGGCTTGGGTATGCACCTAAATGTGAATGTACGTCAATAATACCCGGTGTTACCCATTTGCCTTGTGCATCAATTGTAATATCAGCAGTAGCAGTTAAGTCTTTACCAACTTGTTGTACTTTGCCGTCAACAAGTAATACATCAGCTTCATCTAAACGCTCACCAGTACCGGTAAGTACTGTTGCATTTGTAATAAGTGTGCTTGATGTAGAAACGGGCTGATAAGTGCTTGGGTAAGGATTTTTGTTGATTGTTATTTTATCGTCTTGCGGGCCGTTTTCTTGGCAACCTACAAGTGCAGCAGCTAAGCCAACTGCTAATAAAGAAGGTGCAAATTTTTGCATGTTGTTTGGATCTCCTGTTTTTTTGCTACTTTAGCGAAAGCTAAGGAATAAAGCCAAAAAAACAGGTGAAAACGCAGTTAATTAAGATGAATATCTGTAATTATTTCTTTATATAATTGTTATACAACTTTTCAAGCGCACCTTCGGTTGTAAGCGATGGATCTTTACTAATAAAGTGCTTAACCGTACGCGTTACAAAATCAGAGTTTTGCTTATGTAACTTAGAAAAATCTTTAATAATTGTATTACCGTCTTTAGCCGCTGTCACTTTGTCATGACGGTGACGATACTGGCTTAGCGCTTTATTAAAATCCCCTTGGTAGTCTTCAACCAAAATTTTATAAAAGTCACTTTTTTGTACGTTTAAATCATTAATGCAGTAATTTAGCGCCTCTTTAAAGTCGGTAAATATCATGCCTTCTACATCAAACTCTTTTGTTTTTTCACGTACTGCTACTTTGGCATCTTCTGTGGCATAGCTAAAACCAGTAAACGCTAAACGCTCAGCGGCTTCTTTTCCTAATTTCATACCCGCTTGAATACTATGGGCAAACTCATCGCTCATGTCGCCAAGTTCGTTTTCTTCCCACATGTTATAAACACGCAGTGGTTTTGCATATTTAGTGGCAAGTTTTTTTTTCATTTTAGTAAAGCGTTCATCAATCGTCATCAACCTTTCGTTATGTAAAAGTGCATGGCACTCATAACATGCAGGAATAGAGATAAAATCAGCTTCTTCACCTAAATCAACAATGCTTTGTAGCATATGCAGCGGCGGACAATGGTCGCGCTCTGTCGCTTCACAGCCACAATAAAAACACTGGTTAAAATGCTGCTGATCGCAAGCGTATGCTTGCTGATAATAACTGGCTAACGTTTTGCTCACCGTTGCTCCTAAAAAACACGACTAAATTATGGGGGCGATAATAACAGCCTGAAAAAATAAGTCATACAAATTGCATTAAATTAGTTATCTATTATTGCGCTAATAAAGTAGCGCAATAATAAGGCGAAATTATAACTTGTAGTTGCTATCACTAATTGCTCCCTGCATTGCTCTACCTCCTGCATCCATGCACTCGTATACGAACAATTTTTAATGCAGTAAGTGCGCTATTTAATGCGATAAAATGATTATTTTTTTAATTGGTATCAGTAGCTATATTTAAATCACGGCCGCTATTAAACCAAATACACCACCAAACACACCACCCCATACTACAAGCCAGCCTAAGTGCTCGCGGATCATGGTTTGAATAATCTCTTTAACCATTTTAGGGGTAAGCTCGTCAAGGCGCTCATCAACTAGTTTAAGCACTGTTTTATGTAAGCTCTCTGCGCTATTACCTTGTGAAAGTGTTTGGCTTACTAATACTTTAAAGTCGTCAGTTTGAGAAATTTCACCAAGTGAGTGTTGCATTTTATCAATAAATTTTTCACGCATTGGCTCTATTGCCGCTGTGCCACCAAACATACCCAACATGCTACCAAACTGTGACTCTTCAATAACGACAAGTAAATTGTCGAACGCAGGGTTTAAATCAACATTACTAATTATTGGCTCAAAATCGATATTTGGCTGCGCTTTATTGAGTAAATTATTAATTTTTTGCTCTGAAAAGAACTCCGTTAATATTAAATTACGAATTGCTACTTTAAAGCTTTCAAACTTAAGCGCTATAACGCCTGAGCCATATAAAAACGGGACTTTTTCGAACAACATATGAATCGCTAATAAATTAGTTACCGCACCTGAAAGCGCAAATAAACCAACAGATAACACAATTGCTTGGTTAAACATAAAACCGACAACAACACATAAACCCGCTAGCAAATTGGTTATTAAACTTTTGTTCATTTTTACTCCATTACAGTAAGTGTAATTTTTATGCAATATAGTCGTTAATTTTACAACGTTTAGATTGTTAAATTAATACCTTTTTGCCATAGTTTAAGTATCTGTTTAAAAGGCGAGCAATTGTTATGTGGAAAACAGTAAATGAGCACATCAGCCAAGCCATTAATTTTGACTTTAAACACACCTATAAACGCCAATTACAAAGTACAAATACCGATAAACTATTTCATGTTACCAATGGTACGCATAACTACTTGGTTAAAATAGCCCTAAAAAGCGAACTTGAACGTTTAGAAAGTGAATTTATTGGCTTAAGGCTGCTAGCGCAAAATAGTCACTTTAAAGTACCTGAATGTATTGTAACCGGCGCTAATATTGAATTTTCATTTATTGTTTTACAGTGGCTTGTTTTAGATAAACAACCCCACAACACGTGGGCAACTATGGGAAGCAGCCTCGCTAAAATGCACCATAAACACGACCAAGCTATGTTTGGTTTTGATGTAGACAACTACATAGCTAATACCATACAACCTAACCGTTGGCATAAAAAGTGGGATGTATTTTACGCCGAAGAGCGTATAGGTTGGCAATTACAGTTACTCGCTGAAAAAGGCATTAACTTTGTTGAGCCAGAGCGCTTAATAAATACAGTAAAAGAACAACTCCATAGCCATCATGTAGAGCCGTCATTACTGCATGGTGATTTTTGGCGTGGAAATATGGGCTTTTTAAAAGCAGAGCCAACGATATTTAATCCGGCTTGTTATTATGGTGATCGGGAAGTGGATATTGCAATGAGTGAATTATTTGCTCCACTGCCAAAAGACTTTTATAGCGCCTATAACCAGCACTATCCGTTATCGCCAAATTACGAAAAACGTAAGTTAATATACCAGTTATACCCTATTTTAAATCACGCTAATATATTTGCCGGGCACTATCTTACTGAAGCTAAACAACATATAGAAAAGCTGCTCATTTAATACAATTTTCTGCGTAAAAGAAATGTCATAATAGGCTATTCAGAACTATATTTAATCAGTAAGTAAGGAGTTCAGCTTTGAGCCATTAAGTAGTTGCTAGCATATACACAATTACTTAATTATTTATAACTGGAGTGATTATGAAAAACTATTTATCACAACGAATTGCCTGCCCACACTGTGGCCACCACATACATTTAGACCTAGACGCAAGCATGGGCGATCAAGACTACGTTGAGGACTGCACTGCCTGCTGTAACCCAATTCATTTAAATATGCATATAGATCATGCTAACAATAAATTAGAGCTACACGTAGACAGTGATGACGAACAAATATTTTAACTTAAGCCTGAAGGCGCAGGGCAAGATCATGAACTTTCCATTTTGAGCCAAGTGTGATCAAATACGCTTCTAATTCATAGGAGTCTCAAATGTTATCTGCCTTTAATGAACATTTTTCACCAATCCCTGATCATCGC